>DAHUZS010000120.1 GCA_027315045.1 Acidimicrobiaceae bacterium
TGACGCCAAAGCTGCGGCAGGCCTCAGCAACATTGCCGGTCTCTTTGGCCAATGCCAGCAGCGCGATGCGGCGCTGGTAGATGATCTCTGCTGGGGTCACGGTGATGGGCTCCTTGGTCTCTTGCTCGAAACCACAGAGTCAATCGCCGGACCCCTCCAAGGGGTGGATGTGCAACCTCAACTCATGGACCGGAAGAACTAGGCCAGTAAGCGTCCCCGAAGTTCAGGTCCCGACGGCCGCCTTCGGGGCGGATGCCGTTTCTTCTGGAACGCCGATCCGGCGACGCCCACGATGCCGTGGGGAGTCGGAGCCGCTCTGCTTCTCACCGGGGTGCAGCTGTGGGCGTTACCGCGGCGACAAGCGGTCACCACTCGTCCCACAACGCTAACTCGGCGGGATCGGTGCCACCGACGACAGCCACGACCTTGGTGCTGCCCACCATGACGACCACGACCACGATCCCCGCGTCCCAGTACAAGGGTGTACCAGCTCGCGGTTACGAGCCCAAACGCTCAATCCGGCTTGTGCGTGACATATCAGGCCCAGGTCTTTCAGTACGACTCCCGAACCGGCGCTAATGCGATGCTCGTCGATGTCACGAACGATGGATACGGCTTCTGGAGCGACATCGTGGAACTCCGACTGCCGCGTTCGGTCGTTGCCGAGAACCTGGTGCAGAATGATGTCATCCAGTTCTGGGGCACTACGGCGGGTACCGACACCTATACGACGACGCTCGGCGGTTCGAACACTGTCCCCGTCGTCGATGTCACCTATGCGAATCTGATCTCGACGGGCGGCTAACGTTTCTGGCCCGACCGAGAAGGCCAACCTAAGCATTGGTCCACTTTCCCCGTGCGAGATGGTCGTCTCCTCGGGTTCGTGCAACTGGCGACCGCTCGCGCATGGCGTCGGAGCGCGACGTGCCGGAGTCATCGGAGGGTCTTTTCGACCTCATTGGAGGACGAACTCGACCGAACGGCGGATCTTGTAGACGTCGCCTCCGGCCTTGAGCGCGTCGAGCAACGCAAAGGGGGCAAACTCTTGGTGGGCCACCGGAAGCTCCTTCGTCGTGCCTTGTCAGGGACACGTCGAGGATCACTCCGGTGGCCCACTACGCGGTGGACCCGATCGATGTGCACCACTTGATTGAAAAGACGCCAACCGGAAGAAGGCGGCGCCGCCTGGGCTGGCAGCCCGTCCCGGTTGTGACACGGTTGTGACATGAGAGGCTGAAAAGGGCCTCTGACCTGTGCCCGGAGCGGGACTCGAACCCGCACGCCGTTGCCGGCAAAGGCTTTTGAGGCCTCCGCGTCTACCGATTCCGCCATCCGGGCTGGGCGATCGAGCCTATCTGGGCCGTCGGCTGCGGTCTGCTCCCGACACAACAACCGCATCGGTCCAAGGTTGGAGCCGACGCGTTCGAAATCGTGGGCGACGGGCCCGGCGAATGACGCGGCGCCAGGCGTTGCCCGACGGAGATGCCCCTATGCTTTCGCCGGTCGAGCGACGAGGTCAGTTCGGATGCCGGGAGCTCGGAGTCACTCGGGTCGGTCGAGCACCGTCTTCGGGTGCCGACCGTCGACGTAACCGAGGAACGGCGGATGGATGTTGTACCCGAGGAGTTCCTGGAGGTGGGGGGAAAGCTGACTGACGACGGCCCTCGGCACGGCCAGGCAATGGTTCTCTTGGGGACGCAGCCAGCTCACGACGTACTCGAGGATCACCCCGAGGCGGGTCCGGTCGGTCTTGTTCTCCCCACCGCCGTGTACGAGGTTGCCCAAGTACAAGAGCATGGAGCCCGCCGGCATCTCGGCCACGACGACCTTGTCGTCGGGGCCGGGCCTTCGCTCCATCTCCCAGAGGTGACTCCCCGGGATCAGACGGGTCGCGCCGTTCTCCTCGGTGAAGTCGTCGAGTGGCCACATGGAGTTGACGACCACCGGAGGGTTGGGCGACGGCAGGGGATAGACGCTCTGGTCGCGGTGGAGGACCTGTGCCGTCTCGCCCGGACCGATTTGGATCCCGACCGGCGCGCTCAGCTGGTAGTGGCCGAGCAGGGCGTCGAGCGCACCGAGCACGAAGGGGTCGACGGCGGTCTCGTCGAACGTGCGGGTCTTGGCAAAGAGGGCGTAGACGCGCCGCGTCGCGAACCCTTCGAAGTCGTTTCGCCCGGTCGGGGTGTCGGCCAGGATCCGATCGAGGTCGGCACGTTTACGCGCGATGTCGTCGGAATCGAGCATCCCCTCGACGATGGCGTAGCCATCGCGTCGAACCCCCTCGATCAGGTCCTCCATGGTGAGCGATGCCCTCGTCGTCCGCACCACACGACGATAGGTCGCGGGGGTGCCCGAGCCCGGAGGAAACGGTGCCAACCACGTGTCGGCTTCGGTAACGCTCCACCCTCGACTCGTGCCGGGGGTGACCTGGTGGCGGGAGCGTCGTGAGGGTCGAAGGCATCGAGGTGCTGGTGGCGCCGTTGGCGCTGGGTGAGCCGGTCGCCAGCGCCGGGCGCACCCAGCTCGACAAGACCACCCTGTTCCTGCGGGTCGTGACCGACGCGGCGATCGGCTGGGGGGAGTGCGCCGCGTACCCCGCCGCTCGCCCTCCGGACCTCGCTGTCGACGACCTCGAACCGGTCGTGGTCGACCAGGTGCTCGGCCGGTTGCGCGCCGCCGAGCCGACTGGGACCCTGCCCCCGGCCGACGCCATCGCCGCGACTTGCGGCGGGAAGGGATCGGTCGGCGAACAGATGGTGGCGGCGACGATTGAGATGGCGGTGCTCGACGCCGAGCTCAAGGCATTGGGCCGTTCCCTTGCCTCCTGGCTGGGGATCGAGCGGACGCAGGTCGAATCGGGGTCGCTGGTCGGGATCCCCCCGGGGCGGGACATCGGTCGCCTGCTCGACGCGGCTGACGCGGCGATTGAAGGAGGCGCACGGAGGTTGCGGCTCAAGATCGAGCCCGGGTGGGATCGCACTCCGCTCGCCGCGGTGCGAAACCACTGTGGCGATGTCCCGCTGCTGGCTGACGCCAACGGGTCCTACAGCCCCGGCCAGCAGCCGGCGTTGCGCGCCCTCGACGATTTCGCGCTGGTGTGCCTCGAGCAACCCTTCGCGCCGGGGGACCTGGCCGCCCATCGCTCGCTGGTCGAGACCATGGTGACCCCGATCGGGTTGGACGAGTCGCTGTGGTCGCCGGGCCGGGTCGAAGAGGCGGTCGGGGCTGGGGCGTGTCAGGTGGCCTGCTTGAAGCCCGGACGCCTCGGTGGGGTGGCAGCCACGATCTCGGCCGCGGTGGCGTGCGCGAGCGCCGGGATCGCCTGCTTCGTCGGCGGGTTCTTCGAGACCGGCCTGGCCCGGGCGCTGAACGCCGCGCTCGCCGGGCGTGACGAGTTCTCGCTCCCCGGGGATCTCGGTGACCCCGACGGCTACTTGGTGGTGAACCCGTTCTCCTATCTAAAGACGGCCGGTGGCCTGGTCTTGCTCTCGGAGGACCCCGGGATCGGGGTCGAGCCGCGTCTGGGCCTGCTCGAGCGGGTCGCTCGCCGTCGCTGGGTCTCCTGGAGCTCCTGAGGTCCAGGGACCGGTGGCCCAGCCCAAGACGTACAATCGGTCGCCCATGCAACGGTTCCTCGTCGAGCGGCGGATCCGCGACGTCCACGAGCGGCTCGTCAGGGCCCGCCAGGAGTTGGCAATCCTGAACGAGCAGTACGCCGTGGTCGCCGATGCGGCCGAGGACGCGAGGCTCCGGTCCCTGGTCTCGGAGACCCCGCTCGCCACCCACGAGTACAGCGAGGTGAAGCGGCACGCCGACGCCATGGCGCGGGCCAAGGACGCCCTGGTTTCGACGGTGGCCGACCTCGAACGTCGCCGCGACGAGCTCCTCCAACGGGTCGGGGTGCCACCCAGTTGAGCCAGGCCGAGGCGACCAAGCGCACCCCGGTTCGGGCCATCATCGCCGAGGACGAGGCGATCGTCCGGCTCGATCTGAAGGAGATCCTGACATCCGCCGGCTACGAGGTGGTCGGCGAGACCGGACGCGGCGACGACGCGGTCCGGCTGGCGGCCGAGACGCGCCCCGACCTGGCCATCCTTGACGTCAAGATGCCCGGGATGAGCGGCATCCAGGCGGCCCGGGAGATCACCCGTGACGCCCGGGTGGCGGTCATGGTGTTGACCGCCTTCAGCCAGCGCGAGCTGATCGAGGAGGCCCGGGATGCCGGGGTCGCTGCCTACCTCGTCAAACCGTTCCGTCGCGAGGAGCTGCTGAGCGCGGTGGGCAACGTCCTTGCCAACTGCCGGGAGCAGTGGGCGATCGACGCCGAGGTCGAGACGTTCGCCTCGGCCGGCACCGCCGCCGAGGACAAGATCACCACCCGCCGCGTAGTTGACGAGGCCAAGGTCAAGCTGATCGAGGAGGCCAGGCTCTCTGAGGAGGAGGCCTTCTCGTTCATCCAGCGGACGGCCATGCGCACCCGGACCCGGATGCGGGAGATCGCCCACCGGGTGATCGACGGATCGCTCTCGCCGTGAGCGTGGAGCCCGGCCTGCGGTGAGCGAGCGTCCCGGGCCCCTTATCGTTCTCGACGGGATGTCCCTGGCCTTCCGGGCCTACTTCGCGCTCCCCCCCGAGCTGACCACCCGGGCCGGCACGGTCACCAACGCGGTCCACGGGTTCATCTCGATGCTGATCTATCTGGTCCGAGAGCACCGGCCGGCGGCCATGGCGGTGGCCTTCGACCCGCCGGGGCCGACCTTCCGGGACGAGCTGCACGCCGCGTACAAGGCCGGGCGGTCCGAGACCCCCGACGAGCTCACCGCGCAGTTCGACATGATCCGGGCCACAGTCGCCTCGCTCGCGATCCCGTTGGTGGAGGTGCCCGGTTTCGAGGCGGACGACGTGCTGGCGACCCTGGCCACCGAGGCGCGGGACCGGAGCTGCGAGGTCATCGTGGTGACCGGCGACCGCGACTGCTTCCAGCTGGTGGAAGACCCCTACGTGAAGGTCCTGTACAACCGGCGAGGGGTGAGTGACTACTCGCTCTACGACGAGGCCGGGATCGAGGACCGCACGGGGGTGCGGCCTGCCAGCTACGCGATGCTGGCGGCGCTGCGGGGCGACCCGTCGGACAACATCGTCGGCGTTCCGGGAGTGGGGGAGAAGACCGCCGCCAAACTCCTCAGCACCTACGGCGACATCGACGGCATCTTCGCCCATCTCGACTCGCTCACCCCCAAGCTCCGGGCCAACCTGGCCGAGGCCGAGGACCGGGTGCGGGCCAATCTCGAGCTCATCCCCCTGGTCCGGGAGGTCCCGCTCGAGGTCAGCGTGGACGACCTCGTCCTGGGTGGCTGGGACTTGGATGCCGCCCGGACGTGCTTCGACCGCTACGAGCTCAAGTCGACCTGGGACCGGGTGGTCCCCCTCTTGCGCGACGGGACCTTCGGGCCACCGGCGACCGGCTCTGCCACCCCGACTGACGTGGCCGACGGGGCCGAGGGGGACCGGGCGGAGCCCGACACCGAAGAGACGATCCCGGCGGCGCCCGGGGCGGTGGGCCCGGTCGAGGCGGCCCCGGCGCCCCAAGCCACGGTGCCAGAGAGCTCCGCGGCGGCGGCGCAGCTCCTCGCGGAGCTACTCGTCGCGGCGAAGGGCCAGCCGATCGGGGTGGCGGGGCGCAGCGTGGGGCCGGCCGGCCGGTCGCCATTGCTCGGCGTGGCGGTGGTGAGCGGCGGGGACGACCGGCGGGCCCTGTGGATCGGCCCCGACCTGTTGGCGACGGTGACGGTCCGCCGGGCTTTGGAGCGTATGACCGGCGCCCAGGTCGTCGGGCACGAGGTGAAAGAACTGCTCCGGGCCCTGGCGGGCCTCGGCATCGCCGGCATCGAGCCGGTTCTCGACACCGCCGTGGCGGCATACCTGCTCGATCCGTCGCGCAGCGACTACGACCTGGTTGATGTCGCAGCCCCCTACCTCCACAGCGATCTGCGGGGCCCGGCCACCGAGTCCCAGGGCCGGCTGGCCCTCGACGGCCGAGACTCGGTCGACGCGGTGGCCGAGGCGGTCGAGGAGGCCAGCGTGGTCACCCAGCTGGTGAGGCCGATGCGGGCGGCCCTGGACGCCGACGGGCTGCGCACCCTCAACGACGAAGTCGAGTGCCCGCTCATCGGGGTCCTGGCACGCATGGAGGTCGTGGGCATCCGGGTCGACACTGACGAGCTTCGCCGGGTGACCAAGGAACTGGTGGCCGACTGTGCTGCCTTGGAGACCGAGATCCACGAGCTGGCGGGGCACGCCTTCAACGTGAACTCCACCCCCCAGCTGCGCACCGTGCTCTACGACGAGATCGGCCTCAAGCCGGGGCGGAGGACCAAGACCGGGTACTCCACCGACGCCGCCACCCTCGAGTCCCTGCGGGACGAGCACCCCATCGTCGAGACTCTGCTGCGCTACCGGGAGGTGGAGAAGCTCCGGTCGACCTACGGCGAGAGCCTCCTCGCCGAGGTCCAAGACGACGGGCGGATCCACGCCTCGTTCCGCCAGACCGTGGCCCGGACCGGCCGACTCTCCTCGGAGCGCCCCAACCTGCACAACATCCCGGTGCGCTCGGAGGCGGGCAAGCGGTTCCGTCGGGTGTTCGTGCCGGCCGAGGACTTCGTGTTCCTGGTGGCCGACTACGACCAGATCGAGCTCCGGGTCCTCGCCCACCTGGCCGCGGACCCCGGCCTCCTCCAGGCGTTTTCCTCGGGGACCGACATCCACCGCGTGGTGGCCTCCGGCGTCTTCGGTGTGCCGGTCGAGGAGGTCACCCGCACCCAGCGGGAGTACTCGAAGATGGTCTCCTACGGCCTTGCCTACGGCATGGAGGCCTACGGGCTGGCCCGGCGGCTGGCGACCGGGGTGGAGGAGGCGGCCGAGATCATGGCCAAGTACTTCTCCGCCTTCCCCGCGGTCCGGGCCTACATGGACCAGACCGTGGCCGAGGCCCGGCACCGGGGCTACACCCGCACGGCCTTCGGGCGGATCCGGCCCCTGCCCGAGCTCTCGGACCGGAACTTCCGGGTCCGTCAGGCGGCGGAACGCCAGGCCATGAACGCCGGCATCCAGGGTCTTGCGGCCGACCTCTTCAAGACGGCGCTGGTCCGGGTCGACCACGCCCTGGCAGCGGCCGAGCTGGCCAGCCGGCTGGTGCTCCAGGTGCACGACGAGGTGATCGTCGAGGTGGCCCTGGTCGAGCGCGAGGGGGTCGGTCCGCTGGTCGAGCACGCGCTCGTCGGTGCCGCCGAGCTCTCGGTGCCGCTCAAGGTCTCCATGGCCTGGGGCTCGTCCTGGGCCGAGGCGAAGGGTGGGTAAGCGGTGGTAGTGTCTTTTCCCTGGCCGGAGCGGTTCCAGCGGCCGATCGTGTGCTTGGCGCCCATCGCCCAGGCTCTCTAAGGAAAGCGAGTCCGTCTTCTCCATGTCCGTCGAACCGATCGCCCTGTGGTCCGAGGAAGCCATGGGCACCTTCGATGACGAAGGTCACTACCTCCCCCGCACGATCACCGAGGACGACATGTCCGAAGCCTCCCTGGAGGAGGCGATGGCCGGGACGATCATCGAGTTCGACGACGGGGACCTGGTCGAGGGGAACGTGGTCAAGATCGACCGCGATGAGGTCCTCCTCGACATCGGGTTCAAGTCCGAGGGGGTGATCCCGGCCCGCGAGCTCTCGATCCGCAACGACGTCCACCCCGAGGAGATCGTCTCGCTGGGCGAGCACATCGAGGCCCTCGTCCTCCAGAAGGAGGACAAGGAGGGCCGGCTCGTGCTCTCCAAGAAACGGGCCCAGTACGAGCGGGCGTGGGCCACCATCGAGAAGCTGAAGGACGCGGACGAGGTGGTGAAGGGCCCAGTCATCGAGGTGGTGAAGGGCGGGCTCATCGTCGACATCGGGCTGCGCGGGTTCCTGCCGGCGTCCCTGGTCGAGTTGCGCCGGGTGCGGGAACTCCAGCCCTACGTGGGCCGGGTGATCGAAGCGAAGATCATCGAGCTCGACCGGAACCTCAACAACGTCGTCCTGTCCCGGCGGGCCTGGCTCGAGGAGGCCCAGAAGGAGCAGCGCGGTGACTTCCTCACCAACTTGAAGCCCGGCGAGCGGCGCAAGGGCGTCGTCTCCTCGGTGGTGAACTTCGGGGCCTTCGTGGATCTCGGCGGCATGGACGGCCTCGTGCATGTCTCGGAGCTGAGCTGGAAGCACGTCGACCACCCGTCCTCGGTGGTCCAGGTGGGCGAGGAGATCGAGGTCGAGGTGCTCGACGTCGACCTCGACAAGGAGCGGATCAGCCTCTCGCTCAAGGCCACCCAGATCGACCCGTGGCAGGAGTTCGCCAACACCCACGAGGTGGGCCAGCTGGTCTACGGCCGGATCACCAAGCTGGTCCCCTTCGGTGCCTTCGTCCAGGTGGGCGACGGCATCGAGGGACTGGTCCACATCTCGGAGATGGCCGCCCACCACGTGGACGTCCCCGAGCAGGTGGTCAACCCGGGCGAGGAGCTGTGGGTGAAGATTATCGAGATCGACCTACAACGCCGCCGCATCAGCCTCTCGATCAAGCAGGCGGCCGAGGGCGGCGAGGTCTCCGAGGAGTACCGGGAGGCCTTCGGCGCCCACGCCTACGACGCCGAGGGGAACTACATCGGGAACTACGACTACTCCGAGACCGAGTTCACGCCGGAGACCGAGGCCCAGGCGGCCTGGGCCGACTACGCGGCCGAGCAGGGCTCGGTGGAGGCTCCCGAGACCCCCGAGGCGACCGAGCCCGGTTCGACCGACTAGGCGCGTACCACCCGGGTCCGTACCCGTCGGGCTGACCAGCGGCGCCCTCGCCTACCATGCCGCACGTGGACGCGGCCACCCTCGATCCGGCCCGTCCCGGGGCTTCCTCGAAACCCGCTCAGCCGCCGGTCGACGCCAACGCCGGCGTGCCGCTGCCCCGGTCGTGGCGCCGCGCGGCGATCGTCATTGGCCTGGCGGCGGTGGCGGCCGGGATCGCGCTCCGCTTCTGGACCCACTCGGCGCTCTGGCTCGACGAGGCCCTCACCGTCGACATCGCCAGGCGTCCCCTCAGCCAGCTGCACATGCTCCTGCGCCAGGACGGGGCCCCGCCCCTCTACTACGTCCTGCTGCACTTCTGGATGAAGGTCTTCGGCGACTCGAACCTCGGGGTGCGGTCCCTCTCCGGGGTCATCTCGGTGCTCACCATCCCGGTGGTCTGGTCGATCGGGCGCAACTACGGGCGACACGGTGCCTGGGCCCTGGTCGTGCTCCTGGCCAGCTCGCCCTTCGCCATTTACTACGGCACCGAGGCCCGGATGTACTCGCTGGTCATGCTGGTCAGCGCGATCGGGATGCTGGCCCTCATCCGGGCGACGAGGCGGGCCAGCCCGGCCAACCTGCTCGTGCTGGCGGTCTCGGTGGCGGCGCTCCTCTACAGCCAGTACTGGGCGCTCTACCTAGTGGCGACGGTCGCGGTGTGGCTGTTGTGGCGGGGCCGCAAGAGCGAACCCGATCCGGTCGCCCGGACCAACGCCCGGTGGTCCTTTGGGGCGTTGGCCGTCGGTTGCCTGGCCTTCGTGCCCTGGCTCCCGACGTTCGTGTTCCAGGCCCGCCACACCGGGACCCCGTGGGCCGCGCCGGGGAACTTCGGGGCGATCGTGAGCGCCATCACCGGGTTCACTGACAACCAGGCGACGCTGTCGGCGGCAGGGTCGAACCAGGGCCGCCTGCTCGCCATCTTGTACCTGGTGCTCGCGTTCCTGGCCGTCTTCGGGGTGGCCATGGACCGCTGGCACATCGAGCTGGACCTGCGGACCAGGGTCCGGAGCCGGGCGCTCACCTTCGTCGTCGTGGTGACGCTCATCCTGGCGGTCGCCGGCGGGTTGCTCTCCAAGAGCGGCTACTCGAACCGTTACGCCTCGATCGTGTTCGTCCCGTTCCTGGCCCTGGTGGTCCTGGGCCTGGTCACCTTCGGCGACAGCCGGCTCCGTACCTTCGTCGTCGTCGTGGCGGCGGTGGCCGGGCTGGCCGTCGCGGCCCAGAATGTGACCACCCAGCGGACGCAGGCGCCGTCGGTCGCCTCGGTGCTGGCGGCCCGGGCCAAGCCCGGCGACGTAGTCGCCTACTGCCCGGACCAGCTCGGACCGGCCGTCTACCAGCTGACCGCCGGTCGGGGGTACGACCAGATCACCTACCCCCGCTCGACCGGTCCGTCGATCATCGACTGGATCGACTACAAGAAGGCGATCCGGGAGTCCTCGCCCGCCGCCTTCACCCGTGAGCTCCTGGCCAAGACCGGGCCCGGCCACGTCATCTGGTTCGTCTGGGCCTCGGGCTACCAGGGGTTCAGCACCCGGTGCGAACAGATCGCCACCGAGCTCATCCAGGCTCCGGGTTATGGCGGGAAGACCTGGGTGATCGAGCGGCCGACCGTGTACTACGAGCCGATGAACCTCACCGAGTACGCCAAGGCGCCCTCTGCGGCCCCAGCCTCGGGTTCGTGAGCGCCCCGGCCCTGCCCCGATCGGTGGGCCGGGGTTTCCTCGGACGCACGGCGCAGGCACTGCGGTGGGTGGCCGTGCCCTATGTGGCGGCGAGGGTGCTCGTCCTGGGCGCACTCGGGGTGGCGCACCTGGTGGTGAACCGGGGGCAGGCCTCGGCGGCGGTGGTGTTCCGTGTCCACCAGGGTCTCTTGGCCTGGGACGCCGGCTTCTATGAGTCGATCGCCCGATTCGGATACCGACCCTTCGGCCACCAGGCGCTCCGGTTCTTTCCGCTCTTCCCGTTGGCCGCCCGGGCCCTCACGGTGGTCCCGGGGATCTCGGACACGACGGCGATCGTGCTCATCGCGAATGTCGGCGCGCTGGTAGGGACGGTCCTCTTAGTGGTCCTGGTGCGCCGGGAGACCGGCGACGAGCAGCTGGCCCGACGCAGTGCCTGGGTCATGTCGCTCGCCCCCCCGGCGTTCTGCTTCGTCCTCGGCTACGCCGAGGGGCTCCTCCTCACGCTGAGCGTGGCCTGCTTCCTCTGTCTCCGGCCGGCACCGGGGGTCCGGCCGTCGTGGTGGTGGGCGGCGGCCTTCGGCTACGCGGCCGGCCTCACCCGGCCGCTCGGGGTCCTGTTGGGCGCGGCCGTGCTGGCCGAAGGGGTGCGCCGGTGGCGGAGTGCCGGGGCTGCCGAACGAGCCGGCATCCTGGCCGCGCTGGCCGCCCCGGCAGCCGGGATCGTGACCTTCCTCGGTTGGTCGGGTGCGGTGTACGGCGACTTCTGGCTCCCGATCCGGGTCCAGACCTCGGCCGGCCACCACGGTGGGATCTCCGATCCGCTTGCCACCCTGCTCCACGACACCACCGGGGCGTTGCGCCACCCCGGCACGGCGCTGCACGTCCCCTGGGTGCTGCTCGCGGTGGTCCTCGTGGTCGCGGCCTGGCGGACCCTGCCCGCCTGCTACGGGGCCTTCGCCACGGCGGTGGTGCTGGTGGCGGTCACCGGCACCAATCTCGACTCCTTCGAGCGTTACGCCCTGAGCGCGTTCCCCCTCGTCGTCGTGGCGGCGATGGCCCTGGGGACCCGATGGTTCGAGCGGGTGGTCCTCTCGGCCTCGGCGCTCGGGATCTTCGCCTACTCGCTGGCGGCGTTCCTGAACCGCCTGGTGCCCTAACCGGAGTGGTGCGGGAGCCATCCACTAGTGTTCCCAGCCGAACGTGGGCCGGTCGGCGTCCGTTCGGCGTGAGGGTCTCGGCCGCGCCGGCAGCACCCGAGGTCGGGCACCGAGGGGTGACCGGCCCATGCGAGGAGATGCGCGGTGAGCACACGAGCGGAGAGTGCCCCGGGTGCTGGGCCCGAGGGCCGAGCCCGGCTCGAGGACCCGGTGGTGGTGATCGGCGCCGGACCGGCCGGGCTCACCGCCGCGTACCAGCTGGCCAAGGCGGGGGACCCGGTGGTGGTGGCCGAGGCCGACGACGTGGTGGGCGGGATCTCGCGCACCGTGGAACGGGACGGCTGGCGCTTCGACATCGGGGGCCACCGCTTCTTCACCAAGGTGAAGGCGGTCGAGGACCTCTGGAACGAGATCCTCCCCGACGACGACTTCCTCCTGCGGCCCCGCAAGAGCCGCATGTTCTACAAGGGCAAGTATTACGACTACCCGTTGCGGCCGACCAACGCCCTGTGGAACCTCGGACCCAAAGAGGCGTTTTTGTGCGGCCTCTCGTACCTGTGGGCCCGGGTCGCCCCGCCCAAGGACCAGACCAACTACGAGGGCTGGCTGGTCGCCCGGTTCGGCTGGCGGCTGTACCGGACCTTCTTCAAGACCTACACCGAGAAGGTCTGGGGGGTGCCGGTCTCCGAGATGCCGGCCGACTGGGCCGCCCAGCGGGTGAAGAACCTCGACCTCGGCAAGGCGGTCCTGCACGCCCTCACCCCCAAGCGCAACCAGACCCGGATCACGACGCTGATCGAGGAGTTCCGCTACCCCAAGCTCGGGCCCGGGATGATGTGGGAGGTCTGCCGGGACAAGGTCGAGGACCTCGGCGGGGTGGTCCATCTCGGGACCAGGGTGACCGGGGTGCACCTGGACGGGGAGCGGGCCGTCGGGGTGAGCGTCGAGGAGGACGGGGTGCGCCGCTACCTTCCGGCCAGCCACGTCATCTCCTCGATGCCGGTGGCCGAGCTGGTCGGGGCCCTCGACCCACCACCACCGCCCGTGGTGCTGGCCGCCGGCTCCGATCTGCACTACCGGGACTTCCTGACCGTGGCCCTGGTGGTGCCGGCGGAGGCCGGGTTCCCCGACAACTGGATCTACGTGCATGCCCCCGACGTGGAGGTGGGCCGGATCCAGAACTTCGGCCAGTGGTCCCCCTACATGGTGCAGGCCGGCACCACCTGCCTCGGCCTTGAGTACTTCGTCTTCGAGGGCGACGCCCTGTGGAGGTCCGACGACGAGGTCCTGATCAAGCAGGCCACCTGGGAGCTCGGCCTGCTCGGGCTGGTCGATCCCTCGGCCGTAGAGCGAGGGTACGTGGTCCGGGTGAAGAAGGCCTACCCGTACTACGACTTCGCCTACAAGGACAACGTAGACACGGTGGTGGCGTGGCTCGCCGCCCATGCGCCCAACGTGCACCTGGTCGGGCGCAATGGCATGCACAAGTACAACAACCAGGACCACTCCATGTACACCGCCATGCTGACCGTGGAGAACATCCACGGCGCCGACCACGACATCTGGGCGGTCAACGTCGAAGAGGAGTACCACGAGGCACAACGGGTCGAGCGCCCCGAGCCCGGGGTGTCCGGATCGGGGCGCCTCGCCCCCGTCCTGCCCCGGCGCGAGGAGTCTGGCTCAGCCCGGCGATGAACCCAGCATCTTCGGGCCCGGGGCGGGAGCCGCCCGGGCACGCCGGGGCGCCAAAGTGAGCTCGACCGGCCTGCGCGGCCTCTACGAGGACCCGGCGACCACCGTGCGCTCGGGGGCCGAACGGGCCCAACGGCAGGCCGAGATGTTGGTCGAGGCCCTCAGGGGGTCCTCGGAAGGGGCCCGGGTGCTCGACCTCGGGTGCGGTGACGGCGCCTCAACCGAGGTCACCCGGTCCGTCCTGGCCGGGGCCGGGGTCGGGGCCCGGTTCGTCGGGATCGACTGGTCCCGTCCCGCCGCGCTCGCCGCTCGCGACCGGCTGGTCCCCGTCGCCCTCGGGGGTGTCGACGGTCTCGGGCTCCCCCTCGCCGCCGGCGTCCTCGACGTGGTCGTCTTCTCCGAGGTTATCGAGCACCTGGTCGACACCGACGCCGCGTTGGCCGAGATCCACCGGGTCCTCGCCCCCGGGGGCACCCTGGTGGTCTCCACCCCCAACCTCGCCGCCTGGTACAACCGGGTCCTGGTTCTCCTCGGCGTCCAGCCCCTGTTCAGCGAGGTGTCCATCCGGGCCATCTACGGCCGTCCCGGCTCCGAGGTCGTCGGCCACCTCCACGTCTTCACCCGTCGCGCCCTCGTCCAGATCCTGGCGGCCAACGGGTTCGTCGACATCGAGGTCCGGGGCGCCCCCTACCACGACGTCCCCCGGCCCTTCCGGCCCCTCGACCGGGCCCTGTGCCGGCTCCCCGGCCTGGCCTCGATCCTCCTCGCCCGGGCCCGCAGACCGGGCTGACTCCGAGACGCTGTCGCCCGCGACGGTCTGCGGAACCCCGGCCGGTCCCGGAACCGGCTCCCGGGCCCGGACTCCGTCCTCTTTGTCTGGGTGGGCAAGACGGGCTCGGTCCACGGTCGGTTCGGGGGCGACCGGGAGCGGACGCCAACTGCGGGCCACCCCGACGAGGCTGTCGGCCGCCAACGCGCCGAGCGCGATCCAGACCAGCCAGCTGGCCAGCTCATGGGGGAAGTGGTGGTGCAGCTTGCTCGCCACCACCACGCCGCCAGCGGCCCCGGCGAGCCCGACCGCCGGGAGGCTGAGCAGGCCCCGGAACCAGCGGAAGCCCAGTGCGGCCACGGCGCCGGCGCCGACCACCAGCCCGATCCACGGCGCGCTCACTGCCGCGACGCCGGCGCCGATCAGGCCGGCGCCGATCGGGATCGCCCACAGGTGGGGCCGTCGGCCCCGGTCCCGCCACGGCCCGCACAGGCGCGGGCCCTCCTCGACTCCCTCGTCACTTCCCGGCCACGCGGCCGGCGAGCCAAGCACGACGGCCGCCGGGGTTGGCGCCCGTCGGCGTCGCCACAGCCGGCGGAGGGGGAAAAGCACGATCCCGAGGCATACGAGGAGGGCCAGGGCCGAGATGAGCAAAGCCACCCAGACCTCGCGCTGGGGGGTCCAGGTCAACGAGACGGTGAAGGTCCCGGTCTTGGTCGCTCCGAGTCCACCGAGGTCGCTCGCCGACACCGCCCAGCCGTTGGCGAAGCCGTCGACGAGTTCGGAGCCACCAAGCGCGACGCTGTGGGACCCGGCCGGCGTCCCACCCGAGGTCGGGGTCGGCGAGGCAACCGCCCGCCAGCCGGGGTTCACGCTCTGGCCCAGCACCAGCTCGAAGGGTCCGGTGGCCCCGGCCACCTGGAGCTGCTCACTGGTCGAGGTCTTGCCGACCACCGTCACGGTCGGGGCCGGACCGGGTTGGGTGGCCGGCAGGGAGCCGAACGGCGCCCCCGGTGCCGGTCCGCCGCCGGGGGCGGAGTCCAGGGTCAGCTGGTCGACGTTCCAGCCGGTGAGGGTGGAGTGGCCGAGGGCGGTCGTCACGACGTGGGTGCCGGCGCCCAGGGTGATGCCGTTGGCGTCGGCCCCGCAGGGGACGAGGGTCATCTCGGCACCCTGGAGGGCGGCGGCGGTTGAGCCGACCACCTCGACGCTGATCGGCCGGCCGTCGATCGCGATCAGGTTGGACCGGCAGGTCCCCGGGAGTGTGGCGGGCACCGGGGCCACCTGGACGCCGGGGATACCCACTTCGGCGATGGCCATCGGCAGGGCGACCGGGATCGACGAATAGAAGTTGGTCCCGTACTCGAGGCGCACCCCGGTGATGGTGATGCGGATCCGCTGCCCGCTGAGGGGGGCGAAGCTGACCGGGACGCTCACCGTCGCCCCGCTCACGGGCTGGTCCTTGATCGGAGGGAGTTGGATGGCGCGGCTCGCCTGGTCGGTCGAGACGGTGATCGAGGTGGGCACCGAGTGCCGCCCGTCCGCCACGATCTGCAGGTCGAGGTGGTCGAAGGTGATCGGGTGCCGAAGGTCGTACTCGAGCCACTGGCCCTTCTGGTAGGCGGCGCCGAAGCCGTCCTGCCACGCGGTGGCCGGGTTCCCGTCGGCCGCCGCCGAGGCCGTGGCCGCCAGGTCGCCGGGGAGGCGGCCCTTCGAGTAGGCGATCACCGGGCTGGTCGAGGGCACCTCCCGGCCCACCAGGGTGTCGATCTCGTCGTCGGGGATGAGCGGCGAGATGCTGGCGGTCCCCGAGAGGCTGAAGGTGCGGGCGGTCGGCAGGGTGAACGACCGGGCGATGGTGGTCTCGGGGTCGGTGCGGTACGGGAACGAGTACGGCGACACCCGCTGGCGGACCATGTCGATGCTCAGGCGGTTGGCCAGCGAGGCGGGACCGGCGGCACTGAGCAGGTCCCCGGGCATCTTGATGACCTGGAACACCGAGAGGTTCGGTACCTCGACCTCGGCGAAGCCGACCGAGGTGGCGGCGGCTTGGGACTCGTGGTCGTTGCTGGTGGCGTCGATTGTCACCCGGAGGGTCCGGAACGACCGGACCGGGAAGGTGATCGTCTGGCCGGCGGGGGTAAGCGAGGCCGGGCTCAGGGCCTCGGTCACCGGGCGCCCGCCGTCGAAGGTGAGGGTGACCTTGGTGATGGTGCGGCTCGTGTTCCCGTTCTGTGGCTGGACCAGGGTCACCTGGTCGGCGGTGATCGTCCGGAGGACCGCCACCTGCCACCACTGGCCGGCCGGGTCGGACATCCCGATCCCGGTGGTCCAGCTGGTGTCGAGGTTGCCGTCGATTGCCGAGTACGCGGCGTCCTCGGGGGTGTAGGAGTCGGCGTTGCCGTACGACGAGGCGGTGACGTTCACCGCGCCGAGGTACGAGGCGACGGTCTTTGCGTCGGCCGGCGCTCCGGGGGTCAGGTTGATCGGCGAGTCGCTCGGGTCAGTCTTGGACGGGTGGTCGCTCGGGGTCTCGGTGTACCCGTAGTCCCCGACGAAGGTGTCCCATCGGAAGGCCTGCTTGCGGTTGGTGTCGGTGAGGACCAGTGCGGCCCCGTCGGCCAGGAGCCGGCGGAGCTGGGCCGGGCGTTTGTCGAGGGTGCTCGAGTAGTAGATGGCGCTCGAGGTGTTGAGGAGCCCGGCGGCGGCCAGGTTCTGGAGGCCGACCCCGTCGCCGGCGACGATCAGTGCACCCCTGTTGGACTCGGCCCGGGTGATCGGTCGGGGGTTGGCCACGGTGTAGGTGACGAGGGGCGAAGGGTTGGGCAGAGCGGTGAGCGGCGCCAGGTTCTGGTCGTCGACGTAGGAGTAGCTCGGGATGTTGGCGACCGGTCGCCCGAAGGACACCGGGTTCGACAGCCCGGTCGGGGTCGCCGCCAGTTGCTGGGCGAGGAGCGTGGGCTGGGGTGAGTTGTAGTGCTCGAAGCGCTGGTCGTACTCGACCAGGACGTCGCCCGCGCTGAGCAGCCGGGCCATCGGGGCGAGCGCGTTCCATTGTTCCGTGCCGAGCTCGATGGGGTCGTCCAAGGCCGCGAGGAGGTCCGCGGTGGCGATCGATCCCATGACCTGCTGCTCACGGGTCACGAAGGGCCGGGTGAGGAACGCCGGCTGTGGGGGGTCGACGGTGTCACCCCAGCGGTACGAGGCGAACTGTTCGCCGGGGATCGCGAGGACTCGGGTCCCCGGGTGGGTCGCGTTCAGGTGCTTGATCGCGGCCATCTGGTACGCGGGCAGCTTCGCCGGCTGGACGAAGAAGCTGGCCACCTCGGCGTCCCCGTTGAAGATGGCCGGGTTGGCGGCGACAATCACCGCCGCCGACAATGCGATGAACGGCACGCTTGTCTTCGGGAAGCGACGCCACAGTGCGGAGAGCCCCGCACCGAGCAGCATGGCCAGCCCGAGGATGACGAGCGGGGTGGCCCGGTCGGTCGAGCGCAGGGCCAGCCCGGCCGTCGTGTCGACCATGAACCTCTTGAGCAGCCCACCGACCGGGGTGGGATGGGTGAAGGGGTGGGCCCCGACCGAGAACACCACCCCGACGAGGGCAAGCACCGCGAAGTAGGCGCGGTAGCGCCACCGGGCGATGACCCCGCCCACGAACCCGAGGAACGGGGCGACGTAGGACAGGGCGACCAGGTAGGCCCGGTGGGTGTAGATGAGGGCGGACTGGGTCCAGGCCCCCAGGCGGTCCTGGCCGTAGAAGTACCAATAGCCGAGCCCCCGGATCACCTCCGAGGCGCTCGAGGTGCTGGTGGTCGCCTTGAGGGTCTCGGTGTAGCGGAGCACGTCGACGCCGTAGCCGGCCTCGACCACCAATCCGGCGATCCACCACAGAGAACACAGCGTGGTGAGCAGCCCGATCTGGAGCATGATCACGAGCCCGCGTCGGATGCTGGCCTCGCGCTGGACGAAGACCGCGAACACGAGCCACAACACCGGCGCGAGCCCGACGTAGATGATGGCGGTGGCGTTGATGCCACTGGTCAGCGCGACGACGATCGCGAACAGGGCCGGGTACCGCCAGCCCCGGGTCCGCAGCGCCCGGGCGGTGAAGGCCACCATGAACGGGAGCCCGGCCCAGGGCAACAGGATCACCGAGATTCGCCCGGCGTATTGCAAGAAGTAGGGCGAGAGCATGTAGGCGAGCGCAGCCACCACGGTGGCCGGCCGACGCACCTGCAGGGTCCGGCCCAGATAGAGCACGCCGACACCGGCGGCGAAGAGCATCGAACCCAGCCAGAGCCGCTGGGCCACCCAGACCGGCACGCCGATGGCCGAGAAGAACCAGTAGAAGGGCCCCATTGGCAGCAGGTAGCCGATGTACTGGTGGGTGACCGTGCCCAACCCGACGCTCGGATCCCACATGTTGGTGACCTGCCGGAGGAAGCGTCCCGGGTCCAGGTACAGGTAGGTCTTGGTGTCGGAGGTCTCGATGCCGGGACGGACCACGAGCAGCGGGATGTAGGCCACCCCGGCCAGGGCGACAAGCACCGCGGCATCGAAGATCGATCGCCGCCGCCGTCCGATGGGCGATGCGAGACGCCGCCAGCTGCGGGGTGCTTCCAGCGTGATCTCGTCCTCCCCGGTCGAGGTCGGCGAGATCGTGGTCGGCGTCGTGGTCATCGTGGAGCGTGGTCCGCCCGAGGCGCCGAAACCCCGACGTCAGGCCGCCGTTTTGACCCCTCTAGCTGGGCGGATTTGGCGCTCACGGTAGCGTAGAGCCCCCCCGGGTACCCAAACTGGTCGGCGTCCGCCGACCAAAGGCCTCAGACGACCGGATTGGGCGGGCTGGAGAGCTCGTGGAGCGAGCCCGCCGGGACGCGTGCGTCGCCCGGGCCGGTGAGCGCCTCTGTGCGGGGAGCGGGGAGGGTGACCGGTTCTTCGACCAGTGGCATCTTGGACTCCTCGGAGACCGGCCTCGCCCGGGCCAGGAGGAGGACGCCCGCGAACACCGCGGCGAATCCGACCACCCGCAGAGCCAGCTTCCAGTCCGCCGACGGCAGGTGTTCGCCGAAGATGACCGTGCCCACTGCGACCACGTAGGTGCTCGAGACGACGTTGGACACCGGGACGACGACCGAGGCCGAGCAGCGCTGCAGGGCCGTCTGGAACAGCACCAGCCCGATCCCCGAGGTGCAGACGAAGGCGTAGAGGTAGGGCGAGGCGAGCACGTGGGGGATCGACAGCCACACGCCGTGTCGCTCCACGATGGAGGACACCGCCTTCACGGCCAGCCCGCTAACCCCGTAGATCAGCCCGGTCCCCAGCCCGTAGACACCGGCGCGGGCGTTGCGGTGGAACCACCGGCCGCCGAAGCGGTCGGCGCCGACGAAGAAGGCCCCGGCCACGAGCACCGTGGGCACCGCCGCCACCACGAGGGGAATGAAGTGCCCCCCGACCCCGGCCGCGTCGCTCGAGAGGTCGAGCGACAGGCTGATGCACAGGAGCGCCGTCGCGACGAGCGCGATGGCACCCCACTCCGAGGGCCCGAGTCGCTCCTTCAGGGTCACGTGCGAGAGGACCAGGAGCACCACGATCCCCGAGACGAAGATCGGCTGGACGACCGAGATGGGCGCGAGCGAGAGGGCGAGGACCTGGAGCGCCAACCCCCCCAGCATGGAACAGAATCCGATCACCCAGACCGGCGAGGACAACAGCGTCGTGGCCAAGTGCACGATGCGCCGCGCGTGGACCGGGGGCAAGTCCTCCAGGCCGTGCTTCTCGAGGACGAACCCGACGTTGTAGAGCAGGGCCGAGACGATGCTCACCAGGACCCCGGTCGCCAGGTGGTGACTCACCACTCACCTCGTGTCGACGCCGGCGCCCGACGCCGGCTGGCCGCGCGACCGTCGGTGGTCTCGGTCAGCATGGACGCCCAGCGTACTGCCGAGCGCCGGCGACCTAGGGTGGCTCAGCGCCCCGAGGCGGTCGGGACCAGGAGGCCCCGGTACCCCGGCAGGGGCGGGTCGTTCGGACAGGCCCCCGGTCCGGCGACGCCGACGGCGTAGCGCCGGTCGGCCGTCCAGGGTCCCGACTGCCAGCCGGCGGCGGGCGGGGCCAGCCCGAGCACACCAGCGAGGTCGCCCACGATCACCTGGGTTAGCTCTATGGCGCCGAACGGGCAGAGGTGGATGTTGTCAACCTGGCGGACCCGGACCTCGTGACCGCCGGTGGACGCCCACGTGAGGAAGCGTCCCTGCGGGGCGAAGATCTGGTCGGTCGTGAAGTAGACCGCGCGACCCGGGAAGTCCTGCACGACCTGGGCGGCCTCGGTGTTCCAGGCCCGCTGCTCGGTGGTCAACGCCGACCACAACCGGGCCCGCAGCGACGCCTGGGCGATGAAGGCGTTCGGACCGATCTGGGGGAACTGCACCAGGGCCACCAGCGAGACCCCGTCGCCGGGGGCCAGCCAGACGCCGAGGGCCCGGCGCAAGAGCGCCACGTAGCCGGCCGGGTCGTTCTGGGCCAGGGTGTCGTCCCAGGACCAGGTCCCGATGATCACCTGGGGGTGGAAGGCGGCGATGATCTGCTCGCTGTCGGCGGCCCAGGCCGGCACCCTGGTCAACCCCCACCCCCCGAAGGACGAGTCGGCCACCACCTCGCCCTCGCCGGTGGCCGCGAGGGCGGCGGTGAGCGGCGGTGCACCGTCGTGCATCACGCTGTCGCCCAGGATCCAGACCCGGAGCGGGTTGGCGGCCGACGGGTCCAGTCCGCTCAGATGCAACGTGGCGGGCACGATGGTCGGCTTTGCCCGGCTCGCGCCGGTGGCGGTGGGGGGCGCGGCCAGCAGGACCAGGACCGGGATCAGGGCCCCGAGCCACCGGCACCGGGCGAAACCGCGCCGCTTCGGTCGAGACCTGTGGCGGCTGCCCATGGCCCACCGAGCCTACGGCGCCCGAGGCGCTGGACCGCTGCCCGATCCCCCACCTCGTCAGTGGGTTGGTCCGCCCGGTATCCTGTGCCAGCGCTTTCGGAGGTCCGACTGGAGCGCGGCGGTCCGGGCTCGAGAGGGTGTACGGGCGGACCGCCGAAAAGCGACAACACGATCGAGGGGTGATCGGCATCGACCAGCTCAGCCAGGACGCAAGCGCGACCCTGCGCGATCTGGTGGAGTCGTCGGGGACCCGCCGCGTCGACGTCGTGGCGTGGCGCGATCTCGACGATCCCGAAGCCGGCGGCTCGGAACTGCACGCCCACGAGATCCTCTCCCGTTGGGCAGCGGCCGGGGTCGATGTCCGGCTGTGGACCTCGCGGGTCGACGGCGCCGCCCGGCAGGTCGAACGGACCGGCTACCGGGTCACCCGACGGGCCGGCCGCTACGCCGTGTTCGCGGCGACGGGCCTCGACGCGCTGCGGGGACGGCTGGGGACCGGCGACGGGGTGGTCGAGATCTGGAACGGGATGCCGTTCTTCTCGCCGCTGTGGGCCCGGCGACCCCGGATCGTGTTCCTCCATCACGTGCACGCCGAGATGTGGGGCATGGTCCTGCCCGAGCGCCTGGCGCGGATCGGCTCGGCGATCGAGTTGAACCTCGCCCCGCCGCTGTACCGAGGGGATCGGGTGGTCACCCTTTCGGAGTCCTCCAAACGCGAGATCGTGGAACGACTGGGCTTCCGCCCCGACCGGGTGAGCGTGGCGCCCCCCGGGGTCGAGGGACGGTTCACCCCTGGGGGGACCAAGACCACCGACCCACTTGTGGTGACCGTCGGCCGCCTGGTCCCGGTGAAGCGGTTCGACTGGTTCATTGACGCCATGGCGAAGCTGCGGGCCGATCACCCGCGCCTCGAGGCCGTGGTGGTCGGCGAGGGCTACGAACGTCCGGCCCTGGAGGCCCGCGTCCGGGCCGCCGGGGCGGGGGATTGGCTGAAGCTGCCGGGCCGGGTCGACGACGCCGACCTGCTCGCCCTGTACCGACGGGCGTGGTTGCTCGTGTCGACGTCCTCCCACGAGGGGTGGGGCATGACCATCACCGAGGCCGCCGCATGCGGGACGCCCGCCGTCGCCACCCGCATCGCCGGCCACGAGGACGCGATCGTCGACGGGGTGTCGGGGACCCTGGCCGATACCATGGAGGACGTGGTCACGGCGGCAGGGGCCGTGCTCGCCGACGACGAGTTGCGGGCCCGCCTCTCCCAGGGTGCGATTGAGACGTCCCGACGCTTCAGCTGGGAGGCCACGGCCCTCCAGGCCCTTCGGGCGCTCACCGATCAGACCCAGGGTCGGCCCGGGCGGGGGGATTGACCAAGATCGAGGTGGACGGGCGCGCCGACGAGCTGGCGTCGCCCCCGGAGGAGCCTCCCGGGCCGGTCGACGTCGAAGCAGGTGAGGTCCGACCGGGCCACGAGGCGCCCACCCCGCGACGCCCGCCGCGCTTCCCGTGCTTCGACGGCCTGCGTGCCATCGCCGCCGGCACCGTGCTCGGTGTGCACGTGGCGTTCATCTCGGGGCTCACCTTGCGCAACGCCTCGGTCGGGATCTACACCTCCCGGCTCGAGATCGGGGTGGCGGTCTTCTTCCTCATCTCGGGGTTTCTGCTGTATCGGCCGTTCATCGTCGCCCACCTCGCCGGCGAGCGCGACCCGGTGACCGGTTCGTTCTGGATCCGGCGACTCCTGCGGATCATCCCGGCCTACTGGGTGGCCCTCTTCGTGACCACCACGATCCTGCACGGCTCCATCGGGCCGGGAGGCTGGCGCGCCTACCTGGCCCACTACGGGTTCGCCCAGATCTATTTCCCGAGCCAGATCGACTCGGGAATCACCCAGGCCTGGACGCTGTGCGTCGAGATGTCCTTCTACCTCGTCCTGCCGCTCTACGCCGCCATCATCGGCCGTCGCCGGACCTGCCAGTCACCCGAGCGGCGGCTAGCCCGGGCGTTCGTGGGCGTGGGGGTGCTCGTCGTCATCAGCCTCGTCTGGCGCTTCTTCGTGCTGTCGTACCAGGGGCACGGGCCGCTCTTGTCCACCATGACCGTCTGGCTCCCGGCCGAGCTCGACCTGTTCGCGCTGGGCATGGCCCTCGCGATCGTCAGCGCCTGGATGCACCTGCGCGACTGCGAACCGGGGTGGATGTCCCGACGCTGGTTCCCCTGGGCGAGCTGGCTGGTGGCCCTGGTCGCCTTCTGGGGGTCGAGCCATCTCGGCATCTCCCGCGAGGCGCTCTATGTGAAGACCTACTCCAACATCTCCATGCAGACTCTCTACGGCGTGTTCTCGTTCTTCTTGCTGCTCCCGGCGATCTTCGGCCCTCAGCACCGAGGCCTGATCAGACGGTTCCTGCAGTGCTGGCCGCTGTCCTCCCTGGGGGTGATCTCCTACGGCCTGTACGTCTGGCACCAGACGCTCATCGATCAGCTCGTCAAGCACTACACCGAGCTCTTCGGGCAGCGGTTGTTCTTCAACGTCGGGTTCTGGGGCATGTTCGGCGAGATCTTCGGGTCGGCCGTGGTGGTGGCGACGCTGAGCTACTTCGCGGTCGAGAAGCCGGCGCTTCGGGCGAAGCGGTTCTTCCAGTGGTTCGACCACTCGACCTCGTCGGGTTCAGGCCCGGTCGAGTCGGCGCCGAAGGGGCCGGAGGGTCTCCCGATGGAAAGTCCGCCGATGGACAGTCCGCCGGTCGTAACCGAAGGGGTGGTGTCGCCGTGATGGTGCCAGCACCGAGGGGCGGTCGGGAGCCCTGAGCGCGCTCGAGGGCCAGGGGCCGGCAGTCCCCGAACACCGGGCCCCCCGACGTCGGTGGCGGGCCCGGGCGGACGCGCCCGAGCCAGGTGGAGGCGGCACTGCCCGGCGGAGCGGCCTGGCGTATATGCCCGCCCTCGACGGCATGAGGGCCCTCGCGGTGCTCGGGGTCATGGCGTTCCACAGCGGGATCCCCTTCGTGCCGGCCGGGTTCCTCGGGGTCGACACCTTCTTCGTGCTCTCGGGGTTCCTCATCACCTCACTGCTGATCGAGGAATGGGTGCGGAAAGAGGGCATCGGGCTGCGGGCATTCTGGGCCCGGCGGGCCCGGCGGCTGCTCCCGGCCCTCCTGGTGGTCATCGTGTTCGTGGTGCTCTGGGCCGACCTGGCCACGCCAGCCGGGACGTACCCCGACCTGCGGGCGGACGCCCTCAGCGCGCTCTTCTACTCGGCCAACTGGCACTTCATTGCCGCCGGCGGCAACTACTTCGTCCAGACCGGTGCGGTCTCGCCGCTCACCCACACCTGGTCGCTGGCGATCGAGGAGCAGTTCTATCTGGTCTGGCCGCTCGTCCTCCTGGGCCTGCTCCGACTCACCAGGGACCTCCGAGTGCTGCTGGCGGTCTGTGTCGTCGGGGCGATGGCGTCGACGGCCGAAATGGCCCTTTTGTATCGGCCCGGGGCCGATCCCACCCGGCTCTACTACGGGACCGACACCCATGCCCAGTGCCTCCTCGTCGGGGCGGGCCTCGGGGTGGCGCTGGCCATGGTGGCCGAGCGCCGACGGACGCGCGGCCTCGAGCCCGGCTGGCGGGCGACCGGGCCGGCCGGACGCCGAGTCCTGGGCGTGCTGGGGGCCCTCGGGACGGCGGCCAGCGCGGCCCTGTGGTGGCGGGCCACCTATACCGGCGGCTTCCTGTGGCAGGGCGGGTTCCTGCTCGCCGCGCTGGCCAGCGCCGCCGTGCTCGTCTCGGTCGCCTGCGCCGACCGGTCGTGGTTGGCCCGGGCGCTCGCCTCGCCGCCGCTGCGCTTCCTCGGACGGATCTCCTATGGGCTGTACCTGTGGCACTTCCCCCTCTTCCAGTGGGTCGACGCCGCGAGGACGGGCCTCCGGGGCTATCCGCTGTTCGGCCTCCGGTGCCTGGTCACCCTGGCAGCGGCGACAGCGTCGTTCTACCTGGTCGAGCGACCGATCCGGCAAGGGATGATCCTGCGCCGCTGGCGTGCGTGGGTGGCCACTCCTTCGGCCGTCGCCGGGGTGGCCGCGGTGGTGCTGGTCACCACCGCCGGGGCTGGGGCCGGCTTGGCGTCGGGCTCCCCGTCGGCGCCGGCGCCCCGCTCGACGACCACCACGGTGGCCCCGGCGCAGAGCCAGAGCAGCCTGGCCGCCCAGCCCGCGACGGTCTTGCTCCTCGGGGATAGCACCGCGGTGACCTTCGGCTTCGGGCTCGGTGTCGAGGCCGCGAAGTACCACGCGACCCTCGTCAATCAGGGCATCATCGAGTGCGGAGTGGCCGAGGTGACCGACGTGCAGACCGGCCAGTCGGTCGAGCCTCCCGGGCCGGCCTGTCGCCCGTACACCCCCCTCTCGGAGCAGTGGCCGGCGCTATGGGCGGGCGATGTCGCCCGCTACCAGCCCCAGATCGTGGCGATCCTGGTCGGACGGTGGGAGGTGAGCAACGTGAAGTGGGACGGTTCGTGGACCAACATCCTCGCCGCGCCCTTCGCCAACTACGTCCGGCGCCAGTTGCAGCTGGCCGTTGACATCTCCTCCTCGCAGGGGGCCCATGTCGATCTGCTCACCGCCCCGTGCTACGACAGCGGTGAGCAGCCCAATGGGGACCCGTGGCCGGCGGACAGCGCCGGTCGGCTGGCGGCGTTCAACGACGTCGTCCGCCAGGTGGCGGCGGCCGACCCCGGCGTCGCCTCGGTGGTGAACCTGGACGCGGTCGTGTGCCCGGGAGGCAGCTTCCTGGCCAGCGAGGGGCAGACGCCGATCCGGGCCCCCGACGGCGTGCACTTTCCGTGGTTCACGGTCGGACAGCCCAACGCGGCCGATCCGAACACCCTGGCGGAGGTGGACCGGTTCGGCGCGTGGCTCGGCCCGCAGGTCTGGCCGCAACTCATGGCAACGAGGGGGTAGCGGTGTTCGGCATCGGTCTCACCGGAGGGATCGGCAGCGGCAAGAGCGCGCTCACCGACCGGCTGGCCCGGCACGGCGCGAAGGTGGTGGACGCCGACGAGATCGTCCACGAGATCCAGCGTCCCGGGGGTGCGGCGTTCGCCCCGATGCTCGAGCGCTTCGGCGAAGGGATCCGGGCGGCCGACGGGACGATCGACCGACCGGCACTGGCCCGCATCGTCTTCAACGACCCGGCTGCTCGGGCCGAGCTCAACGCGATCGTCTGGCCCTTGGTCGGCGAGCGCATGGCGGAGCGGGCCGAGGAGCTGGCGGGCACCGACCACGTCGCGGTCTTCTCGATCCCGCTTCTGCGCCCCGAGCACCGGGACCGCCTGGGATACCGGGCCATCGTGGTGGTGGACTGCCCGACCGAGGTGGCGGTGGAGCGCCTGGTCGGATCGCGGGGCATGGACCGGGACGACGCCTTGGCCCGGATTGCCGCCCAGATGGGGCGGGACGAGCGGCTGAAGTGGGCTGACTTCGTGGTCGACAACTCCTCGACCCTCGAGCACCTTGACGCCGAGGTCGAGCGGCTGTGGCGTTGGATCGAGGAGCGCCGGGCAGCCCCGGGCTGAGGGCGGCCCGGCCCGGGCGGCACACCCTCCCGGTACCATCCGAGCGTGCCCGAATTCGAGGTCGTCTCCCCGTTCCAGCCGGCGGGCGACCAACCCGCGGCGATCGCAGCCCTGGTCGAGGGCGTCCGGCGGGGTGATTGTCGCTCGACCCTCGAGGGGATCACCGGGAGCGGGAAGACGGCCACGATCGCCTGGACCATCGAGCATCTGCAGCGACCCACCCTCATTATCGAACCGAACAAGTCGCTGGCCGCCCAGCTCTCCTCGGAGCTGCGCGAGCTGTTCCCGAGGAACCGGGTCGAGTTCTTCGTCTCCTACTACGACTACTACCAGCCCGAGGCCTATCTCCCGACCACCGACACCTACATCGAGAAGGACTCGTCGATCAACGACGAGATCGACCGCCTCCGGCACGCGACGACCTCGTCGCTCCTGCTCCGGCGTGACGTCATCGTGGTCGCTTCGGTGTCGTGCATCTACGGCCTCGGTTCACCCGAGGAGTACCGGGAGCGGACCGTCGCCCTGCGGGTCGGCGAGGAGCACGACCAGCGAGCGCTTCTGCGCCGGATCGTCGACCTCCACTACGACCGCAATGACCTGAACCTTGTACGCGGGACGTTCCGGGCCCGAGGGGACACCGTGGAGATCCACCCGGCCTACGAGGAGAGCGCGTTCCGTCTGGAGTTCTTCGGGGACACTCTGGAGCGGATCGTGCCCTTCGACTTGCTCACCGGCGAGATGGGCGAGGAGCTGGAGGACATCGTCATCTTCGCCGCGACCCACTACGTC
>DAHUZS010000121.1 GCA_027315045.1 Acidimicrobiaceae bacterium
CACGTAGGCCTGGTGGCCGGTGTCCCAGAGGATGGCGTCGCGCGGCGAGTCGAAGACCCGGTGCACGGCGATGGTCAGTTCGACCGCTCCCAGATTGGAGCCGAGGTGGCCCCCGGTCTTGGTGACGGTCTCCACGATGAAGGCCCTGATCTCGGTGGCCAGCTCGCTCAGCTGCTCATAGCCGAGTCTCCGCAGGTCGGCGGGGGTCTCGATGGTGGGGAGGATCATGGGTGCGGGTCGGCCTCCGAAGGGGCTTTCAAGAATCCAGGCTACCCGCCCCCCACGCGCGATCCGGGCCCGCCGGGGGCTCGGCGCTCGCCCCGCCCCCGGCGCCCCGTCTCCTGGGTTCCACGGGCCCTCGGGGGTGCGGCGGGGGCTCGGAGCGCTCCGCCCGCTGTGGGTGCGGCGCCCGAAGGATGGAGCCCCGGGGCCTGTCGATACGATACGGCCGTGGCCGCCCCTCCTTTGATCGAAGCCGACGTCCTCGAACGGGTCCTCTCCGCCTCGCTGGCCAAGGGCGGGGAGGCCGCCGAGGTGTTCGCCGAGGACCGCCAGACCAGCTCGGCGGTGCTCGACGATCGACGGATCGAGGAGCTGGCGGGTGGTCGCGAGCGCGGCGCGGGGATCCGGGTCGTCGTCGGGGAGACCACCGGGTTCGCGCACACGGCGGATCTCTCGGAGCCCGGGCTGCTCGCCGCGGCGGAGGCCGCAGCGGCCGTCGCCCGTGGTGGGGGTGGCGGCACCAAGCGAGCGGCGCTCGAACGCCGCCGGCCGGTTGCCCCGCGCGAGGACGTGCGCCTCCCCGGCGACGTCGACAAGGCGATCAAGCTCGAGCTCTTGCACCGGGCGGACGAGGCGGCGCGTTCGGCCGGTGCCGCGATCACCCAGGTCCAGGTGGGCTACGGAGACAGTCGTCGCCGGGTGCTGATCGCGACGACCGACGGGGTGCACGCGGAGGACGATCAGGTGCGGACGCGCTTTGGCGTCGGGTGCGTGGCGACCGGCGATACCGGCATGCAGACCGGACACGAGACCGTCGCTCGCACCGAGGGCTTCGAGGTGTTCTCCCGCGTCGCGGTGGAGGACCTCGCAGCGGTGGCCGCACGACGCGCCCTGTCCAAGCTCGCTGCGGTTCCGGCACCCTCGGGCGAGCTCCCCGTCGTCCTTGCGGGGGGCAGCGGCGGGATCCTCTTCCACGAGGCCTGCGGACATGGCCTCGAGGCGGATCACATCGTGAAGGACGCATCGGTGTATGTGGGACAGGTCGGCGAGCAGGTCGCCAGCCCGCTCGTCACACTGGTGGACGACGGCACCGTCGTGGGCGAATGGGGCAACTACGGGGTCGACGACGAGGGTCGGCCGGCGGCCCGCAACGTGCTCATCGAGAACGGGGTGCTCACCGACTACATGTGGGACTGGCTCCGCGCCCGCAAGGAAGGGCGCGCGTCGTCGGGCAACGGACGCCGGCAGAGCTATCAGCACCTCCCGATGGTTCGCATGACCAACACGTTCCTTCTGGCCGGCACCGAGGATCCCGACGAGCTGGTGGCGCAGACCCCGAGGGGGGTCTACGTGGCGAAGCTGGGAGGCGGGCAGGTCAACACGGCGACCGGTGACTTCGTCTTCGGGACCTCCGAGGCCTACCTGATCGAGGGTGGACGGATCACAGCGCCACTGCGCGACTTCAATCTGATCGGCAACGGCCCCGAGGTGCTGCGCCGGATCGACGCGGTGGCGAACGACTTCGCGATGATGCCGGGGACCTGTGGCAAGGACGGCCAGAGCGTGCCCGTCGGCTGTGGCCAGGCGACGTTGCGCATCACCGGGGTGACCATCGGGGGCACCGCAGCGTGAGCGAGCTGGTGGCGCTCGCCGAGCGCGTCGTGGGCCGCGCCGAACCGGGCGAGCAGGTCGAGGCGTATGTGGCTCTCGGTCACGACGTCGAGGTGAGGGTGTACGACGGCCAGGTCGAGTCGCTCTCGTCGGCGACCACGAATGGGATCGGCATCCGGGTGCTCAGGCAGGACGCAGCCGGCGCGAAGCTCGGGTTCGCTTGGGCAGGTTCGCTCGACGACGACATCGTCGAATCGACCCTGGCCGAGGCGCGCGACAACGCCCTGTTTGCCACCCCGGACCCCGACGTGGTCTTCGCCACCCCCGACGGCGTGGCCGCAGCGGACCTCGATCTGTGGGACGCGAGCGTGGCCGACGTCTCGACGGACGACAAGGTCGCCATGGCCCTCGACCTCGAGCGGCGCGTCCGCGCCGGGGACCCGCGCATCCGTCAGGTGCTCTCGGCCGACTACGGAGACGAGCGCGTCGAGGTGGCCCTGGCGTCGACGACCGGGATCCGCTCGACGACCCGCCGCACGGCGGCGTTCCTCTCCGCGATGGCCATCGCCGGCGAGGGTGTCGACAGTCACACCGGGGTCGGCTACAGCGTTGCGAGGGGGTTCGCGGGTCTCGAACCCGATCGCGCCGCATCCGACGCGATCGTGCGGTCGTGTCGGATGCTCGGGGCGAAGAAGGTGCCCTCCGACCGGCTCACCGTCGTGTTCGACCCGCGGGTGGTCTCGACGCTGCTCTCGGTCATCTCCTCGGCGCTCTCCGGGGAGGCCGTCGTCAAGGGCCGTTCGTTCTTCGCAGGCCGGCTGGGGGAGAAGGTCGCCACCGGCTCGTTCACCCTCGTCGAGGACCCGACGGATCTCCGCGCCTTCTCGGCGGCCGCCTACGACGCCGAGGGTCTCGCATGCCGGCGAACGGTGCTCATCGACTCGGGGACGCTCGAGGGGTTCCTCTACGACACGGTGTCGGCGCGGCGGGCCGGCACGGCATCGACGGGGTCAGCCGTGCGCGGCGGCTACGCCGGCACGCCGGGCCCCGGTTGCCGGGCCCTGGTCCTCCAGCCCGGCCATCACGACCAGCAGGCGATCCTCGCCGCGGTGGGCGAGGGGGTCTTCGTGCAGTCGGTCACCGGGGTCCACTCGGGGGTCAACCCGGTGAGCGGGGACTTCTCGGTCGGCATCGAGGGCCTGATGATCCGAGACGGCGAGCTCGCCGAGCCGGTCCGGGAGGTCACCGTGGCCTCGACCCTGCAGCGGATGCTCCAGTCGGTGCTCCATGTCGGGGCGGACATCGAATGGCTTCCCGGCATCGCCGCCGGCCAGACGCTGGCCATCGGGGACATGCAGCTGAGCGGGAGCTGAGCGCTCCGCTCTCCTTCTCTATCTCTATTGGAGCGCTCTTGGGCTCCCCCCGCCCCGAGGACCCCGGGGCAGTCAGGGGTTGGAGGCCGCCGCGGGCGCCGGTGCGGGCGCCGAGGAGCCACCCGACGTGGACTCCTTGGCCGGGGTGCCCGACTCCTTGGTGGAGCTGGAGGTCGACTCCTTCTCCTTCTCCTTGTCCTTGTCCTTGTGCTCCTTCGCACCACCCGATCCGTTGGTCGAGGACCGGCTGCTGCGGCTGTCGGTCTTGTAGAAGCCGCTGCCCTTGAGGACGATGCCCACGTTCCCGAAGACCTTGCGGAGCGGCCCCTCGCAGATCGGGCAGGTGTTGAGCGCGGCGTCGGAGAACGACTGCACCACCTCGAAGCGGTGTCCACAGGACGTGCAGGCGTACTCGTAGGTCGGCATCGGGCCCCTCCTGGCCGGCAGCAGCCGACCGTTGGCACTCTCAGACGTTGACTGCCAGTCTACCCGGGGAGCCGCCAAAGGGAGCGCCCGGCTCGGCGGCGTACAATCTCGGCGTGACGGACCGGAGCCTCACCCACCTCGATCCACTCGGCGGGGCGCGGATGGTCGATGTCAGCCCCCGAGAGCCGACGCATCGCCGGGCGCTCGCCCGATGCCGGGTCCTGATGCAGCCCGAGACGACCGCCAAGGTGGCGAACAACGCGATCACCAAGGGTGACGTCCTTGCCGCCGCCCGGATCGCTGGCATTCAGGCCGCAAAGCGGACGGCCGAGCTGGTCCCCATGTGCCACCCGGTGCTGGTGGGCTCCGTCGCCGTCAACTTCTCGATCGGCGACGACTACGTCGAGGTCGAGGCGAACGTGGAGACGGTCGACCGCACCGGGGTCGAGATGGAGGCCATGACGGCGTGCACCATCGCCGCGCTCACGGTCTATGACATGTGCAAGTCGGCCGACCGCACGATGACGATCAGCGACGTGGCGCTCTGGGAGAAGTCCGGTGGCCGTTCAGGTCACTGGCAGAGGACCAGCTCGGACGGCCGCGTCGGCTGAACGCGACGCCGCCGAGGGGACCGGCGTTGCTACCTTCGGCCTCGTCCAGCCGAACGGGCGAAGAAGTCCGGCGTGATGGGGGGCACTGCGCTGTAGCTCGTCCGGTCCCCGGAGCCCGCGAGCACACCGGACTCATCCTGCGCGTTTAGCTGCTCCGGTGTGATCAGCGAATTGATCTCCTGAAGGTCGCCGAACACATGGTCCGAGGGCCCCTGTGCGACCTGGCCGTAACCGGGGGGCGGTGGGACCACGCTCTCCTCGACGCCGGCACCGAAGCCCGGGGGCGGAGGCGGCACGTCCGCGCCGAAGCCCGGCGGGGGCGGTGGGACCACGCTCTCCTCGACGCCGGCACCGAAGCCCGGGGGCGGAGGCGGCACGTCCGCGCTGAAGCCCGGCGGGGGCGGTGGGACCAACGACAGTCCGTTGTGCTCGCTTCCGAAGCCAGCCGGGTGTGCGGGCGCATCGAATTCGAGGTCGGCCGGCGAGGTCAGGTCGACCGCGCCCCATGAGGTCGGCGCCATGAAGTCGTCGGCATCCGAGGCCTGGGTCTCCTTGGGTTCGGCCATGTCGAATGCGAAGCCAACTGGCGGGGGTGGGGCGGCCGCTTGACCCGATGCGGAGCCAAAGAAGCCCGGCGGTGGCGCGAGCCCTTGGTCGGGGAAGCCAGGGCCCGCGTCCGGCTGGGGCGCCGTCGCGTGGAGCGGCGGCGCGTAGGACGGCGTCTCTGGTGAGTGTCCGAAGCTGGGCACCGCACCGGCATCGAATCCGAAGCCCGGCGGCGGGGGTGGGGGCGTCATCGGCTCGGGTGATCCGCCCACCAGGTGCGATGCGGTGGCCGTAGCGGCGAATTCCGCAGCGATCCGGGCCTGAGCCTGCTTGGCGGCCTTCCGACCCCGGAAGAACCGCTTGCGCTCTGGCACGGCCGATTGCGGGAACGGATCGACGGCGACTGCCGGCTGGAAGAAGTCCCCGGGCGCCGCGGCCGTCGCCCATGGGTCGGGGGCCTCATAGGTTTGGGTGAAGGGGTCGATGCCGCCCGCAGCCCCCGGGGGTTCGACGCGCGGAGGCAGCGGCGGGGGCGTCCCGAGGATGG
>DAHUZS010000122.1 GCA_027315045.1 Acidimicrobiaceae bacterium
GGCAGGATGTCGCCTTTGTAGATCCAGACCTTCACCCCGACCCGGCCGGCGGTCGTTCGGGCCTCCCGGAACCCGTAGTCGACGTCGGCGCGCAGGGTGTGCAGCGGCACTCGGCCTTCCCGGTAGGACTCCTTACGGGCCATCTCCGAGCCGCCCAGCCGTCCCGAGCACTGCACCTTCACGCCTTGAGCCCCGGCCTTCTGCACCGTCTGGATGGCTCGTTTCATGGCGCGGCGGAAGGCCACCCGCCGCGCCAGCTGGTCGCAGATCCCCTGGGCGATCAGACTGGCGTCCATCTCCGGCCGCTTGATCTCCTGGATGTTGAGCTGGATCCGGTTGGGGAGACCGGTGATCTCCTCCAGTTTCTTCTTCAGGCGATCGGCCTCCGAGCCGCGGCGGCCGATGACGATCCCGGGCCGCGCGGTGTGGATGTCCACCCTGACCCGGTCCCGGGTCCGCTCGACCTCGATGCGGCTGACTGCCGCCGCCTCGAGCTGGGACATGAGGTAATCACGGATCCGCCAGTCCTCGACCACGAAGTCGCGGTATCGGCGCTCCTCGAACCAGCGTGATTTCCAGTCCGTCGTCACGCCCAGCCGGAACCCGTAGGGGTTGACCTTCTGACCCATCAGCGCTCGCTCTCCTCGTCGGCGTCGCTCTCGCCACCGTCGATCTCTGCCTCGTCGTCGACTCCGTCGACCTCGTCCTCGTCGACCTCGTCCTCCGCACCGGAGAAGACGTCGAACGCCTCGTCCTCAACTTCGTCTTCGTCAATCAGCTCCGCCACCTCGTCCTCGGACTCGGCCTCGGCCGCCCGTCGAGCCTCCTCGGCTTGGGCCGCCCGACGCCGGGTCAGCCGTCCGGAGAGGTCGGCCCGGCGCCGGGACTCGGCTACCCGACGCGAGCGTCGGGCCTGATTGGCGTCGCGCTCGGCCCTCCGCCGGGCCAAGCGCTCGTCGTCCATCCGGCTCACGATGACCGTGACGTGGCAGCTCCGCTTGCGGATGCGTGTCGCCCGGCCTCTGGCCCGGGGGCGCCACCGCTTGAGGGTGGTCGCCTCGTCGGCATAACAGGCCGACACGTAGAGATCCTCGGCGTCCTGGTCCTCGTTGTGGACGGCGTTGGCCACCGCCGAGGCGAGAACCTTGGAGATCTCGATGGCTGCCTGCCTCGGCGTCGCGCTCAAGATCTGGGCGGCGCGATCGGCATCCTCACCCCTGATCAGGTCGAGGACCTGGCGGGCCTTTGAAGCCGGGATCGAGGAGTGCCGGAGCACGGCCCTGGTCCCCGGACGCTCGTTGGTCTTCGGACCGGTCATCTAGCGCCGTCCCGCCCGTTCCTGCCCCGCGTGGTAGCGGAAGGTTCTGGTCGGTGCGAACTCTCCGAGCTTGTGGCCGACCATCGACTCGGTCACGTACACCGGGACGTGGCGACGACCGTCGTGCACCGCGATGGTGTGCCCGACCATGTCGGGGATGATCGTCGAGCGCCGAGACCAGGTCTTGATGACCCGCTTCTCGCCCGACGAGTTGAGGGCGTCGACCTTCTTCAGCAGGTGATCGTCGACGAACGGCCCCTTCTTCAGGCTGCGAGGCATCTCGGTCTCCTACCGCCGGGCGCCGCGGGTCCTGCGACGACGGATGATCAACTTGTCCGATTCCTTGTGGCGGGCGCGGGTCCGACCCTCGGGCTTGCCCCACGGCGAAACCGGGTGCCGCCCGCCCGAGGACTTCCCCTCCCCGCCACCGAGCGGGTGGTCGACCGGGTTCATGGCCACCCCCCGGGTCTGGGGCCGGACGCCCTTCCATCGATTCCTCCCCGCCTTGCCCACCTTGATGAGTTCGGACTCGGGGTTCCCGACCACGCCCAGGGTGGCCCGGCAGTCGATGGACACCCGACGCATCTCGGTCGAGGGGAGGCGCAGGGTGGCGAACCCGCCGTCCTTGGCCACGAGCTGGACGCTCATGCCGGCGCCGCGCGCCAGCTTGCCGCCGCCACCGGGCCGGAGCTCCACGTTGTGGACGACCGAGCCGACCGGGATGTAGCGCATCGGCATGGCGTTGCCGGGCCGGATCTCGGCGCCCTGACCGCTCTGGAGCCGGTCACCCACCTTCACCTGGGCGGGAGCCAGGATGTAGCGCTTCTCGCCGTCGGCGTAGTGGAGCAGGGCGATGCGGGCGCTGCGATTGGGGTCGTACTCGATAGCCGCCACCTTGGCCGGGACGCCGTCCTTGTCCCGGCGGAAGTCGACCACCCGGTACAGGCGCTTGTGCCCGCCGCCGCGGTGGCGTGAGGTCTTCCGGCCATAGTTGTTGCGCCCACCGCTCCCGGGCAAGGGCCGGGTGAGCGAACGTTCCGGTCGTTGCCGGGTGATCTCGGAGAAGTCGGCGACGCTCTGGAAGCGACGTCCCGGGCTGGTGGGTTTTCTCGAGCGGATGACCATTTCGCGTTCCTCAGCTCTCGAAGAGGTCAATCTTGTCGCCCGAATGGAGGGTGACGAAGGCCCGCTTGGTGTTCGGGCGTCGGCCCAGGGTGTTGGTGCGGCGGTTTCGGGTGCCCTTGCCCTTGCGGTTGAGCGTGTTGACGTGCTCGACCTTCACCCCGAAGGCCTCTTCGACGGCTCGCCGGATCTCGATCTTCGAGGAGCGGGGGTCGACCACGAACACGTAGACGTTGCGGTCCATGAGGGCATAGGTCTTCTCGGAGACGACCGGCCGGATCAGCACGTTGCCGAGGTTAGGCATCTGCGTCCTCCGTCTCGGTCGGCTCGGACTCCGCCTCGGTCCGGCCCGTCGGCTCCAGCACCTCGGTCCCGCCGCCGACCTCTTGGCCGCCGCCACCGGGAAGGGTCGCGTCGGTGAAGACCACCCAGTCGGACCGCAAGACGTCGTAGGCACTGAGCTCCCCGGCGACGACGGTGTCCACCTCCTGGAGATTGGCGAAGGAGCGGGCGGCCACCACGTCGTCCCCAGCAAGGACGGCGAGCACCCGTCCCCCGAGGTCGAGCGCTTCCAGAGCGGAGAGGGCGTCCTTGGTCCTCGGTTGCACCCAGGGCCAGCGGTCGACGAGCACGATCCGGCCGTCGGCGGCCCGGTCGCTCAGCGCGCTGGCCAGGGCCAGCTTCACCATCTTCTTCGGGGTGTGCTGTCGGTAGCTGCGGGGCTTGGGCCCGAGCGCCACCCCGCCGCCGGCGTAATGGGGGGCCCGGAGCGAGCCCTGGCGGGCACGGCCAGTCCCCTTCTGCCGGTAGGGCTTGGCGCCCCCGCCCCGAACCTCGGCCCTCGTCCTCGTCGACTGGGTCCCCGAACGTGCCGCGGCCAGCTGCGCCGTGACCACCTGGTGGAGCACTGCCACGTTGGGCTCGATCCCGAAGATGGCGGGCGCCAGAGCGACCTCGCCGAGCTCGGCGCCGGCGGTGTCATGCCGGGTGATGGTGCGGACCACCGGCTCGGGTCGCTCTTTGCGCACCGGTCCCCGGGTCACCGGGCACTCCCGTTGGTGGCGGCCGGCCCCTTCACGGTGTCCCGCAGGACCACCATGGCACCTCGGGGGCCGGGGATCGCCCCTTTCACGAGGATGAGCTCACGCTCGGGGTCCGCCGACACGATCTGGAGGTTGAGGGCGGTCACCCGGCGGGCGCCCAAGCGGCCGGCCATCTTGGTCCCCTTGAACACCCGGGACGGGGTGGCGCAGGCACCGATAGAACCCGGTGCCCGGTGGTGCTTGTGGTTGCCGTGTGCCCCGCCCTGGCCCTTGAAGGTGTGGCGCTTCATGGCCCCCGAGAACCCCTTGCCCTTGGAGATGGCGATGGCGTCGACCCGCTCGCCGGCGCTCCAGATCTCGGCCGAGAGCTGCTGGCCGACCGAGTAGGTGCTGATGTCGTCGAGGCGGAGCTCGACGAGGCGCCGCCCCGGTTCCACCCCGGCCGCCTCGTAGTGCCCCTCGAGCGGCTTGTTGAGGGTCGATCGGCGGCGGAATCCGTAGGTGACCTGGAGGGCGGAATACCCCTCCTTCTCCGGGGTCTTCACCTGGACCACCCGCACGGGCGCGACGCGCAGCACCGTCACCGGGATGGCCCGGTTCTGGTCGTCCCAAACCTGGGTCATGCCGACCTTCTCGCCGACGATGGCCTTCGTAGTCACTCCGAGCGTCCTTCTTGGACCGGCCCAACTGGGCCTCGTGCATGCCAACGCTCCGCCCGGTGGTCCCCGAGCGGAGCGCTCGACTGTTGCGACTCGAGGTCCCCGGACAACTCCGGGCGCTCGAGCACGTCTGCTGGTGGCGGCAGTCTGCCGCCAGGCGAACCAGGGATTGGCCCGAACGAGCAGCCTACACCATCGACGGATCGGCCCGCCACGGCGGCGCCCCGGCCCGAACGAGCCCCTCAGACTCCCAGTCCAACCTCAGGACGACGGTCGGGCGTCGACGGCGGAGCCCATCAGCAGCCGGGTCCTGCACGCCCGGGCCGGGCCCAGGGTCCGCTCAGGCCGTCTGGCTCTTGATCTCGATGACCACCCCGGCCGGCAGGTCCAGGCGCTGGAGGGAGTCCACCGTCTTGGGCGTGTGCTCGACGATGTCCACCAGGCGCTTGTGCACCCGCATCTCGAAGTGCTCCCGCGAGTCCTTGTACTTGTGGGGGGAGCGGATCACGGTGTAGCGGTGCTTGTCGGTGGGCAGTGGCACCGGGCCCTGCACCTTGGCCTGAGTGCGCAGCACCGTCTGGACGATCTTCTCGGTCGACTGGTCGAGGATTTCGTGGTCGTAGGCCTTAAGCCGGATCCTGATCTTCTGGCGGGGGCCCTCGGCCATGGTCGCTGCCCTTCCTCGAGCGCTACTTGAGGACCTTGGTGACCCGGCCGGCACCGACGGTGCGGCCACCCTCGCGGATGGCGAACTTCAGGCCCTCGTCCATGGCGATCGGCTTGCCCAGCTCGACGACCATCTCGGTCGTGTCGCCGGGCATCACCATCTCGGTCCCCGACGGGAGCTGGATCGCCCCGGTCACGTCGGTGGTCCGAAAGTAGAACTGCGGGCGGTAGTTGTTGAAGAACGGCTTGTGCCGCCCGCCCTCCTCCTTGGTCAGGATGTAGACGTTGGCCTCGAAGTTGGTGTGGGGAGTGATCGAACCGGGCTTGCAGACGACCTGGCCCCGCTCGACCTCCTCCTTCTTCGTCCCCCGCAACAGCAGACCGACGTTGTCACCGGCCTGGCCCTCGTCGAGCAGCTTGCGGAACATCTCGACCCCGGTGACCACCGACTTCTGGGTGTCCCGCAGACCCACGATCTCGACGTCGTCGCCGACGTGGATGACCCCCTGCTCGATCTTCCCGGTCACCACCGTGCCCCGGCCGGTGATCGACATGACGTCTTCGATCGGCATGAGGAAGGGCTTGTCCACGATCCGGGCCGGCTCGGGGATGTAGCTGTCGACAGCGTCCATGAGCTCGTTGATCTTGGGGGTCCACTCGGGATCACCCTCGAGCGCCTTGAGGGCCGAGACCCGGACGACCGGCGTGTCGTCCCCGGGGTACTCGTACTCGCTCAGCAGCTCCCGGACCTCCAACTCGACCAGGTCGAGCAGCTCCTCGTCGTCGACCATGTCCGCTTTGTTCAGGGCCACGACGATCGAGGGCACGCCCACCTGGCGGGCGAGCACGACGTGCTCCCGGGTCTGGGGCATGGGGCCGTCGGCGGCCGACACCACCAGGATGGCCCCGTCCACCTGGGCGGCGCCGGTGATCATGTTCTTGATGTAGTCGGCGTGCCCGGGCATGTCGACGTGGGCGTAGTGCCGCTTCGGCGTCTCGTACTCGACGTGGGCGATCGTGATCGTGATCCCCCGCTGCTTCTCCTCGGGAGCCTTGTCGATCTGGTCGAATGGCGTGAACTGGGTGTTCGGGTTGCTCTCGGCGAGGACCTTGGTGATGGCCGCGGTCAGCGTGGTCTTGCCATGGTCGATGTGACCCATGGTGCCCACGTTCACGTGAGGCTTCGTCCGCTCGAACTTCTGCTTGGCCATGTCTCGAGAACCACTCCTGCTCTAGGGCGGACCCACCTTGGGCCCACCGCGACGATCACCCGCCGCCGTTGTGTGTCGCCTTCGGGGCCGAGCCCTACTCTCCGCGGGCCCGGGCGACGATCTCCCGCGAGATCGACTCGGGAACCTCGTTGTATGCCTCGAACTGCATCGTGTACGTGGCACGGCCCTGCGTGCGAGAACGCAGATCGGTAGCGTAGCCGAACATCTCTGCCAGCGGTACCTGCGCCCGCACGACCTGGCTGGTCCCCCGCTGCTCCATGCCCTCGACCCGCCCCCGTCGGGCGGAGAGGTCGCCCATGACGTCGCCCATGTACTCCTCGGGGGTTACCACCTCCACCGCCATAACGGGCTCCAACAGGACCGGGGAGGCCTTGCGGGCGGCGTCCTTCACCGCCATGGACCCGGCGATCTTGAACGCCATCTCTGAGGAGTCCACGTCGTGGTAGGAGCCGTCGACCAGGGTGATCCGGACGTCCACGGTCGGGTACCCGGCCAGAACGCCCGAGGTCAGGGCCTCTTGGATCCCGGCGTCGACCGAGGGGATGTACTCCTTGGGGATCGTCCCGCCGGTGATCTTGTCCACGAACTCGTAGCCCCCGCCGGGCCCGGTCGGCTCCAGGTTGATGACCGCGTGGCCGTACTGGCCGCGACCGCCGGTCTGGCGCACGTAGCGGCCCGGGACGTCCTGGACCGCCTTACGGATCGTCTCCCGGTAGGCGACCTGGGGCTTCCCCACGTTGGCGTCGACGTTGAACTCCCGGAGCATCCGGTCGACCAGGACCTCGAGGTGCAGCTCCCCCATCCCCGAGATGACCGTCTGGCCGGTCTCCTCGTCGGTGCGCACCCGGAAGGTCGGGTCCTCCTCCGAGAGACTGAACAGGGCCCGGGAGAGCTTGTCCTGGTCGGCCTTGGTCTTGGGCTCGACTGCCACGTGGATGACCGGCTCGGGGAAGACCAGCGCCTCGAGCAGGATCGGGTGGGCCTGGTCGCTCAAGGTGTCGCCGGTCGAGGTGACCTTGAGCCCGACGACGGCGACGATGTCGCCGGCGAAGATGGCGTCCTTGTCCTCGCGGTGGTTGGCGTGCATCTGCAAGAGCCGGCCCACCCGCTCGCGTTTGCCCTTGGTGGAGTTGAGAACGCTCGCGCCCTTGCGCAGGGTCCCCGAGTAGACGCGCAGGTAGGTCAGCTTGCCGACGTAGGGGTCGGTCATGATCTTGAAGGCCAGGGCCGAGAAGGGGCCGTCGTCGTCGGGCGCCCGCAACTCGACCTGGTCCGACCCGGGCCGGGTCCCCTCCGTCGGGGGCAGGTCGAGCGGGCTCGGGAGGTAGTCGACCACCGCGTCGAGCATGGGCTGGACGCCCTTATTCTTGAATGCCGACCCGCACAGGACCGGGACCACGTGGGAACCCAAGGTAGCCAGGCGGACCGAGCGGCGGAGGTCGTCGCCGGTGATCTTCTCGTCGGCCAGGTACTGCTCCATGAGCGAGTCGTCGAAGTTGCTGAGCACGTCGATCAGCTGATGGCGGGCCTCCTCGGCCGGCCTGGTCAGCTCGGGGGGGATCTCGCTCTCGGACCACTTCTCCCCCATCCCGTCCTCCCAGATGAGGGCGGTCCTCTCCAACAGGTCCACCACCCCCCGAAACCCGGCTTCCACGCCGACGGGGAGCTGGACGACGGCAGGTACCGCGTCGAGGCGGTCCCGGATCATCTCCACCGTGCGGGAAAAGTCCGCCCCGACCCGGTCCATCTTGTTGACGAAGCAGATCCGGGGGACCCGGTACTTGTTGGCCTGACGCCAGACCGTCTCGGTCTGGGGCTCGACGCCGGCGACGGCGTCGAAGACCGCCACCGCCCCGTCGAGGACTCGCAGTGAGCGCTCCACCTCGACCGTGAAGTCGACATGGCCCGGGGTGTCGATGATATTGATCCAGGTGTCACGCCACCGACAGGTTGTGGCGGCCGAGGTGATGGTGATACCGCGCTCTTGCTCCTGGACCATCCAGTCCATGGTGGCGGCACCCTCGTGGACCTCGCCCATCTTGTAGTTGCGGCCGGTGTAGTAGAGGATCCGCTCGGTGGTCGTGGTCTTGCCCGCGTCGATGTGAGCCATGATCCCGATGTTGCGGGTCCGGGCGAGCGGGAATTCGCGGATTGGCAGGGGGTCAGCCATGTTGCTCTTCCACTCCAGTGAGGAGATCTACCAGCGGTAGTGGGCGAAGGCCTTGTTGGACTCGGCCATCTTGTGCATGTCCTCGCGCCGCTTCACCGCGTTGCCTACCCCGTTGGAGGCGTCGAGGATCTCGCCGGCCAGCCGCTCGGACATCGTCTTCTCCCGGCGTTGCCGGGAGTACCCGACCAGCCAGCGGATGGCCAGCGTGGTGGCCCGCCGGGGCCTGACCTCGACCGGCACCTGGTAGGTGGCGCCGCCGACTCGGCGGCTCTTCACCTCCAGCTCCGGCCGGGTGTTCTCGATCGCCCGCTTGAGCGAGGCGATCGGGTCCGACCCACCCCGTTCGGAAACCAGGTCGAGGGCCGAATAGACGATCCGCTCGGCCAGGGTCCGTTTCCCCCGCGACAGGACCTTGTTGACCACCTGGGTGACGAGCACTGAGCGGTAGACGGGGTCGGGCGGGAGGTCGCGCCGCTGGGCCGGTCCGTTGCGGGGCACTAGGACTCCTTCTTCGCGCCGTAACGGCTGCGGGCCTGGGCGCGCTCGCGCACGCCGGAAGCGTCGAGCGCCCCGCGGATGACCTTGTAGCGGACGCCGGGAAGATCCCGGACCCGACCGCCGCGCACCAGCACGATGGAGTGCTCCTGAAGGTTGTGGCCGACGCCGGGGATGTAGGCGGTGATCTCGACCCCGCTGGTCAACCGCACCCGGGCCACCTTGCGCAGGGCCGAGTTCGGCTTCTTGGGGGTGAATGTGTAGACGCGGGTGCACACGCCCCGCCGTTGGGGCGCGCCCTTGAGTGCCGGGGTCTTGGTCTTGGTGTCCTTGGTCTGGCGCCCGTTGCGGACCAGCTGGGCGATCGTCGGCACGCGCCTACCTCGTCGGGTGAATCGGTTTGGGGATGCTCCTCGCTCGGGCCGCCAGGCGGCCGGGCGTACGGCGGAACGATGCTAGGACACACCGTGACCGGGCACAACACACCCCGGACGTGTACCAGCGAGACCTCATGGTACCAGGAGCCGATCGGGTCCCTGGCACCCCGGCGCACGGTGCGCCGAGTCCACAATGAGCACGTGGGGCGGCTGCGGTCAGCTCGGGCCCGGGCGTGGCACGGCGCCCTGACCGTGGGCGCCCTCGCCCGCTCCTGGTTTCCTGCGGCGGTGGCCGGGAGGCACGTCGGGGGAGGCGCTGCCCACAAGGGCGTGCCTGTCGAGACCCCGTCGGAATCAGGAGCGGTGAGCGGGCTCCTGCATTCCCCGGCGAGCCCTTCATCTCTGACGCCGGCGGTCGGGTGGTCTTCATCCATGGGGTGAAGGCGTTGGACAAGCGTCGCCCCCGCGAGCTCTACCCGGCTCCCGGTCAACGGTGGAACTTCGACGCCAGGGACCCCTCGCTCCTCGCCCGGTTGGGATCCAACGTGGTCCGCCGGGCCATGACCTAGAGGGGGCGCGAGCCGGGCACCGCGCGAACCGGGAGCCGGGTGACCCCGGGCGGTTCAACCAGCGCGTGCTCGATGACTACCTCTCCCGGTTGGCCCGCAGCCGCGGGTATCGCGTACGGGCACTCGTGGCGGAACGACGTCGTCGGTGATCTCTAGGGCAGGTACGACCGGGCGTGGGTCGCGGCCGCGTACTTCCGCACCAACCCGTGGCTCGTCGGCTACGAACCGTTCTCCCGGTCCCTCGTCACCGGCGGTGACGAGGGATTCGATGCCGAGCTCGAATGCGGGCGCGCCACCTCAGCCCCGGAGGCCGGCTTACTCCTCGTGACCAACGCCAAGGGGGCGCGCTGGCTCAGGGTGGCCGTGGCCGCCGGGCACTGCCGCTCGGCGATTTGGGGCTGGCTCAGCCCGCCCCGAAGGCGCTGGGCTCGCCCGAGTCGTCCCCGGTGGGGGCGGCCCCGAGCCAGCTGGCGTCGATCGTCGCGTCGAACGGCTCCTCGGAGACCCCGTCGCCACCGACGTCACGCAGCCAGGCGGCAAGGTCCTCGGTGTCGGAGTCGGCGGTTCCCGCCCAGAAGGGCAGCGGCTCGGCCCCGGGCATCTCCAGGCGGATCGTCCGGTACCGCTCCATGCCGGTCCCGGCCGGGATCAGCTTGCCGATGATGATGTTCTCCTTCAGGCCGAAGAGCTGGTCGGAGCGACCCTCGATCGCCGCCTCGGTCAGGACCCGGGTCGTCTCCTGGAAGGAGGCGGCCGAAAGCCAGCTGTCGGTGGCGAGCGAGGCCTTGGTGATGCCCATCAGCTCGGGGCGACCTTCGGCCGAGCGCCTCCCCTCCTCCAAGAGCGCCTTGTTCACGGCGGCGTAGGCCTGGCTGTCGACCCGCTCCCCGGGCAGGAAGGGGGCGTCGCCCGGCTCGGCCACCAGCACCCGGCGCAGCATCTGGCGCACGATCAGCTCGATGTGCTTGTCGTGGATGGAGACCCCCTGGTCCCGGTAGACTTTCTGGACCTCTTCCACCAGGTACTGCTGGGTCTCCCGGATCCCCTTGACCTCAAGGAGCTCCTTGGGGTCCTTGGGGCCCTCGACCAGGGCGTCACCGGCAACCACCTCCTGGCCGTCTTGGACCTCGAGGTGGGCGCGGGGCGGGACCACCACCGACTCCTCGGTGCCGTCGTCGGCCACCACGGTGATCCGGCGCCCGGTCTCCTCCTCCTCGACCCGGACCACCCCCGAGTGGCGGGCCAGCACGGCGGCGCCCTTGGGGGTGCGGGCTTCGAATAGCTCGACCACCCTCGGCAGCCCGTGGGTGATGTCCTCCCCGACGATGCCGCCGGTGTGGAAGGTCCGCATGGTGAGCTGGGTCCCCGGCTCGCCGATCGACTGGGCGGCGATGACCCCGACCGCCTCGCCGAGCTCAATCATCTTGCCGGTGGCCAGGGACTGGCCGTAGCAGGCCGAGCACACCCCGTGGGCGGCCTCGCAGGTGAGCACCGAGCGGGTCCGCACCCGGTCGATCGTCTCGTCGTCGCGCAGCCGCTCGACCAGCTCGTCGTCGACCAGGGTCCCCGCCTCGACCGTCGAGCCGTCCGAGAGGCTGACGGGCTCGATCAGGATGCGGCCGTAGAGCCTGGTCTCCAGGTAGCTGCGCCGACCCGACTGGTCCGGCACCACCTGCTCGATCCAGACGCCTCGGGCGGTCCCGCAGTCCTCCTCCCGCACGATCAGCTCCTGGGCGACGTCGACCAGGCGGCGGGTGAGGTAACCGGAGTCGGCGGTGCGCAGGGCGGTGTCGGCCAGACCTTTGCGCGCCCCGTGGGTCGAGATGAAGTACTCGAGCACCGAGAGGCCCTCCCGGAAGGAGGACTTGATCGGGCGGGGGATCATCTCGCCCCTCGGGTTCGACACGAGGCCCTTCATGCCGGCGATCTGGCGGATCTGCTGGGCGTTCCCTCGGGCCCCCGAGTCGACCATCATGTCGAGCGGGTTGAAAGACAGCCCCGAGAGGGTCTGCTCCATGGCCCGGCCAACCTCGGAGTTGGCCGAGGTCCAGATCTCGATCTCCTTCTGGCGCCGCTCGTCGTCGGTGATGATGCCCCGGCGGAACTGGGTCTCGGCCTTCTCGGCCTCCTTCTCATAGCGGTCCAAGATGGACTGCTTCTCAGGCGGCGTGCGCACGTCGTCGATCGAGATGGTGAGCCCCGACTGGGTGGCGAAGCGGAACCCGAGCGACTTGATCCGGTCCAAGGAGGCCGCCACCGTGCGCTTGGCGTGACCGGCCGAGAGCTCCTCGACGATCGCCCCGATGCCGGTGGTGCGCTTGCCCACCAGATCGTTCACGTACCGGAACCCGGGGGGCAGGGCCTCGTTGAAGAACAGCCGCCCGGCCGAGGTCTCGACGGCGTAGTTGCCGTCCTCGTCGGGCTCGACCCCGGCTGCCCGCAGCCGGTCCGCCAGCGCGGAGTCCGGCCTCGGGCGCATGGAGATCCGGGCGTGCAAGGACAGATCACCGTTGTCGAAGGCCGCCTGGACCTCGTGGATGTGGCGGTACACGCGCCCCTCGCCCACCGCCCCGTCGACGACCAGGGTCAGGTAGTAAACGCCGAACACCATGTCCTGAGTCGGGACCGTGATGGGTCGCCCGGTCGCCGGCGAGAGGATGTTGTTGGCCGAGAGCATGAGCACCCGCGCTTCGGCCTGGGCCTCGGCCGACAGCGGCAGGTGCACGGCCATCTGGTCGCCGTCGAAGTCAGCGTTGAAGGCGGTGCACACGAGCGGATGGATCTGGATCGCCTTGCCCTCGACCAGCACCGGCTCGAAGGCCTGGATGCCCAAGCGGTGGAGGGTCGGCGCCCGGTTGAGCAGCACCGGGTGCTCCTGGATCACCCCCTCGAGCACGTCCCAGACCTGGGGCCGCCGCCGCTCGACCATCCGCTTGGCCGACTTGATGTTCTGGGCCAACTCCATATCGACCAGCCGCTTCATGACGAACGGCTTGAACAGCTCGAGGGCCATCAGCTTCGGCAGCCCGCACTGGTGCAGCTGGAGGGTGGGGCCGATCACGATGACCGAGCGGCCCGAGTAGTCGACGCGCTTGCCGAGCAGGTTCTGCCGGAACCGGCCCTGCTTGCCCTTCAGCATGTCCGAGAGGCTCTTCAGCGGCCGGTTGCCGGGTCCGGTCACCGGTCGGCCGCGCCGCCCGTTGTCGAACAGGGCGTCGACCGCCTCTTGGAGCATCCGCTTCTCGTTGTTGATGATGATCTCGGGCGCGCCGAGGTCGAGCAGCCGCTTCAGCCGGTTGTTCCGGTTGATGACCCGTCGGTAGAGGTCGTTCAGGTCCGAGGTCGCGAACCGACCGCCGTCGAGCTGGACCATCGGTCGGAGGTCCGGCGGGATCACCGGGACCGCCTCGAGGATCATCGCCCTCGGGTCGTTGATGCGGCGCCCGTGCTCGTCCCGCCGGTTGAAGGCAGTGACGATCTTCAGGCGCTTGATCGCCTTCTGGCGCCGCTGCGCAGAGAGGGGACGCCGCCCGTCGGTGGCGTCGATCATCTCCCGGAGCTTGACCTCCTCCTCGTCGAGGTCGATCCGGTCGATCAGCCGGCTGATGGCCTCGGCCCCCATGCCGCCTTCGAAGTAGTCCTCGTAACGGAGACGCAGCTCCCGCCAGAGCAGCTCGTCCTCGATGATCTTGCGGCCGTGCAGGCTGCGGAACTCCTCCAGAGCCCGCTGGGCGAGCTCGATCTCGTCCTGGCTCCGCTCGCGGGCCGCGGAGATCTCCTTCTCGACCGCCCTTTGGCGGGCCTTGATCTCGGCGTCCCGGGCGCCCTCCTTCTCCAGCTGGGACAGCTCGTCTTCCAGGGCCTTGAAGCGCCGGTCGATGTCGAGGTCGCGCCGCTTCTCGATGTCGACGATCTCCTCGGCCAGCTCGGCCTCCAGATTGGCCAGGTCCTCGTGGCGCTTCTCCTCGTCGACCCAGGTGACCAGGTTGGCGGCGAAGTAGATGACCTTCTCCAGCTGCTTGGCCTTCAGCTCCTCACGCGCCTCGGTCCCCATGAGTAGGTACGCCAACCAGCTGCGGGTGCCCCGGAGATACCAGATGTGCACCACCGGGGCGGCCAGCTCGATGTGGCCCATGCGCTCGCGCCGGACCTTGGACCGGGTCACCTCGACCCCGCAGCGCTCGCAGATGATCCCCTTGAACCGGACGCGCTTGTACTTCCCGCAGTAGCACTCCCAGTCCTTGGTCGGACCGAAGATCTTCTCGCAGAACAGCCCGTCCTTCTCCGGACGCAGGGTCCGGTAGTTGATGGTCTCGGGCTTCTTCACCTCACCGTTGGACCAGCCTCTGATCGCCCCGGCGGTGGCCAGGCCGATCTTGAGCTGGTCGAAGGGGTTGACGTCGAGTGCAGTCACGAGAAACTCCTCTCGGCGGCTCGCCGCTCGTCCTCCTCGTCCGACCCCCGCTCGGGCCGGCTGATGTCGATCCCCAGCTCCTCGGCCGTGCGAAACACGTCCTCGTCGAGCTCGTGCATCTCGATCTCCTCACCGGTGACCGAGAGCACGTCGACGTCGAGGCACAGGGACTGCATTTCCTTGATGAGCACCTTGAAGCTCTCCGGGATCCCCGGTTCGGGGATGTTTTCGCCCTTGACGATCGCCTCGTACACCTTGACCCGGCCGAGCACGTCGTCGGACTTGATGGTGAGCAGCTCCTGGAGGGCGTAGGCGGCGCCGAAGGCTTCGAGCGCCCACACCTCCATCTCCCCGAACCGCTGGCCACCGAACTGGGCCTTCCCACCGAGGGGCTGCTGGGTGATCATCGAGTAGGGCCCGGTCGAGCGGGCGTGGATCTTGTCGTCGACCAGGTGGGCCAGCTTCAAGATGTACACGTAGCCGACCGAGACCGGGTTGTCGTAGGACTCGCCGGTCCGGCCGTTGTAGAGCACCGCCTTGCCGTTGGTCCCGATCTGGACGGTGCCGGTGGCCGAGTCGGAGCGGATGTCGCCGAAGAGCCCCTTGATGGTCTGGTGGCGACCGGCGTCCTCCTGCTCGTCCCAGTGGGCCCCGTCGAAGACCGGGGTCGCGATCCAGTTGGCCGGCATGGTCCGGGGTCGGGTCTTGCGGGCCACCCCGTCATCCCGGCCGCTCGTCCCGGCGTCGGACTCGGGCTGGGTCTCGCTCCAGCCAAAGCGGGAGGCGTACCCGAGGTGGGACTCGAGCACCTGGCCGACGTTCATCCGGGACGGGACCCCGAGGGGGTTCAAGATGATGTCGACCGGGGTGCCGTCGGCCAAATATGGCATGTCCTCGATCGGCAGGATCTTGGAGATGACGCCCTTGTTCCCGTGGCGTCCGGCCAGCTTGTCGCCCTCGGAGATCTTGCGCTTCTGGGCCACGTACACCCGGACCAGTTCGTTCACCCCCGGCGGCAGCTCGTGGGAGCTGTCGCGGGAGAACACCCGGACGTCGATGACCTTGCCCTCCTCCCCGTGGGGGACCTTCAGGCTGGTGTCGCGGACCTCCCGGGCCTTCTCACCGAAGATGGCCCGCAGCAGGCGCTCCTCGGGGGTCTGCTCGGTCTCGCCCTTGGGGGTCACCTTCCCGACCAGGACGTCCCCCGGGCCCACCTCGGCACCGATGCGGATGATCCCGCGCTCGTCGAGGTCGGCCAGGATCTCCTCGGAGAGGTTGGGGATGTCCCTCGTGATCTCCTCGGCCCCGAGCTTGGTGTCCCGGGCGTCCACCTCGTGCTCTTCGATGTGGATCGAGGTGAGCACGTCGTCGCGGACCAACCGCTCGGAGAGGATGATGGCGTCCTCGTAGTTGTAGCCCTCCCAGGGCATGAACGCGACCAGCAGGTTCTTGCCCAGGGCCAGCTCGCCGTTGTGGGTCGAGGGGCCGTCGGCCAGCAGGTCGCCGGTCTCGACCGGCTGGCCCTCGGCCACGAGCGGCTTCTGGTTGATGCAGGTGTTCTGGTTGGACCGGCGGAACTTGGCCAGCCGGTAGACCTTGCGCCCGAGGTTCTGGCTCAGCCGGTCCTTCTGCCCGGGCCGGTAGTCGACCACGACCTGGTCGCCGGACACCTCCACGACGGTGCCCTCGCCCTCGGCGACCACCACGTCGCCGGCGTCGCGGGCGGCCCGCGCTTCCACGCCGGTACCGATGTAGGGAGCCTCCGGGACGACCAGGGGAACCGCCTGCTTCTGCATGTTGGCCCCCATGAGCGCCCGGTTGGCGTCGTCGTGCTCGACGAAGGGGATGAGGGCGGTCGAGACCGACACGATCTGTTTCGGCGAGACGTCCATGAGGTCCACCTCGGAGGGGGGCACGAAGTCGATCTCGCTGGTGGTGCCGTAGGTGGTGGTGGCCACGCCGATCCTCACCCCGGTGCCCTGCGGGCCGCGACGGACCAGCACGCGGTCCTCACTGAAACTGCCCCGCTCGTCCACTGGCGCGTTGGCCTGGGCGATGACGTGCTCCTCCTCCTCGTCGGCGGCCAGGTAGACCACCTCGTCGGTGACCCTCCCCTCGACCACCTTGCGGTACGGGGTCTCGATGAACCCGTACTCGTTGACCCGTGCGTAGGTGGCGAGGGCGCCGATCAGGCCGATGTTCGGACCCTCGGGCGTCTCGATGGGGCACATCCTCCCGTAGTGGGAGCTGTGGACGTCCCGGACCTCGAAGCCGGCGCGCTCCCGGGACAGTCCGCCGGGGCCGAGCGCCGAGAGCCGACGCTTGTGGGCCAGCCCGGACAGCGGGTTGACCTGGTCCATGAACTGGCTCAGCTGGCTCGTGCCGAAGAACTCCTTCACCGCCGCGACCACCGGGCGGATGTTGATCAGGGTCTGAGGGGTGATCGCCTCGACGTCCTGGGTGGTCATGCGCTCCCGGACCACCCGCTCCATGCGCGACAGGCCCACCCGGACCTGGTTCTGGATCAGCTCGCCGACCGAGCGCACCCGCCGGTTGGCGAAGTGGTCCTGGTCGTCGATCCGGTAGGTCGAGTCCCCGTCGGCCATGTGCAGCGCCAGGTGCAGCATGTAGGTCGCGGAGGCCAGGATCTCCGAGGGACTGAGCACGCTCTGGTCCGGTGCCGGCCGCTCCACCTCGATGCCGAAGAGGTCGTTGATCCGCTCGATCTCGGGGCCGAGCTTGCGGTTGAGCTTGTAGCGGCCGACCCGGGTCAGGTCGTAGCGCTTGGGGTTGAAGAACGCGTTCTCGAAGTACTGGCGGGCGGCCTCCACCGAGAGCGGCTCACCGGGTCGGGCCCGCTTGTAGATCTCGAGCAGCGCCTCCTCCCGGGTCGGGGCGAGAGTGCGCTCCTTATCCCACTGGCCCTCCAGGAAGTCGAAGTGCCGGACGAAGCGTTCGAGGAACTCGTCGTCCCCGTAGCCGAGCGCCCGCAACAGGACGAACAGGGAGAGCCGGCGCTTGCGGGCCACCCGGGCCCCGGCCGTGACGTCACGCGACGGCTTGGCCTCGATGTCGAGCTCGATCCACTCGCCCCGGTAGGGGTGGATGGTGCCGGTGAAGATGGTCTTCGCGTCCCTCCCGGGCTGGAAGATCACCCCGGGCGACCGCACGAGCTGGCTCACCACCACGCGTTCGGTGCCGTTCACGATGAACGTGCCACGGTCCGTCATCATCGGGAAGTCCCCCATGAAGACGGTCTGCTCCTTGATCTCGCCGGTAGTGGCGTTGAGGAAGCGGGCCCGGACGAAGACCGGGGCCGCGTAGGTCATGTCCTTCTCTTTGCACTCCTCCACCGAGAATTTCGGCGCGGGCCGCAGATCGGCGTCGGTGGGATCGAACTCCAGCTCCAGGCTCAGCTGACCGGTGAAGTCCTCGATCGGGCTGATGTCGCCGAAGGCCTCGGCGAGACCCTTGTCCAGGAACCACTGGAACGAGTCGCGCTGGACGGCGATCAGGTCAGGAAGCGGGAGGGCCTCCTCGATGTTGGCGAAGGAAACGCGTTCAGGGCTGCGGGACCGTGCGGGCAACGGCCTTCCTCCAGTTCGGGTGCTGACGGGTGACACGGGGAAATGGGACGCCTCCGGGGCGCGACTCCGGAGCGAAAACGGGACGCGAGGTGGTCAGGGCCGGTGCCGTGGCGCGCGCGACCGCACCGCAACTACGGACACGGACCAGGGGCTGCGCACGGCAACCCTGTAGCCTAACCGGGGACGGCTGCGAACACAACCCCCTGGGTCGCGCCACTCCGGGCGGGCCAGCCAACCGGCCCCCCGTGGCTCGGCACGAGGCTAAAGAATGCGACCCGTCGAGTCAAGGGTTCCGGGGCGGCCCCCCGGCCCGGCCTATTTGAGCTCGACCGAGCCTCCTGCGCCCTCCAGGGCCGCCTTGGCCTTCTCGGCCTCCTCTTTGCCGACCCGCTCCAGAACCGGCTTGGGGGCGCCGTCAACCAGATCCTTCGCCTCCTTGAGTCCGAGGCTCGTAAGCGCCCGGACCTCCTTGATGACCTGGATCTTCTTGTCGCCAGCGGCCGTGAGGACGACGTCGAACTCGCTCTGCTCCTCCTCGGCCGCCCCGCCGGCCTCGCCGCCGCCGACCGGCGCCGCTGCGACCGCCACCGGTGCCGCCGCCGTGACCCCGAAGCGCTCCTCGAACTCCTTGAGGAGTTCGCTCAACTCGAGGACCGAGAGGGCCGCGATCCCCTCGAGGATCTCCTCCTTGGTGATGGTCCCAGCCATGGTGTTCCTTTCTGTGGTTCTCGACTCTGGTCGGTGATTCTCGACGCTGTCTCTCCTGCCGGTTCGCCCCCCGACCGGCTCCGGCGCGTCGACGACGGTCCCTAGGCCCCGTCGTCGACGCCCTCGGCCGTCGCCTCGGGGGCCGCCTCCGCCTCGGTTCCCGCTCCATCCACCTCGGCCGCCGGCACCGGTGCGCCTTGGGCCTCGGCCGCCCCGTCGGCGACACCCTCCTCCCGGCGCCGCTCCACCAGCGCCGAGAGTCCGAAGGCCAGGTTCTGGGGCAGGGCCTGGAGCAGGCCGGCCAGCTGGCGAAGGGGTGCAGCAAGACCGCCGGCGAGACGCGCCAGCAGCACGTCGCGCGACGGCAGATCGGCCAGCTGGGTGAGTTCCTGGCTGCTGAGGGCGGTCCCCCCGGCCAGCCCGCCCTTCACCACCAGGGCCGGATAGCTGCGGGAAAAGTCCCGGAGCGCCTTGGCCGCCACGCTGAGCTCGCCATTCACGAAGGCGATGGCGGTGGGCCCCGCGAGTAGGGGGGCGAGCTCCTCGTAGCCGCTGCCCACCACCGCTAGACGGACCAGCGTGTTCTTGTAGATCTTGTACTCGCCAACGGCCGCCAGGGCCCGGCGGAGCTCCGCCAGCTGGGTGACCGTCAGACCTCGGTACTCAGTGACCACCGAGGCGTCGGCCGCCGCCAGACGCTCCCGCACCTCTTCGACCACTGCGACCTTCTCGGGCCTCGGATTCTCCATCGCTCGCTTCCCCCGGTCCTCGCCGGGCGGGTCCTGCGGACCCTCCTGTGGGCCGCAACGTTCGAGCGACGGTCCCGGCCGGATCCCGGCCTCGGGACGGATCGCCTCGTCAGGCGGGCTCAAGGAGCCCCTTCGGCACCGGGGTGCACCGGAGTTCTGCGGCGTTGTCGTTGTGGCCCGCCCCCAGGGACGGACCGTTGCACACTAGCGGGCCGGGCCCGGGGGGTCAGTCAGACCTCGACCAGCTCCTCCTCGATCTCACGGACCCGGGCCGGGTCGATGTGCACCCCGGGGCCCATCGTGGACGAGAGCGACACCGCCTTGATGTAGCGACCCTTGGCGGCGGCCGGCTTGACCCTCACGAGCTCCTCGACGACGGCGTGGATGTTGACGAGCAGCTGGGGCTTCTCGAACGAGGCCTTGCCCACCGGGACGTGGATGTTGCCGACCTTGTCCGTGCGGTACTCGACCCGCCCGCTCTTGAACTCGCTGACCGCCTTGCCGACGTCCATGGTGACCGTGCCGGTCTTGGGGTTGGGCATGAGCCCGCGGGGCCCGAGGATCCGCCCCAGGGTCCCGACCTGCCCCATGAGGTCGGGGGTCGAGATCGCCACGTCGAAGCCCAAGAACCCCTCGTTGGCAACCCTGCCCACCAGGTCGTCGGCGCCGACGACGTCGGCTCCGGCGGTTCGGGCCTCGGCCGCCTTCTCGCCGGCGGCGAACACCGCCACCCGGACGTTACGGCCGGAGCCCGACGGCAGCGAGAGCGTCCCGCGCAGGATCTGGTCCGCCTTCCTCGGGTCCACTCCGAGCCGGACAGCCAGCTCGATGGTCTCGTCGAAGTTGGCCGTGGCCAGCTGCTTCACCAGGTCGACGGCGGCGGAGACGCCCAGGAGCCCCTCCCGGTCCACCTGGGAAAGCGCTTCGCGGTACTTCTTGCCGTGCTGTGTCACGTCGGTCTCCGGTCCTCGTGGTGGTTCCTCGGGCTCAACCCGAGACGGTGATCCCCATTGAACGGGCGGTCCCTGCGACCTGCCGTTTCGCCTGCTCGAGGTCGTCGGTGTTGAGGTCGCGAAGCTTGGTCCGCGCGATCTCGGCCACCTGGGCGTCGGTGACCGACCCCACGTGCTCCCGGCCCGAGGCCGACGCACCCTTCTCGACCCCCGCGGCCTGCCGCAGGAGCACCGGGGTGGGCGGGGTCTTAAGCTCGAAGGTGAAGGTCCGGTCCTCGAAGATGGTGATGTCCACCGGGATGACCGTCCCGCGCTGGGACTCGGTGGCGGCGTTGTACTGCTTGCAGAACTCCATGGTCTGGACGCCGTGGGGCCCGAGGGCGGTCCCGACCGGCGGAGCCGGCGTGGCCGAACCGGCGTCGAGCTGGATCTTGACCTTGGCGAGCACTCGCTTGCGGGGGGGCATCGGGGTACCTCTCGATCGATCGGTCGGTCGCTAGAGCTTCGCCACCTGGCTGAACTCCAGCTCGACCGGGGTCTCCCGGCCGAAGATGTTCACCAGGACCTTGAGCTTGAGCTGGTCCTCGTTGATGTCGTCGATCTGACCCGAGAAATCGGCGAAAGGGCCTTCTTTCACCCTGACCGTCTCGCCGAGCTCGTACTCCAAACGGGGACGGGTGCGCTTCGGCAACGCCTCGGTGCCCTCGACCTTCACCTGGAGAATGCTCTCGACCTCCCGCCGGGACAGGGGGGTGGGCTTGGTGCCCGGACCGACGAAGCCGGTCACGCCCGGGGTGTTGCGGATCGCCCCCCAGACGTCGTCGTCCAGGTCGCAGCGCACGAGCAGGTAGCCGGGGAAGACTTTCTTGGCCACCGTCACCTTCTTGCCCGCCTTGAACTCGACGACGTCCTCCATGGGGATGACGATCTCGAAGACCCGGTCCTCCATGTTCCTCGAGGCCATCACGTTGAACAGGTTGCCCTTCACCTTGTTCTCGTAGCCCGAGTAGGTGTGGACCACGTACCAACGCCCAGGACGGTCGAAGGGGCTGGGCGGGGGGAGCTGCTCCTCCTCGTCCTCCTCGTCCTCCTCGGCGAACTCGTCCGCCTCGGCGGTGGCATCGAGGACCAGGTCCGGCGCGGAACCGTCCACCGGGGCGTCACTGGACGACCCGTCCCCCGGGGCCGGCTCCTGGCCAAACCGGGCCTCGGAGCCGTTGTCGGCAGGCTCGTGGTCGATCGACGCGACCTCGTCGGCTCCGAATGGCTCTTCGTCGTCGAGGGTCATCTGTGGAACATGAAGAGCACGGCCTTCCCGAAGCCGAGGTTGAAGACGAAGATCAGCGACACCATGATCACGAGGGTGGTGATCACGACCATCGAGTAGTTGATCATCTCGGCGCGGTTGGGCCAGGCCACCTGGCGCATCTCGTCCCGGACTTCCCGCGCGAACTGGGCGACCGAGGTCCGTTGGCGGCGACGGGTGGCGACCGGTGCCTGGGTGGCCCGCCTGGACGACGGCGAGCCATCGGCCTCCATCTGTCCCTGGCGCTGCATCAATCGCTTGGTCTCGCGGTTCATGGGAAACGCTCCGTGTGTCGAGCTGATCTCTTCGGGAGAAGCAGGGCAGGAGGGACTCGAACCCCCAACCGCCGGTTTTGGAGACCGGTGCTCTACCAGTTGAGCTACTGCCCTCGGTGACCGCCCTCAGCCCTCTTCGGGTGGTGGCCCGGGTCGTCTGACCTGGGCAGCAGGGAGTAAGACTACCACCGACCCCGACCGGTCGGCCCGGCGGGGCAGACGGTCAGCGGGTCTCCCGGTGCAGGGTGTGCCGGCGGTCCCAGCGGCAGTACTTCTTCATCTCGATCCGCTCGCGGTCGTTGTTCTTGTTCTTCACCGTGATGTAGTTACGCCGCTTGCAGACCTCGCAGGCCAGCGTGACCTGGACCCGCTTCTCGTTCTTGGGCATCCGCCGTCCTCCTCTCCTCCGACCTCGTCTCTTCCTCTGACCCGGACTTCCCGCCCCGGTGGTAGCGGCGGCGGGACTCGAACCCGCGACCCCACGATTATGAGCCGTGTGCTCTGACCAACTGAGCTACGCCGCCGGGGAGCCCCCTGTCGGAATCGAACCGACGACACCAGCCTTACCATGGCTGTGCTCTGC
>DAHUZS010000125.1 GCA_027315045.1 Acidimicrobiaceae bacterium
GGCGTCGTGTTGATCCCGGCGTCGGGCGAGCCGGGCGTCGTGAGGAGCAGTCGCTGGTCTTGGTGCGAGCGGCGGCCCGAGGGGCCGGGAGGGGTGCGGCGCAACCCGGGCGCACCGGACCCGGTCCCCCCGATGCCTGCCAGCGGACTCGTGGCTGGCCCGGGGCCACCTCGGCCCAGGCACCGAGCTCTCGGGGTGAAGAAACCGGCTCTTCTCCGGTCCCATCTCGGCCATCTGGACCTCGGCCTTGTCCTCGACCCCCCCCGGGGGGGGATCGAGCACCAGAGGGTGATCGCCCCGGCCAAAAGGGGCGACGGGCCGGCGGTCCCGGCTCACCGAGGCGATGGAGGGCGCCCCCATCCGGGCGCCCAGCTCAGCCTGTTCGACACCGCGGCCGGCCTCCGCCACACCTGCTTCATCGCCGACACCGAGTGAGAGAGCGCAGACGTCCTGGAATTGCGCCACCGTGGTCATGCCCGGGTAGTGGACCGGGTGCGCAACTGGAAGGACTGCGGGATCGCCAACCTCCACGTCGGGGGCTTCTTTCGCAACGAGGCCTGTATGGCGGTCAGCCTCGCGGGCCGCCTTCTCGCCTGGTCACAGCGCCTCGTCTTCGAAGGCGAACTCCCAAGGCCGGGCCCAAGACGATCCGTCACCGCGTGCTGCCCGTGGCCGCGTCGTTCGTCCGCCGTCACCGATGCCTGGTGCTGCGTCTGGATGGGAGCTGGCCGTGGGGTGAGCGACCTCGCCACCGCCTTTGCCCGCCTACGAGCCGCGTTCCCATAGGCGCCGGTGGTCAGGGCGCCCGACCCGACAAGCGCGAAGTTCCACATAGAGCGTGACAGCAGCGACGGAAACCACTAAGCCCTCGTCCACGCCCTGCACGGCCCGAGTGGGTCGTCATCCCGAGCACGCTCATCCGATGTCCGTTCGGAAGTCAGTGCGAGGTCGAACGAATGATAGAGAGGCTGATGCTCGCTTCTCGCGAGACCAATCGCGAGTACCGACAGCGATCAAATCAGCAGTCTCTTAGCCACCGGCCATCGCCCCCACGATGTACAGCGGTTCTCGGCCCGAGACAACCGATGCCGGCAAAAGCTCATCGGGAGGGTGGTGGGAGAGGTCCTCCTCACAGGCGAAGAACCGGATGAAGGGTCGGCGTCGTTGCGTCGTCGGGTCTCGCAACGTCCCACGGAGCACCGGGTATTCCTGCTCTAGTGCGTCGAGTACCCGTCGCTGGGTGACGGGGCCGTCGACCGCGACCTGGACCTGGCGTCCGGTTCCAGCCAGGGTGCGCAAATGCTGCGGTAGGACGACCCGGATCACAAGAGAGTCTGAACCTCGACGGAGAGCACCCGCGGGAGATCGCGAACGATCGGCGCCCAGGTGTCTCCGGCGTCAGATGAGCCGTAGACCTGGCCGCCGGTGGTCCCGAAGTAGATGCCGCAATCGTCGAGCGAGTCGACGGCCATGGCGTCGCGCAGGACGTTGACATAGCAGTCGGCCTGGGGGAGACCAGTGCCGAGCGGCTCCCACTCCCCCCCGCCGGTCCTGCTCCGGTACACGCGCAACTTTCCTTCCGGCGGGTAGTGCTCCGAGTCGCTGGTGATCGGTACGACGTAGACGGTCTCCGGCTCGTGAGCGTGCAAGGCGATTGGAAACCCGAAGTCGCTCGGAAGGTCCCCGCTGATCTCCCGCCACGTCCCGCCCCGGTCGTCGCTGCGCATCACGTCCCAGTGTTTCTGCATGAAGAGCACGTCTGGAAGATCCCGGTGCCGTGCGATCCGATGGACGCAGTGGCCCACTTCGGCACTGGCGTCGGGGATCCCCTCGGAGTGGAGTCCGTGATTCGCCGGGCTCCACGTCCGGCCGGCATCGTCGCTTCGGAAGACACCGGCCGCCGAGATCGCGACATGGAGCCGATCGGCGTCGGACGGATCGATCAGGATGGTGTGGACACACATGCCGCCTGCCCCGGGCTGCCAGTCCGGCCCGGAATCGTGGGTGCGCAGACCTGGTAACTCGCTCCAACTGGCGCCACCGTCTGTCGACCTGAACAGCGCGGCGTCCTCGGCCCCGGCGTACACGAAGTCGGGATCGGTGGCCGACGGCTCGAGGTGCCACACCCGGGCGAACTCCCATGGATGGGGAGTGCCGTCGTACCACTGGTGAGTGCCCGCTTGGCCGTCGTAGGAGAACTGGTTGCCCATCGGCCTCCAGGTGGCTCCGCCGTCGTCGGAGCGCTGGATCAACTGGCCGAACCACCCGGTCGACTGTGACGCGTACAGCCGCTCAGGGGCGGCCGGGCTGCCGTTCATGTGGTACACCTCCCAGCCCCCAAAGAGGGGCCCGGACACCTCCCAACGAGATCTCGAACCGTCGGCGGTCAGGATGAACCCGCCCTTTTGGGTCCCGACTAGCACTCGAACAGCAGTCATCGTCCCTCCGTCCCGAGCCGATCGTGGCTCTAGCGTCGCTCGGTTCTGACGGCCCCGCCACCGCGAACTCATCGGTGGTTCCTCCCGCGGTCCCTCCCCCGACCGGTTGGCGGCCGGCCGCTCGCCGGGTCGCCATCTTGCGCCCTCATCCTGAGACGTGGGCGGGCGCACGAGGAGCGGATCGCGTATCGGCTAGCCGGGCACCCACAGCGCGGTCGACACCCATGAGCCCTCATGATTTTTGGGGGGAGCGTGACTACAACATGTTCACAAGTATGCAAATCGATGAAGGAAGGCACCCGATGACCGTGCTCCTCGAGGCGGTGGTTTCGCTCCTAGTCGCGGGACTCCTCTTTTTCAGTGGATTGGAAATGGTCGTCGGGTTGATTTGCGGGTTCTTCGGTGAACACATCGAGCGGTGCACGGAGTGCGATCGCCTGAGTCTGACGGTGGATGGCGGGGTGCAACCCGCCGGGTTTTTGCCCAGCGCACAGGAGCACCTGGCGCACCTCGCCCGGGCCGTCGCGCACGACGTCCGACTTCGCCACCCCTGATTTAACCGGTGCACGCCGTCGTGGCGGCCGGCTCAGGAGCGCCGTTTGCGGGTCGTCGCCCCGATCGCCGGGGCGACGACGAGCCACAGACCGATGGTGACAACCATCGACGTGAGATAGCCGAACGGCCGCACACCCGTGTCCAAGGTGGTCGCTCCGGCAAAGAGCATGAGTAGCCACGAGCTGATGAAAAACAGGCCTCCGGCAGCCGGGAGCCTCGTATAGGTCCTCATCGGTCCTCCTTCGATCCATACCGTCTTGAGGACAAATCCTTCTCGGGTCTGCGCCTCGCCGGCGTGGACGGACTGTTCGTCGAAGTTCGCCCGGTTCCCGTGTCCAGCAGGCGCGGAGCTCGCGATGACCGGCCACTGGGTCCGGGTCCTGCTGCTTGCGCGCCGGGTCCAGGCCGTCGATGATCGACACGATCAACCCGTCGAAGGGAGGTGGGGTGTTCGAGCGCTTCGATCTCCCGGTCCGGTGCAAAGACGGTCATCTGTTCACCACGATCTGGGTACCGATGGCATCACTGAAAGCTCTACGACTAGGCGCCAGCCGCTTTCAACGCTGCCCCGTCGGCCGGCACTGGACCACGGTGGTGCCTCTGGATCCCGAGACGGCGAGTCCGTCGGAACTCCAAGAGGCGGCAGCGGTCCACGACGCGCGCATCCCCTGAGGGCGATCGGCTTAGTTTCCAAAGTCCCATCCGGATCCACCGTCGAAGCGGGCCAACACGTTCTTGGCGATGAGGATCCGGTGGACCTCGTCCGGGCCGTCGGCCAGTCTGAGGGTCCGAGCACCCTGGAACATGGCGTAGAGCGGCAAATCGCCCGATACTCCCGCCGCCCCCCAGACCTGGATCGCGCGGTCGACCACCCGCATGTACGCGTTGGGGACGAAGACCTTGATGGCCGATATGTCGGTCCTCGCGTCCTGGTCGCTTGCCATCCTCTCGGCACAGTGGATGGTCATGAGACGGGACGCCTGGATGTCCATGTAGGAGTCGGCGATGAATCCCTGTACGAACTGCTTGGTTCGCAACAGGCCTCCGTGGACCTCCCGATCACGTGACCGCTCCACCATGAGGTCGAATGCCCGCCACATCTGGCCGATCGAGTTCATGCAGTGGTAAACGCGCCCGGCGCCCAGCCGGTCCTGGGCCGCCTGATGACCACTGCCCCGCGCACCGAGCTGGTTCTCGATCGGGACCCTGACGTCCTCGTAGACGATTTCGCAATGATCGCTCTCGTTTCCCCAGACATTGATACCCCGAAGGATGTGGACGCCCGGGGTGTCACGAGGGACGATGATCTGGGTCATCGCGCCGTTGCCGCCCCCGACGTTGTCGGGGTCCTCGGTGCGGCACATGACGATGAAGAAGTCGGCCCGCTTCCCATTCGATGTGAACCACTTGTGGCCGTTGATGATCCACTCCTCACCGTCCCGCCGAGCGGTCGTCCGCAGCGACCGGGGGTCTGAACCCGGCGCATCCGGTTCGGTCATGGAGAACCCGGACTGAAGCTTCCCTTCGATGAGAGGTATGAGCCACTTGCGCTTTTGCTCCTCGGTGGCGTACTTGACTAGCAGGGTCTGGTTGCCCGAGTTCGGTGCGACCACCCCGAAGAGCGCCGCCCCGCCCACTGCGTAGGCCAGCACTTCGTTCATGTAGGCAAGTTCCAGAAAGTCAAGGCCGGCGCCCCCGTACTCTTGTGGCAGGTGCGGCGCCCACAGGCCCGCTTGCCTCACCTTGGTCTCGATGTCTCGACGGGCCTCTTGGCTCGCCTCGAGATCGGATTCGGTGACACTCCGGTTCGTTCGGGACGCCCAGAGCAGGTTCTCGTTGGGCAGGATCTCCTTGTTGACGATGTCCGCGGTCAATGCCCGGATCTCATTGATCCGTTCCGAGGCCGTGGGGATCGGTTGCACGTTCATCATGGCGGGCTCCTCTAACCGGTCGCGAAGCATCGACCAGATCCGAGCCTGACCCGAATCGGGACCCGCCGCCAGGGGCAAAGGTCCCCTCACGGCGTTTTCGCAGGTGGCTCCACCCGTCGTGCGTGACTTTTGGGGTTCTTCCGCTTTCAGTGGGGACACGTCGAGGTGATCCGCGGCGCCTGGATCGTCCTCGGCCATCTCACGCCTCCGGCTACTGCTCCATCTGATCGGACACACACAGGAGTGCAATGGAAGACTGTCCGCACTCCGCGAATCAGGAGCCGTCACCCACGCTTGATCGCGTAGAGATTCCCTAACGTTTGTCAACCTTTGGAGCCGGTGCGAAGGCGCGACGCGCCATCCGATGGTCACTTCGGTCGAAGTCGTTGAGGATCGGCTAGCGGGTGAGCCGCCCGCGTTGCGTCACGGCAGACCGCACGTGTGAACGGCATCGCACGTCGGCAGAGACCGCGTCGGTTGCTGCCAGCCTGGCGCCTTCGGTCGCGTGACGCGAGTGCCGTCCATTTCGCGCAGTTCGTAGAGCGAATCGGGCGTGAAGGTCGACCAGGTAATGGCCAAGCATACGGGTAACTGTACAGTTCGCCTTCGTGTGGCAGTGGCCTCGCTCGACCATGACGCGTAGTAGAACTCCGCCAGCTGGGGTCACGGGTCCGGGCTACGTTCGCCGCTTGATAGAAGGCGAGACGGAGCGCCGGTGGGCCCCCTTGGTGATCCCTCGGGAAGGTGACGTCATCTGCCCGCTCGACCAGTTGGAGGGGTTGAGTCCGACGCCCGTGTCTCCTTGGCCGAGAGTGAGTGGGTGGCAGTGCACATGAACGCCCGGACCGTCGGCGCGGTCTTGGGTCCCATGCCCGGGACCGACAGCGAGAGCGGGTCGTCGCCATAGGTCCCTTGCCAACGGCGCTGGGACTCGACGGTTGCCCCCTCGACGCGCTCTTCCGCGGCCACCAGGTCGGCGACGAGTTCGCCCACCTCCCACACCAAGGCCTCGAAGGGGGAGCGAGCGGTGCGTGGGCCGGGGGAACGACCTACCGGGCCTGGCCGTCCTGGTGCTTTTTGGCCCGCGACGGCGCCACCCGGGGCGCTTCGCCGGGCATCTTTGGATAGACGGGAGGCCAGGGGGCATCGGGCAGCCCGGTGGCGAGATCCCGCTCGTGCAGCGCGAGAAGAGGGCCCAGCGACTGCTCTGGCTCGTCGGCCCACGGATCGCCGCTGGCTTCGAGCAGGGCCGGAACGTTGGCAAGGTTGAGCGCGTCGGGGTCGATGGTCTCCAGGTCATCCCATTCGAAGGGGGTCGAAACCTGACCGCCGGGGCGGGCTCGCACCGACCAGGCGCCGAAGATCGTCTTGTGTGGGGCGTTCTGGTTGAAATCGATGAAGACCCGGGCACCCCGCTCCTCCTTCCACCAGGCGGCGGTGATGAGGTCGGGTCGCCGGCGCTCGAGCTCGCGGGCCACGGCCACCGCTCCAGCCCGCACCTCGTAGGAGGTCCAGCGGGGCTCGAGGCGAGCGAAGACGTGGATACCCCGGTTCCCGGTCGTCTTGGGTAGCGCGACGACCCCGAGCTCGCCGAGCAGGTGTCGCGTCTCGGATGCTGCCTCCTGGACCATCCCGAAACTCACCCCGGGAGAGGGGTCGAGATCGATCCGAAGCTGGTCCGCGTGCTCGAGATCGTCGGCCCGGGACGGCCAGACATGGAAGCCCAGGCAGGCGAGATTGACCGCCCAGAGGGCGTGGGCGAGGTCGGCGATCACGAGTGCCCGCGAAGTCGTGCCGTTCGGCGTCGCGACGACCGCGGTCTGCAACCATCCCGGGCGCCTCTCGGGTACCCGCTTCTGGAAGAACGACGAGCCCGTCGCCCCGTTCGGAAATCGCTGGAGGAGGACCGGCCGTCCGCCCATGGCCCGCAGCAGAGGCACCTCGACCGCCTGGTAGTAGCGGACGAGGTCTGTCTTGGTCTCGCCCCGCTCCGAGAAGAGGACCTTGTCGGGGCTGGTAATCCGAACCTCGTGCCCCGACGCCATCACGACCACGGCGTCAGGGTCGGGCTTAACCGGCATGGGGCCCGACTGTAGGGCCGGGTGCGTCCGATCCTGCTTCCAATCTGCTCAAAGGTTCCGACGGGGATCTTTGCCGGCGACACCCGGCACCACCAGGGGTCCCGCGGCGGTCGGTCCGAGCGCGGCTGCCATGGCGCTACCGTGCACGAGGTGGACGTGCTTCAGTGGCAAAGTCGACCCTCACTCGACCGCCCGGTGATGCTCGCGGCGTTCGAGGGGTGGACGGACGCCGGCGGCGCGGCGTCGAGCGCGGCGAGCTACCTGGCCGAACAGTGGCATGCCGAGCTGTTCGCCACCATCGACGCCGAGGAGTTCTACGACTTCACCTCGCAGCGCCCGCAGGTTCGGCTGGATACGAACAATCGGCGCGAGATCGCATGGCCGCAGAACCGGTTCTTTGCCGCCCACTCGGAGGTCGGGCGCGACGTGGTCCTGCTCATCGGCGTCGAGCCCCATCTGCGTTGGCGGGCCTTCAGCTCTGCGGTGACCAGCGTTGCTGAGACGCTTGGGGTCAAAGCGGTGTTCACGCTCGGGGCGATGCTCACCGATGTGCCCCACACGAGGGCGACACCGGTGCGCGGCTCGAGCGTCGACGCCGGCCTCGCAGATCGCTTCGGGTTGTCCCGCCCGCGGTACCAGGGGCCGACCGGGATCGTGGGAGTGCTCCAGGACGCCTTCGCCAAGGTCGAGATCCCGGTCGCATCGCTCATGGCCCAGGTGCCCCATTACGTTCCGAGCACTCCCTCGCCGAAGGCGGCTTTGGCTCTCGTCCAGCGGATCTGCGGGGTGCTCGAGACCCCGATTGGGACCGCGAGCCTCGAACGTGCCTCCAGCCGCTACGAGCGGGAGGTGAGCGAGGTCGTCGCAGCCGACGACGACATCGCCGGATACGTTCGCCAGCTGGAGCGACGGGCCGAAGGGGAGTCGCTTGACGAGCTGGTGAGCGGGGACGACCTTGCCGAGGAGCTTGAGCGGTTCCTCCGGGAGCAGGGCGGCTCATCGTGACGCCCGCATCCGCCCGCCGTTCCTAGCGCCACGCCCGCACCCCGCTTACGCCGGCTTTTCGCCTCATCCCGGTTGTGCACCGGGTGGCATGGCCGCGATGACATCCGCCCAGGTATATCGCAGGTGCCGTGGCACCGTGGCCGCCACGGCCAGGGTGGCGGCCACGGAAGGCGCGTCCTTTACCCCGCGCGCTTTGATCGCGGCTCCCATGACCAGATCCGCTCCGGAACCGAAGTCGTCGAGGATGCCTTTGCGGTGTCCCCAGCATCCCGCCGCCCCCGGGTGGGGGCAGTCGAGGTTGCCGCTGTTGAACCCGTCGTTGTACATCCAGCCGTACACCGCGTCGAGGGCGTTGGCCGATCCCCCGGCCCATTCGCCGTCGAAGAGGAGGTAGTTCGGGCCCGGGTCGGGTGGGTCGTTGGTCCGGTCCGCGCCAGCCTGGGCATTGCGGTCGAGCGCGGCGGTCATGCCGACGAAGGGAGGGAGCCCTCGGTCCACCCGCTCCAGGTCGATTGCCACGAAGAGCTGTTCAGCCACGCTCAGTCGGGAGAAGTTGGTCGGGAGGACCATCGGCGGCACACCTTCGAGGGCATGGGCGCGGTTGAGCGCGGCGAGGACTGCGTCGGTGCAGCGGCTCGACCGGTCGAGTCCCCTGGGGGCACAGATGGCCAGGTAGTCGGGTTTCGGTGCCACGTTGCCCGGGGGGTCGGCGATGCCGGAGTCGGACTCGCCTGCCGGTAGCGCGGCCAGGGGCCGAAGCACCCCCTGGGTCGCGGCACGCGCCTGCGCCCAGGTGAACACGTAGGGGCCGCTCGGGTGCTTGGCCAGGGTCAGAATCGCCGCAACCGAGGACCCGCCGTCGTTGGCCCGAACGGACGCGTCGACCGCCACCCCCATGACCAGGTCGGGCGCCGGTCCCAACGGGTCGAGCAAGATCCGGCGATCGATCCAGCACCCCGAATGCCTGACCTGCCCGCAGTCCGGCACTCCGCTGCCGGGCCCGTCGAAGTACATCCACTGGTAGTCGGCATCGAGACCGTTCGAGACGTCGCCGATCCACTCGAGCTCGACGCGCCGGTACCCGGCGGTTGTCGGGCGCGCTGGGAGCGACGCTCGGTTCGCTCCGGCCTGAGCGAGTCGGTCGAGCGCGGCGGTCATGCCGACGAAGGGGGCGAGCCCGCGGTCCACTCGCTCGGCGTCAATGGCCACGAAGAGCTGTTCGGTCGGGGTCAGCTGGGCGAAGTCCGCGGGGAGCCGCATGGGTCGAACCCCTTCGCGCGCCCGCGCCGCGTCGATCGCGGCCAGCGTGAGACGCAGGCAGATCGACGAGGTGTCGAGTCCGGCCGGCGCGCAGTGGTTTGGATAGTTGGGCTTGGGCGTCACCGACTTGGCCGGATTGGCAGCTCCTCCCACGGCCGTGGTGACGACGAACGAGGCGCAGACCGCAGCCGCTGCGAGGGCGGCCCTGGCCGACCGGCACCGACCGCCCACCGTGCTTCGGCCTAGGTGCCGTCGAAGCGTGGCTCGCACTTTTCCAGGAACGCTCGAACCCCCTCACAATGGTCGTTGGTGGCGAACAGCCCTCGATGGGCGGTCACCCACGTACCGAGGCCTTCGAGGTCTGGCCCGGACCGGCGAAGCCCGTCCTTCACGTAGTAAGGAGCCAACGGCGCGTTGGCCGCGATGCGTAGAGCCAGGGCTCGGTCCTCCGAGAAGAGCCGGTCGTGGGGGACGACGGCGGAGACCAGTCTGATGCGCTCGGCCTCGAGAGGGTCGATCATCTCGCCGGTGTGCTTCAGCTCGGCGTCTCTAGCCATTTTCACGATGCCGAGCAGGCGCAAGAACGTCCCGGCGTCGGGGACCGGTCCCCGCTTGACGAAGAGGAGCCCGAAGCTGGCTTGCACCGAGGCGATGCGGAAGTCGGCGCAGATGGCCAGCTCCATGCCCCAGCCCGCCGCGGGGCCGTTCGCCGCCGCGATCACCGGAATCTCGCGCTCCAAGACGGCGGACACCGGCTCGTTCAGCCGGGTTCGCTTCGGGGTCCCGGCCGCCACGAGCTGTTTCACGTCCTTCCCACCGCAGAACGCAGGGTCGGCGCCGGTCACGACGACACAGCGGACCCGGTCGTCGCCGGACGCCCCTCGGAAGGCTGCCGTCAGCTCGGTGTAGGCCGGGCCGTGGAGGGCGTTGCGAACCTCGGGGCGGTTGAGCGTCACCGTGAGGACGTGCTGGTCCAACTCCGTCCTCAGGTGCTCGAACCCACGCCGCCCGCCCGCTCCGGTCCCCGTCGTCGCCGGGCGAACCATAGTGTGATCAGATCAGCCCATGACCGTGAGCAAAATCAACGCCATCACTGTCCCCGAGGACGCCGGCGACGAACTCGCCCGCCGGTTCGCGGCCCGAGCCGGCACCGTGGACGACCAGGACGGCTTCGAGGGATTCGAGCTGCTCAGGCCGACGGACGGCCGCCACCAGTGGTTGGTGGTGACCCGCTGGCGGGACCAGGACGCGTTCGAGACCTGGGTGTCCTCGCCCGCCTTTGCCCACGGCCACGCCGGGTCCGATCGTCCCTCGCCCCACGGCGGCCCGGTCTCCCTCTCCTCGGAACTGTGGTCCTACGAGGTGGCGTTGGGGTCGGCCACCGAGGGGGACTGAGCGGGTCGGCATCGCTTGGCCGACGCCTCAGGCCGGCTCTTCGGGCGGTTCGGGCCTGGCGGCGAGGGGCCGTTGCGCCCACGCCACGTCGTGCCACGCGCCGAGCTTCCAGCCGATCCGACGGTACGTGCCGACGGGGGAGAACCCGAGCGCCTGGTGGAGGCCGAGACTGGCATCGTTGGGAACCGTCATCCCTGCGACGGCCATCTGGAACCCCCGGTTGGCGAGCCTGGCGAACAGGGCCTCGTAGAGGAGCCGGCCCCCGCCGGTGCGCCGACGGCCGAGTTCGAGGTAGACGCTAACCTCGCACGACCACCGGTAGGCGGCGCGGGTGGCAAAAGGCCGAGCGTACGCGTAGCCCACGACCGTACCCCGGTCGCAGAGGACGACCCAGGCGTGGGTCCGGAGCGACGAGGAGATCCGATCGCGCATCTCCTGGGCTCCCGGCGGCTCGGTCTCGAAGGTGATCGGCGTCCCGGTCACGTACGGGGCATAGATGGCCGCGCAGGCCTCGGCGTCGTCGACCGAGGCGTCCCGGACGGTGTAGGTCTGGCCATCGCCCACTGGTTGCCGTCCCGCGCCTACAAGGCGGCGGCGATGCCGTCGATCAGTCGGTCGATGTCCCGGTGGGTGACGTGCAGGTGGGGGGCCAGACGCAGCGAGTCCCCTCGCACGCTGGCCATCACGCCGCGCTTCTCCAGCTGCTCCTCGAGCGCGAGGCCGCGTTCCCGGGGGATTTCAAGGCCGAGCATGTGGGGGCCACGCTCATGCGGTGCCGGAACCGGGAGGCCGAGCTTGCCGGCCCGGTCACAGATCTCGTCGGTGACCTCCCGCAGGGCGGACGCCACCCCGTCGACCCCCCATCTGCCCAGCTGCTCGACCGCGGCCACCGCCATGGCAACCTGGGCGAACGCGGTCCGCTCCCCGAAGTCGAACCGCCGCGACCCGGGGCGGTAGATGCCGGTATAGCGGACCAGGCCGGCGAACTGCTCGGACTCGGCCCGATTGATCCAGTTCTCCTCGAGCGGCTCGCCATCGCGGTTCGATTCGTCGACGTAGAGGTAGCTGAACCCGAGTGGCCCGAGTAGCCACTTGTACCCCACGGCGACCAGGAAGTCGGGTCGGATGGTCCCGAGGTCGTGGGGAAAGGCGCCGAGAGACTGGCTCGCGTCGATGACGAGGGCGGCCCCGACCGCCCGGGCCGCCGCCGACACCTGGTGCAGATCGATCAGGGCACCGTTTGTCCAGTGCACGTGGGGGACGGCGACGACGCTGGTGCGCCGGTCGATCGCGGCGAGGATCGAACCGGTCCACCCGAGCTCGGCGTCGCGGTGCACCTCGACGATCTCGGCACCGGTACGGGTGCAGAAGCGCCGCCACGTGTAGAAGTTCGACGGGAACTCCTGGGCCAAGACGAGGACCCGGTCGCCCTCCTTGGCGGAGAGGTTCCGGGCCGCCACCGCCAGGCCGTAGCTGCAAGAGGGGACGAACGCGATGGCGTCGTCGTCGGCGCCGACCAGCCGGGCGAAGCCCTCCCGCAGCACCTCGACGTCGTCGAACCAGTCGTCGGAGGAGATCTCCCAGGGCGAGGCCACCCTGTCCAGGGCGAGTCGGCCGGCCTCGCGGACGCTGTGCAGCGCGGGCGCCATCGAGGCCGTGTTGAAGTAGGCGAGGTCGTCGGGCATGTGGAAAAGGCTCCGGTGCAGCCCGAGCTCACGCCGGGCAGAATGCCGGTCTGACGTCACCGGGTTGTTCATGGTCCCCTCGTCCGCTCGCTGTCCAGACGATAACGACGGCTCAGGTCCGCGACGCGTCGGAGAGGTTCCCGAGGAGGGAGCGCACCGCCGCGACCACGGCGTCGCGGGTCGAGGTAGGTTCCTCGGCGCTGGCGATCAGCATCGCGCCGCGGGCCAGCGCCCCCAGCAGGAGCCTGGCCAGGGTGTCGGGGTCGTCGGCGTGGAGACGCCCGGCCACCGAGGCGCTCCGAATGGCCCCTGAGATCGCGCTGACGGCGTAGCGCTCGTCGAGCTCGACGAATCGTTCGAGGCCGAGGACGGCGGGACCATCGGAGACGAGGATCCGTTGCACGTCGGCCCGGAGCATGGCGTCGAGGAAGGCCGCGAACCCCGAGACGAGGTATTCGGTCTCGTCGCTCGCTCCGGCCGTCCCCCGAGCCGCCAGCGCCAGCAGTTCGGAGTGCAGGTCTTCGAACACCATCTCGAAGAGCGCCGTCTTGGTCGGGAAGTGGTGGTAGAGCGCCCCGGTGGTGACCCGCGCCTCGGTGGCCAGATCCTCGACCGAGGTCTCGGCGAACCCCCTGCGTCCGAACAGCGCTCGACCCGCGGCCACCAGGGCCGTCTTGGTCTGGGCGACCTGCTCTGCCCGCAGCGAGGGCCGGGACACGGCGGGGGGCTCAGTCACCTCACCTGTGTAGCCCGCCGGTCCGACCGCGGCTGGAGCGGCACAGGTAACATAATAGAACTATCTTACATAGTAATAGTATGAGAACAGGAGGTCGTCGTGGTCGTGGCCGGACCGGTCGAAGCGCTGGCCGGTGACCGGCAGGCGCTGTTGGCGCTCGGGGGTCGGCTGAGCGGGGAGCAGTGGGCGGCACGGAGCAGTTGTGCCGGCTGGTCACTCCAGGACGTGGTGTCGCACCTGAGCGCGCTGTTCTGGCTGCTCGTCGACCCCTCGATGCTCCCCGATGCTGGGGGACGCGACAGCGAGTCGGCGCAGGAGTTCTACGTGCGACACCGGCGGGGAGCTTCATCGGGGCCGACTTCGAAGTCCCGCTCGGGGATCTCGGGACGTACCCGGCCGATCTGGTGCCTTGCGCGTTCTGCTTCGACCACGACACCCACATCCGAGCCGACCTCTTCGGACCCCGGGGCTCGCTCGCCGACATCCCGCCGCCCTCCGACGCCCTCCGGGTCGTCCCGGTGCTCCGGTGGATCGAGGCTGCGTTGCCCCAGCAGAACGGTCCGATCCTCGAGTCCTTCGACCGGCCGGTCCTGGTCAGGGTTACCGGCCCGGCACCCTGGGCCTTCCACCTGGGGCCGCAGGGGCGTCCCGTCCTCGATGTCGTGTGAGCCCCTGGCGTTCGTCCGGGCGGTGACCGGCCGCGGCACCTGGAGCACGGCTGCGCCCGAGGGGGCCGACGCCGCCGAGGCGCTCGGGCGGCTGGGGCAGCTCCACGTCTGCTGAGGGCCGTCCCTAGCGGGTTCTCAGTGCAGGGCGCGGTAGGCGGCGTCTTGGATCTCCTCGTGCACCTTCGAGGTCAGCGCGGTCTCGAACATGCGGGTGGTCATGACGATGAGCGTGAAATCACCGGGGTCGACCAGCCACGAGGTGCCGAGCCCGCCGTTCCACTCGACGGCCCCGGCCCTCGGGCCATCGACAACGACCGACCGACACAGGCCCCAACCCCCTCCGCCGACGAACCCCGCCGCCTCGGCTCGCTGCTCCGGGGTCAGCTGGTCGCGGGTCATCTCAGCGACCGCACCGGGCCCGAGGATGGGCCGGCCGCCGTCCAGCAGGGCCCCGGCGAAGAGCGTCATGTCCCGGGCGGTCGAAACCAGACCCGCCCCACCGTCGAGAAAGCCGGAGGCCGGCGCCAGCGGCCCTCGGCCGGGTCCGATGGCGTCAGCCCTCCGGGGCCCGACGCGTTCGTGGTGGTGACGGCGAGATCGGTCGCGAAGAACGCGGTGTCGGTCATGCCGACGGGCTCGAACACTGGGGTCCGCAGCACGTCGGGAAACGGCCCGGGATGCGAGCACTCCGAGAACCGAGGCGTTCGTGTCGTAGAGCCAGCGCGTTCGGCAATGAGCGGAAGGGTGCCCAGTCGTGCGATCGAGGTATCCGGTTCGGGCTGTGCCTCGGGGTCGGACGGTCCTAGCGTGGCCAGCCCGAGCCCATTCGCTGCGAGAACCACCGGCCAGGGCCGGTCCGCCTGCACATCCCCACCGATACCTCGAACCCGAAGGTGAAGCTGAGCAGGTCCCGGACGGTGATCGCTCGTTGCGCCGGAACGGTCTCCTCCAGCGGGCCGTCGGGACGAACCACACGCTCGGATCGGACAACTCGGGCACAAATCGGTCGATCGGCTCGTCCAGGGCCATCAGGCCCTCGTCCACGAGGGAGAGTGTCGCCGTGCCGGTCAGGGGTTGGCCACCGACGAGATGCGGAAGAGCAAGTCTCGTTCCATCGGCGGGCCAACGATGCTCCGGGAGTCGAAGGCCCCCAGATAGGTCTGGTCGCCCCTGCCGACCAGCACGACCAGTCCCGGACGTCGTTGTCGCTGACGTGGGCTGCGGCCACCTCGCCCAGCCGTGCCAACTCCGCGGGTTCCAGTCCCTCCACCATCGTCTCTCCCTCTCGGATCTTCGCCTCGCGCCGCGCCGGCGAAGCTTGCCATCCCCCAGACCACGCTCATCGGTGCCCGGGACCGGAGCGATGACAGCGCAGCACTCGCCGCCCGCTCGGTAGCATCGCGGCCAGTGGTCGTGCGCCAAGCCTCCCTCACCCAGGAAGTGTTCGAGCCCTTCCGGCGCGAGCTGACCGGCTATTGCTACCGGATGCTCGGATCGGGCTTCGAGGCCGAGGACGCCGTGCAGGAGACGATGGTTCGGGCCTGGCGCAACCAGGATCGCTTCGAGGGCCGATCGAGCGTCCGATCATGGCTGTACCGCATCGCCACCAACGTCTGCATCGACATGCATCGCCAGGTCCAGCGACGGGCCCGCCCGATGGAGCTCGGACCGTCATCTCCACCCGATTCGAGCCTGCTCGGGCCGATGCTGCCCGAGGCGACGTGGGTCACGCCGATCCCCGACGAGACGGTGCGGCCGAACTCGTCGGATCCGGCCGAGATCTCCGAGTACCGGGAGTCCATCCGGCTGGCCTTCGTGACCGCCCTCCAGCATCTGCCGCCTCGCCAGCGCGCCACGCTCATCCTCTGTGAAGTCCTGCGCTGGCAGGCGTCCGAGGTGGCGGAACTGCTCGACAGCTCGGTGGCGGCGGTCAACAGCGCGCTCCAACGGGCTAGGGCGACCTTGCGCTCGGTCTCCCCCGAGGCCCGGACGGATCCGCTTGACGCCGACGCCGAGTTGCTTGCCCGATACGTGGAGGCTTTCGAGCGCTACGACATCCAGGGTCTGGTCTCGCTCCTGCGCGAGGACGCCATCCAGTCGATGCCCCCGTTCGAGCTGTGGCTCCAAGGGGCGCGCGACATCGGCGAGTGGATGCTCCAGCCGGGACCCGACGGTTGCCGGGGTTCGCGGCTGGTCGCGACCTCGGCGAACGGGTCTCCGGCGTTCGCCCAGTACCGTCGGGACTCAGAGGGCGGCTACGTTCCGTGGGCGCTCCAGGTGCTCGAGATCTCAGGGCACCAGATCGTCGGGTTGAGCTTCTTCCTGGCCTTCTTGGACCCCGAGCGGCTCTTCTCGAGTTTCGGGTTGCCCTTGCACCTGGACGCCTAGCCCGGCCAGGTCGATCAACTCGGCGAGCTCCGGGGCGAGGTGCTCGACCCACATGAACCCGTGTGAGCGCTGGGTGACGAGCGCGAGCCGGGCCAGCTCCTCGAGCACCCGGAGGTCCGGGCTCCCCGCCCCGGCCAGCGTCCGGCGAGCCAGGACCGTGCCGCCGGCGGAAACGACGCGCACTTGGCACCAGACCCGCTCGTCGCGCATCGAATTGGTCGACGGCACAACGGGTCCGATCTCATCGGCCCGCGGCGATGAGATCGACCACCGGGAGCCGTCATGACGACAAGACTGTCAACCGAGGAGAGGAAGTGACCATGCCAACCCGTGACCGTGCGCCGGTGGGAGCGCCATGCTGGGCCGATCTGTCGACGTCGGACGTGGAGGGGAGCCGGCAGTTCTACAGCGAGCTGTTCGGCTGGGAGGCCGGAGATCCCAGCGCAGAGTTCGGCGGCTACTTCATGTTCACCCGGGACGGGGTACCGGTCGCCGGGGTCATGGGGGCCATGGGGGACCGGCGTACCGAGGACCTCTGGAAGCTCTATCTAGCCACCGATGACATCGCCCGGACGCTCGGAACCGCCGAGGCGGCAGGGGCCGAAATCGTGAGCCCGATGATGCCCGTGGCCGATCTCGGGTCCCAGGCCGTCCTCGTCGACCCGACCGGTGCCTTGGTGGGTGCGTGGGAGCCGAACGCCTTCGTCGGCTTCACCGTGTTGAACGAGCACGGCGCACCGAGCTGGTTCGAGTTGCACACACGCGCTCACGCCCGGGCAGTCGACTTCTACCGGAGGACGTTCGGCGTCGGGGTCACCGTGGTGGGGGACGACGATGCCTTCCGCTACGCCATCTTGGTCGGCGAGGGTGGCGTGGATTCGGCCGGTGTCATGGACGCCAGCGGGTTCCTCCCCGAGGGCGTACCGGCGACCTGGTCGGCCTACTGGGAGGTCGACGACGTGGTGACGGCAACGGCCCTCGTCGAGCGCCTCGGCGGCTCGACCGTCATGGCCCCCCACGACACCCCCTACGGAACGCTCGTCGCCTGCGCCGACCCGGCTGGGGCCCAGTTCAAGCTGCGGACCTCCAACGGCTGAGCTCGGGTGACCGCCTTCCCGACGGTGGTCTCGGTTGCCGCCGGCTCGGCGGAGGCCGGACGCAGTGCCTCGGCGAGACGAGCGGTTCGAGGTGTGCCCCTTGAGGGCCATCGCGAATCCATCGGCGGCGAGGGTCCAGGCCCGGGTGTCACGCCCTCCGTGCCACTCGACGGCTCTGCCCGCCCGTTCGAGGGTCGAGCGGTCCGAGCGCGTGTGGATCTCGGCGGTGGTGTCCAGGGGGAGGACCAGCTGGTCGCAGGCTTCCTGGATCCAGAGGGCCTCTTCGAGCACTCGACCTTGAACTTGATTGCGGCCGCGATGGCTTCGGGGTCGTCACCCGAGGTCGTTTCGCCACAGCGTGGTGTGGATCCGGTAGGTGTCATCGGGCTCGGGTTGGAGGAAGAACCCGATGACGTTGGTACGACGAAGTCGATCTGCAACTGGAGGTGGAAGGGGGCATCGAGCCGATAGGTGAGCGGTCGGGACTGGACGAGCGGCCGCAGCCCCTCGGCGACGCCGGGGTCCTCCCGGTTGGCGAAGGGGTGCTCACGTCGGGCGACGAACGACCGCGGTTCCTCGTGGCGCTCCACCTCCGCGGCCTCGCCGACCCCGAAGGTGCCGGCATCGACGAGGGGAAGTGCGCCACGTCCAAGAAGTTGTCGGCCAGCAACCCGACCGGGCCCTGGTCCAGATCGGCGGCAGCTCACCGGCGGCGAAGGTGGGGTCATCAGACTCGACGATGTGCCCGAGCGGGGCGATGGGGGGTCGGGCGCGACGAAGACCATCCCTGAGCGTTCGGCCACCTAGGCCACCGGGATCAGGCGGGCACGGCTCGGTACGGCGGCGTCGGGGCCGAGCGCCGGGATCTCTACACACCGCCCGTCGTCGGCGAACCGCCAGCCGTGCTGGGCGCATCGCAGCCCGCCGTCGCAGGTCCCGATCGAGATCGGCGCCCGCCGATGGGAGCAGCGATCGACGAAACACGACACCGATTCGCCGCTCCAGAAGAGCACCAAGGGCTCACCGAGCAGGACGTGCAGACCGGTGCGTCGGCCACCTCGTTGCTGCCGGCTACCGGATGCCAGCACCGGCGAAGGGCGGGGTGGGTGTTGGGCAACAGCGTCGGAACCATGGATGTCGCTCCTCCTCGGGGAAGCCGTTGGCGCGGGTCACTCCGTCGACCCGCGGTCCGTGGCGACGGCCGGTTGCGTCGGCAGGTGGACCGCGAGCCAGCTGGTGCCGGGTCGAGTCGTGCGCACCCGGTGGGGAGTCCCCGGGCCGAGCCGGATCCAGTCGCCTCGGTCCAACGTCACGACGGTCCCGTCCACCTCGAGGACCGCCGACCCCTCCATGAGCACCACCCACTCCTCGTGGTCCAACACGTCGTCGACCGGGGCCGCCAGGGTCCCGCTGAGGATCTGCTCGATCCACCAGCCCGCGCCGGTGCTCAGGCGGTGTACCCGCTCCCCGACGTCGGGGGCAGAGGAACCGGCGAAGAGCGAGCCACCTTCGAGGTTCATCTCGTCACCTCGCGCCGCACCCGGCCGCCCAGTCCCTCGACTCGAGCGAGCACGCCGTCTGGAGGACCGATCCCATGGTTGCCTGCCGGGTCCGGTTCCAGGCTCAGGCGATGCGTCGGGCGGTGTCTCAGGCTCCTCAAGCTAACCGGCGTGCTCGAAGGGTCGTCGGTAAGGTGGCGAGATGCACGTCGGCAGCATCTCCATCGAGCCGGTCCTCGACGGCGTGGTCCGCCTGCCGGCGACCGCCGCGTACCGGTCGATGGCCGGCACTGACGACGCCAAGGGGTCGAGCGAAGGGGACTGGGCGCCCCACCGGGGGCTGCTGTTGGAGGACGGGATGCTCGAGCTCGCACTCGGTGGGTTCCTGGTTCGGACGGGTGATCGGGTCGTGGTGGTCGACACCGGGGTGGGCGAGCTCGAGCGGGGCCCGTTCCGGGGGGGCCAGCTGCTCGCGGGCCTGAGCGCGCTCGGGGTCGCCCCGGTCGACGTGACCGACGTCGTGCTCACCCACCTTCACTTCGACCATGTCGGGTGGACCACCAGGCACGGAGAGGTGGTGTTCCCCAACGCCACCTATCGATGCGACGTCCGGGATTGGGAGCACTTCGTGGGTCCCGACCCCGGGGCCACCAAGAAGCTGCGGCCGATCGAGGGCCACCTCGAACCCTGGAACGGCTCCGGCGCGCTGCTCGGTGGGATCGACACCATGTCGGCCCCGGGCCACACGCCGGGCAGCACGATCGTGGTGGTGTCGTCGGGGTCGGACCGGGCCATGCTGCTCGGCGACGTCGTCCACTGCCCGGTCGAGTTGCTCGACGACGAGTGGGCCGGCATCAGCGACGTGGACCCTGACCTGGCCCTCCGCACCCGTCGGGCGCTGGTGGAGGAGCTCGAGGGCTCCGACACACCGGTGGCCGCCGCTCACTTCCCCGGGCTCAGGTTCGGGCGGCTGCTCTTCGGTGCCGGCAAGCGCTCTTGGGTGGTCGGCTAAGCGCGCTCAGCGCAGGCCGAAGACCCCGCTCTCGATGATCCTTCGGGACCAGGGCCGGACGATGGCCCGTAGGCGGGTCGCCTCCTCCTCGTCCAGCGTCGCCCAGGCCGGGGCGGCTGCCTCGTCGGTCTGGACCTCGACTTGCTTGCGCAGGGCCACGCCGGCCGCGCTCAACTGGTCTCCGTTGAGCAGCCCGCGCGCGCTGAGTCGGCGGCTGGCCGACTCCCAGTCGTCGTCGGGCCAGGATCTCGAGGTCTTGAGCGCCCCGAGCCCGACCGTGGCATCGGCACCGCCGTAGGTGATGAGCGCCTCGCAAGGGTCGAGGTCGGCGAGCAACAGGGCGGCGATGTGCCCGTCCCCCCGGTATTCGCGTAGCAGGGTGATCGCGTGCCACAGGACCAGATGGGGCGCGATCGGCCATTCCAACGCGGCATGGGCGGCGAAGAGGGGCCGACCGGCGATCGTGGCGGCCCTGGCCGCCCGTTCGGCCAGCGCCGCCGCCTCGGCGACCTCGTCGCCTTCGGCCTCGGCACCCAGGATCTCGCGCAAGGCGAGGTCGGCCGCTCGGAGGCGGGCGGCCAGGATCGTCGCTGGGGCGGCGCGATCCCAGACCGCGGGGATCGCGTGGCGGACCAGCGTCGGATGGAAGTTGTAGAAGGTGGCGATTACGACCTCGGCGCTCACCGGCCCGAGTGGCGCGGAGCGCGAGGCGAAGTAGCCGTCGCGCCCTTCGATGCCGACCCCGGCGTACTGCTCGGCCGCGTGGGGGCTGAAGTAGACGATGCCGTGGTAGGGCTCGAGGGTCCGCCACATCTTCCTGGCCACCTCGGCCCGGTCCGAGTGCCCGGGCTCCTGGTTCGTCGTCATCGCATCCGCCCCGTTCGTCTCCAGGTGCTCGATCGCTCCCAGGGCCCGAAATTTATGCGCCGAGGTGGTCGACGCTGCCGCCACCGCGGCCGGCTCCCGCGACACGCCCCGGCCACATCGAGTAGGCAGAACCCGATGGGCTGGAAGATCGGAACCTCCGGTTGGCAGTACGAGCACTGGCGCGGCGCCTTCTACCCTCCGACAACTGCCAGGGCGCACTGGCTCGAGCACTACGCCGAGCACTTCGCGACCGTCGAATCCGACAGCGCGTTCTACCGGCTACCCGAGCGGAGCACCTTTGCCGACTGGGTGGGTCGAACACCCGACGACTTCGAGGTCGCGCTCAAGGCAAGTCGGCACCTGACCCATGTGCGCCGACTTCGTGAGCCTGAAGAACCGGTGCGCCTCATGCTGGAGCGTCTCGAGGGCCTCGATCACAAGTGCGGGCCCGTCCTCCTCCAGCTCCCGCCGAACCTCGCCGTCGACGCCGACGCGCTCGACCGGACTCTGCGGGCCTTCGGCTCCCACGTGCGCCTGGCGGTCGAGGTCCGGCATCGTTCGTGGTTCGACGGCACAGTGCGGCAGTTGCTCGAGCGGCGTGGTGCGGCGTTGTGCCTGACCGACACCAGGGGGAGGTACCCGCCGCTCTGGCGAACCGCCTCGTGGGGGTACGTCCGCTTCCACCGGGGCCGGGCGTCACCCGACCCCTGTTACGGGCGGACCGCCATCGGGACCTGGGCCGAGCGGATCGCCGCCCTGTTCGGTGCCGAAGAGGTGTACTGCTACTTCAACAACGATGGGCGGGCCTGCGCCATCCGGGACGCGCACCAGCTCGCCGTGGCCGCACGACGCCTCGGCGTCCAGACAACCCGCACTCCGCCGCCGAGCGCCGTGACCGTCGGGCTCCCCGTGAGTACCGGCAACCGACGAACCCTGTAAGGAAGGACCGGCCGGCGAGAGCATGACGATCGCCGAGGCCGACTTCGACCGTTCCTGCGTGCTGCGACGGGGTCGCCTTCTGGTCGTCCCCTCAGCGCGTCGTTTGCCGGTCGCGCTCGGGTGAGCGGAACCCGCCCTGGAGCCGCTTCGGAGCCACCGAGCAATAGGCGTCCTCGCACAGGCCGGCCAGTTCGTCGTTCGAGATCCGACGGTCCAATCGAACGCCGATCCATCCTCGGGGGCCGACGTAGGGCGGTGAAGTAGCGGGTTGGGGCGGCGGCCACCAAGCTCTGTTGGGCGCCCTTCGGCGCTGCGCACCACATGGGGGGGGAAGGCGTGCTCGTGGTGACCGTCGGGCCATAGCATGACGAACTGTCTGCCGACAAGAAACGCCCGAGCCCCGTGGCTGAGTCGTTCGGTCGCCTCGGGAAGGGCGAGGCAGATCGCCCGCACCCGCTCCACGATCCGATCGTTTCCCACGCCTCCAGGCTGGGAGCGACCCGGCGTCCTCTGTTGCGCAACCGTGGTTGCGTTTGGGGCGGGCGACGCCGCGCGACCGGTAGTGTTCGTGGCAGCGTCCCGCCGGACTCCGGCGGGAGACAACCGACGGAGGCCAGCCCATGGACGTGCTGCGAACGCCCGACGAGCGTTTCGAGTCACTTTCGGATTTCGACTTCGAACCTCACTACGTCGAGGTACGCGACGGTCTTCGGGTGCACTACCTCGACGAAGGACCGCGCGACGCGGATCCCGTTCTGCTCTTCCACGGGGAACCGTCCTGGTCGTACCTGTACCGCAAGATGATCCCGGTGCTCACCGCGGTGGGCCATCGTTGCATCGTTCCCGACCTGATCGGGTTCGGTCGGTCCGACAAGCCGGCTTCCATGGGTGACTACAGCTATCAGGCGCACGTCGACTGGATGAGCGACGTCATCTTCGGTGCCCTGGACCTGCGTTCGGCGACCCTCTTCGGCCAGGACTGGGGGGGACTGGTCGGACTGCGGTTGCTCTGCGCCGCGCCGGATCGTTTCGCGCGAGCCGTGATGGCCAACACCTCGCTGCCGACCGGCGAGGGGACACCGACCGAGGCGTTCTTGCAGTGGCAGACCTTCGCCTGCGAGGCCGAGGAATTCCCCGTGGGCCGGATCATCTCGGGGGGCTGTGTCAACCGCCTTTCCGACGATGTCATTGCCGCCTACGACGCGCCCTTCCCCGATGACCGGTACAAGGCCGGCGCCCGGATCTTTCCGGCACTCGTGCCGACCTCCCCGCAAGACCCGGCCCATGCCATGAACGTGGCCGCCTGGCAGACGCTGCGAGCCTTCGACCGTCCGTTTCTCTGCGCGTTCAGCGACGGCGACCCGATCACCAAGGGGGGCGACCGCCCGTTCCTCGCCCAGGTTCCCGGGGCGTCCGGTCAACCACACACCACGATCGAGGGAGCCGGACACTTCCTCCAGGAGGACAAGGGGATCGAACTGGCCAAGGTGATCGTTGAGTTCATGGGGGCGGCGTGACCGAATCTGTGAACCGGGTCGACTTCCACTTCGACGTCATGTGCCCGTGGGCCTACCAGACGTCGATCTGGATGCGACGAGTGCGGGACCGGCTGGGTCTCGAGGTGCGGTGGAAGTTCTTCAGTCTCGAGGAGATCAACCGGGCCGAGGGCAAGAAGCACCCCTGGGAGCGGGAGTGGTCCTATGGGTGGTCGATGATGCGGATCGGCGCGGCGCTGCGCCGGATCGACCCCGACCTGCTCGACGGCTGGTACCTCACCGCTGGGACCGCGCTCCACCTCGAGGGCCTGAAGCCCCACCGTCGGGAGGTAGCCGAAGCCTTGGTGCAGCGCATGGGTCTCGACCCGAACATCGTGGGCGCGGCGATCGACGACCCGAGCACCCATGACGAGGTGCGGGCCGAGCACGACGCGGTGGTCGCGCTGGGGGGCTGGGGCGTCCCGACGCTCGTGTTCGAGGGCGACCGGGCGCTCTTCGGCCCGGTCCTTATCGACCCTCCCGAGGACGACGCGGCCGTCAGGCTCTGGGACCTGGTTTGCGGGTGGCTGGAGTTCCCCCACCTCTTCGAGCTGCAGCACCCGAAGAGCAAGGCCGACCTGCGGGCCGTCGGCGCGACGTTCCAGCCCTATCTCGAGGCGCGCGACTGGATCACCATCCAGCACGAGACACCCTGACCCGGAGCGACGCCGGCTCAGTAGCGGTCCAACTCCGCCGCCAGCTGGTCCAGTCCCATGCCTCCGAGGTCCAGCGCGAAGCGATGAAAGTCCTTCAGGTCGAAGGCCGTACCCTTGCGCGCCTCGGCTCGGGCCCGGCTCTCCAGCCAGACCCGCTCGCCGACCTTGTAGGAGATCGCCTGGCCGGGCATGCCCAGGTAGCGGTCCACCTCGGAGGCCATGAAGTCTGCCGGGAAGCACGAGCGCTCGATCACGAACGGCAGGGCTAGCTCGGGCGTCCAGCGCTCGCCCGGGTGGTAGCGCTCGTCGGGGGGGATCGGGAGCTCGAGATGCATGCCGATGTCGACGATCACCCTGACGGCCCGCATGGCGTGGGACGACAGCATGCCGAGCTCGTAGGCCGGGTCCTCCAGGTAGCCGAGCTCACCCATCAGTCGTTCGGCGTAGAGGGCCCAGCCCTCCCCGTGCCCCGAGGTGAAGCCGGCCAGCCGCTGGTACCGGTTCAGCCGGTCGTTCCGGTAGCGGACCTGGGCGATCTGCAGGTGGTGGCCGGGGACTGCCTCGTGGTAGCAGACCGAGACCTCCCGCCACAGGGGGAACCGGGTCTTGCCCAGTGTCGGATACCAGGTGCGCCCGGGCCGGGAGAAGTCCTCGCTCGGTCCGGTGTAGTACATGGCGGCGGCCCCGCCGGGCGGGGCGATCATCGCCTCGCACCGTCTGATCGGTTCGGCGATGTCGAAGTGGACCCCGTCGAGCGCGGCGACGGTCCGGTCGATCAGTTCCTGGTTCCAGTGTCGGAAGTTCTCGACCCCCTCGATGAGGTGGTCGGGCTCGGACTCCAGCTTGGCGGTGACCTCGCCGAGGTCGGCTCCCGGCATGATCTCGTCGGCGACGGTAGCCATGCGGTCCTCGATGCGGCGGAGCTCGTCCCAACCGAAGTGATAGGTGTCCTCGAGATTGAGCTCGGAACCGGTGAAGGACCGGGCGGCCAGCGCGTAGCGCTCCCGCCCGACCGGGTCCTTCTCGGTTGCGCCGGGAAGGTATTCCTCCCGAAGCCAGGCCCCGAGCTTGACGAATGCCCGCCCGGCGGCCACCGCGCCGCGATCGAGCGCCGTGGCGGAGGGCCCACCGGAATATTTCGCCACCAGGTCGGCGAAGAACGACGCGCCGCCGCCCGCTCCACCCCAGGCATCGCATTGCTTGGCGCAGGCCAGGACCTGGCGTCTCGGGCTGCTCAGCGCGCGCCTCAGGCCCTCGCCGAGGGTCACCTTCAGTTGGTCGATCGCGTCGGGCACCGCCTCGAGGCGCGCGCAGATCACCCCCCAGTCGTGTTCGTCGTCGGTGGCCATCAGATCGAAGCTCCGCCGCACCTGGCCCTGGGGGCTCGACAGCACCCGCAGCGGCCGCAGGTCCTCGCCCGTTTCGTGGATCTCCAGCGAGACGCTCAGCCGTTCGGCCATCACGGTGGCACCGATGCGCTCGGCGTCCGACACGGGCGCCGTCGCGGCCAGGGCGGCCAGGGCGGCCCGCCTCACTTCGGCGCGGGCCTCGATCCCGGCCGGGGAGAGGTCGGGCAGGCGGTGGTCGTGGCCGGGCACACCCCAGGCCGTCGCCTCGATCGGATCGACGGCCGCCATCGCCTCGATGTAGCTCGAGGCGATCTCCTCGACGCTCGTCATCATCCTCCTCTGCTCGTCGATCGGTTCGCTCGGCCGGTGCGTTCGGTCAGCCGCCCGCAGTCAGCTCGGCTTGGAGCTCCTCAACCCGGGCCCGATAGCTGGCCACGCTGGCCAGCTTGACCTTCTCGTACCCCCGGATCAGGTCGGGAAGCTCGGCCAGGGCGACCACGAGCGGCACCGTGGTGTCGTCGAGCGCATCGCAGGCCGAAATCACCATGGCCCGGTACTCGTCCGGCAGCACCCGCTCCAATCGGCGCAGTGCGCTGTGACCGAACGGGTCGATCGCGTGGCCCCGGACTCGCCGGGCCGCGCGCAGGAGCCGGAGCACTGGCCGGGCCGTCCGCCCGAAGCCGATCTTGTGGCCGAGACCGAGTGCCCGCAGCACCGGCGGGTGGAGTAGGACCCGGGTGCGCGCACCCTCCCCGAATTGGTCGGCCAAACGGGCCACCTCCAGGGGGTCGAGATGGAGGCGGGCCACCTCGTACTCGTCCTTGTAGGCCATCAGCTTGTGGAGCCCGCGGGCGAACGACCGCGCCACCGGGGTCCTCGGATCCGACGTCCTGGCCATCTCGAGTGCAACCACCTGCTCGACCGCCGCGCGGTAGGACGCCGCGTAGCGCGGGCCCTGGTAGTCGACGAGGTCGACCGCGCGGGCCTCGACCAGCTCGGCCAGGTCCACCGGGGGCTTCGACGGCGCCTGGCGCGGTGCCAGCGCCCGGTGCACCGCACCGAGGTCGACCGCCGCCACCCGTCCCCACCGAAAGGCGCGCACGTTGTCGGTCACGGCGACGCCGTTCAGCACGATGGCCGCCTCGATGGCCGAAGCAGGGATCGGCAGGCAGCCGTGCTGGAACGCGGCCCCGAGGAGGATCATGTTCGGCGCCAACTGCAGCCGGCCGGCGATCCAGTCGGCGTCGAAGAACAGTCCGCTTCCCGCCAACGTCTCTCGTTCGATGCGGGCGACCAGTGCGGCCGACTTGGGGAAGTGGCTGAAGGGATCCTCGGCGAGCTCCATCGTGGCGACGGGCGCCGTGTTCACGACGGCGACCGTGCGCTCGCGGTCGCAGACCGCGAGGTTGGAGGAGGAGGCGGCCCCGAAGAAGTCGAAGCCGATCAGGACGTCAGCGGTCCGCATCGAGGCCCGGGGTGCGCCGGTCGGTGGCTCGGGCGCGAGACGCACGTCAGAGACCACCGGCCCCCCCTTCTGTGCGAGGCCGGTCTGCTCGACCCCGGTGGCGAAGCGTCCGGCCAGATGAGCCGCCATCTGGACGATCCGGGAGATGGTGACGACACCGGTGCCACCGATCCCGGGCATTCGGACCAGCACGCTCTCGGGGACCCGAAGCTCGGGGTCCTCGGGTGTGAACGGCGGCTCGAACTTCGGCTCCGGATCGGGAGTCCCCACGACCTCGACGAAGGCCGGGCAGTCGCCCCGCACACAGGAGTAGTCGAGGTTGCAGCTGGCTTCGTCGATCGCCGTCTTGCGCCCGTACTCGGTCTCGACCGGCACGAGGGACAGGCAGGTTGCCTTGCGCATACAGTCGCCGCAGCCCTCGCAGACCCGCTGGTTGATCCAGATCCGGCGGGCAGGAGTCGCGAGCGCGCCGCGGCGGCGCAGCCGGCGCTCCTCTGCTGCGCACCAGTCGTCGTGAATGAGGACGCTGACGCCGGGGGTCTGGGCCAGCTCCCGTTGGAGCGCGATGAGGTCGTCGCGGTGGTGGACGGTCGCGATGGCGTTGAGCTGGATGCCGCGGTATCCGGTCGGATCTGGTGTGGTGACCACCACTTTGCGCACGCCCTCGGCCGCCAGCAGGTCGACGAGGCGCTCCACGTCCAGCGAGCCGGCCGGACGCTGCCCCCCGGTCATCGCCACCGCGTGGTTGTACAAGAGCTTGTAGGTGAGGTCCACGCCGGCCGCCACCGAGGCCCGCAGCGCTAGCGACCCCGAGTGGAAGAAGGTGCCGTCCCCGAGGTTCTGGAAGTAGTGGGTGTCGTCGGTGAATGGGGCGAGCCCGATCCACTGCGCTCCCTCCCCGCCCATCTGGGTCATCCCGACCTGGCGGCCCCGTCCCTCGTCGTGCAGGGCCACCATGATGTGGCAGCCGATCCCGAGGCCCACGAGCAGGTCGTCGTCGGCCCGGGTCGAGATGTTGTGGGGACACCCCGAGCAAAAGAAGGGAGAACGGGTCGGGGGGACCTCGGCGGCGTCCGTTGTGATCTGCAGGGTGAGCCGCTCACGCGCTTCGACGCGCCGGAGCCACTGGCGCGCCCGTTCGGGAAGCTGGAGGCGGCGACCGAGCACCGAAGCGACCGTCTCGGCACTAACCGCGCCGTAGGCGGGGATGAGCGGGCGGCCGACTTCGTCGGTCCGGCCCACGATCACCGGCTGGTGCCGGTGATCGTAGAGGGCTTCTTTGAGTTGGGACTCGACGAAGGCCGTCTTGTCCTCGACGACCAGCACCTCTTGGACCCCAGCGACCAGGTCTCGCAGCACCAGCGGCTCGATTGGCCACGCCAGACCGATGCGCACCAGACGGATGCCCAGATCCTCGAGGTCGTCGTCGTCGAGGCCGAGATCAGCCAGCGCCCGCTGCACGGTGGCGAAAGGGAGCCCGGGCGCCACGATGGCGAGCCTGGGTCGACGGGGTTCGAAGTGGACGGCGTTGAGCGACCCGGAGTGCGCGTACTCGCCCACCCGGGGCAGGCGGAAGGAGTGGAGCCGGCGCTCGGCGTCGAGCGACTGGGGCCCCACGAGGAGCGGCTCGTGCAGTTCGCGCCCGGGATCGGGCCGGGGGACCAGGGTGTCGGGATCCCCGAGCCTCACGGTCGCCGAGGCATCGGCGATGTCCGAGACGATCTTGAGCGCGACCCAGGTGCCCGCGTACCGGGACAGTGCCACGGCGTGCAGGCCGAGGGTGAGGACGTCGGCCACCGAAGCCGGGGTGAGCAGCGGGATGAGCAGGCTCTTGGCCATCTGCTCGCACGACGAGGGGAGGGTGGAGGACTTGCAGGTCGGATCGTCGCCCACGACGGCCACCGCCCCGCCGAGCGGGGAGGTCCCCGACAAGTTGCCGTGGCGGATGGCGTCTGCCGCCCGGTCGAGCCCGGGGTTCTTGCCGAACCAGAACCCCGCCACGCCGTCGTGGCGTCGGCCCGGCAGTTGCCCGAGCAGCTGGGTGCCGGCGACCGCGGTGGCGGCGAGCTCTTCGTTGAGACCCGGGGTGAAGACGACCCGGGCCTCGTCGAGTAGTGGCCGGTTGCGGTGGAGCTCGAGGTCGAGGCCCCCGAGGGGCGAACCCTCGTAGCCACAGACGAAGGCGGCGGTGTTGAGACCCCTGCGAGTGTCCAGGCGCCGCTGGTCCAGGATGAGCCGGACCAGGGCCTCGATGCCCGAGAGGAACACGGTGCCGGTCTCGTCGGTGTACTTGTCCGAGAGCGCCACGCTGCGCAGCGCGGTTGCCTCCTCGACCTGGTGTTGGGTGGCCACGGCGCGCCTCGGCTGCTTCAGTCGGGCACCGTGACCCGATGGCCCAGACGGGTCGACGCCCCGTCTTCGGCGATCGAGAGCGGGGTGCGGTTGGTGGCGCGCGCCGTCTCGAGGATCTCTCGCACTTGGTCACCGATGCCCTGGAGCGCGGCGGTCGTCCTCGGTTCATCCCACCCCGAACGGGCGGCGAAGATCGCGATCACGCCGCCCGAGTTGATGGCAAAGTCCGGGACATAGTCGATCCCCCGAGCCGCGAGCAGCTCTGCGGCGCCACGATGGGAGAGCACGTCATTGGCGGCACCGGCGATCACCTCGCAGGCGAGCACGCTGGCCGTCTCGGCGTCAATCAGCCGGCCGATCGCACAGGGTGCGAAGACGTCGCAGGGGTGGCCGATCACCCGGTCCCGAGGGACGACGGAGCCGTCCACCAGGGCGGCAACCCGGTGGGCCCGCTCCGGTTCGACGTCGCTCACCAGGACCACGGCCTTCGCCCCGGCCAGCTTCCGGGCGAGGGACGAGCCCACGTGACCGGCCCCTTGGATCAGGACGGTCCGCCCGGCGAGGCCGGCCGGCCAGTGCAGGCGGGTCACCGCCTCGATCCCGGCGAACAGTCCGACCGCCGTCGCCTCCGACGGCTCGAGCACGCAGATCCCGGGCGCCCGAGTGGCCACGATCCGCAGGTCGTCGAGGGTCGTGCCCATGTCCAATCCTGGGACGTATCGGCCGCCGAGCCAGGCCACCGACCGGCCGAAGGCCTCCATCACGGCACGGCGGATCGGACCCGAGGAGACGGGGACCGGTCGGAAGACGACCGATTTGGCCCCACCACTGGCGATCCCGGCCAGCGCGCTCTTGAGCGTCATGACCCGGGCCAGCCGGCGGGCCTCGGTGATGGCGGCGGCTTCGTCGGGGTAGGTCCGCCACCGGATCCCGCCGATCGCCGGACCGAGGGTACTGTCGTCGATCGCGATCGCCGTGCCGAGGCCCGAGTCGCGGTCGTGCACCACCACCAGTTGCTCGGTCTGGTCGAGGCCCAGGCCGGGATCCTCACCCGAACGGGTCATCGCGGTGCTGGGGCGAGGTTCCGCTCGGCGGGGGCGACACGAGACAGTCCTAGTCCGTCACGGCCCGAGGTGCGAGAGATAGTCGGTTGGACCGGTTCCCAGTCGCCCAGAAGCCGCCCAGCCCCGAGGCGACGGAGTCCACCTGACCCGAACGGACGGAGTGTTGGTGACCAGGGCCGGCACAACGGGGCTGCCACGGCACCGCCCGCCCCCCGAGCCGCTCGAGCGGCGGGTATGGCAGACTCGACCGCATCGGTGAGGCGGCGCGGGGCGCCGCTCACCTTCCTGGAGCCGGCCACCGACAGGAGCGCACCCATGTATGCCGCCGAGCACGCCCGCAGGAACCCCGACAAGCCGGCGATCATCATGGCGACGAGCGGAGAGGTGGTCACCTACGGCCAGTACGAGGAGACGGCCAACCGCCTGGCCCACCTCCTCCGTGACACCGGACTGTCGCGCGGCGACCACATGGCCATCTTCATGGAGAACCACCCGAAGATGCTCATGACCGAGGGCGCCGGCGAGCGCACCGGGCTCTACTTCACGTGCATCAACTCCTACCTCTCGCCCGAAGAGGTCGCCTACATCATCAATGACTCCGAGTCCCGGGTGGTGGTGACCAGCGCGGCCAAGGCCGAGGTGGCCCACCAGCTGCCCGCATTGTGCCCGAAGGTGGAGCGCTGGCTCATGGTCGGCGACGAGGGGATCGCCGGCCCCTTCGAGTCCTTCGACGCCGCTCTCGCTGCCTATCCCGGCACCCCCATCGACGACGAGCAGCTCGGCGTCCCGATGCTGTACTCCTCGGGCACCACCGGCCAGCCGAAGGGCATCTACCGCGCCCTTCCCGAGACCACGCCGGGGGCGAACGCCCAGGCGGGCGCAGGGTTGGGGGCCATCTGGCGCTTCCGCGAGGAGATGGTGTACCTCAACCCCGCCCCCCTCTACCACTCGGCCCCTCAGTCGAGCGTGGGCATCACGATCCGGCTGGGAGCCACCGCGGTGATCATGGAGCACTTCGACGCGGCCCAGTTCCTCGAGCTGGTGGAGCGCTATCGGGTCACCCACTCCCAGGTCGTGCCGACCATGTTCTCTCGGCTGCTGAAGCTGCCCGAGAAGGTACGCAAGGAGGCCGACGTCTCCTCGCTCGAAGTGATCGTGCACGCCGCGGCGCCTTGTCCGATCCCGGTGAAGGAGCAGATGATCGAGTGGTTCGGGCCGATCATCCTCGAGTACTACGCCGCCACCGAAGCCAACGGGTTCACGCTGGTCGACTCGGCGGACTGGCTGGCCCACAAGGGAACCGTCGGCCGGGCGCTGCTCGGCCAGATCCTGATCCTTGACGAAGAGGGCCACGAGTGCCCGACCGGGGTGCCTGGGACGGTGTGGTTCAAGGGGGCGACCAACTTCGAGTACTTCAACGACCCGGTCAAGACGGCCGAGTCGCGCAACTCGGCCGGGGACACCAGCACCGTCGGTGACGTCGGCTACCTCGACGAGAACGGCTACCTGTTCCTCACCGACCGCAAGACCTACATGATCATCTCGGGCGGGGTGAACATTTATCCCCAGGAGACCGAGAACCTGCTCATCACCCACCCCAAGGTCATGGACGCGGCGGTCATCGGGGTTCCTGACGAGGATCTCGGCGAAGCCGTGAAGGCCGTGGTCCAGCCGGCCGAAGGGGTGGAGCCCGGCCCGGAGCTGGAACGGGAGCTGATCACCTTCTGCCGGGAGCACCTCGCCCACTTCAAGTGTCCGCGCTCGATCGACTTCGAGGCCGAACTGCCGCGCCTGCCCACCGGCAAGCTCTACAAGCGCCTGCTTCGCGATCGCTTTTGGGCCGACCACAACAGCAGGATCGTCTGATTCCCTATAGGGGACACGCCGTCAAGACCTGATCCGAAGGATCGTCTCCAGGCTTGCTTGACCCTCAGCTGGCGAGGGCAGAGGATGCATCGGGGGGAGGGTTGCCCCGTCTGGCGACACCTCGAGCGTTCGGCTTCGATTGTCCCGAGGACGTTCTTGGGAACCCTCCCGCTCTTCTTCGAGTGCCG
>DAHUZS010000127.1 GCA_027315045.1 Acidimicrobiaceae bacterium
GACCCACGCCCTTGGCCATGGCGACGACGGCACGGTCGACGCCGGTTGCCGCCGCTGCCACCAGCTGGTCCTGGGCGGCGATGGCCTCGGACCGCCTGGCCTGAACTGCCTCCAGACGTGCGCGGGCTTTCTCGTGGGCGCCAGCGAGCTGGCCCAGCAGGTGCCTGTAGTTCCTCACCGCTTCGGACGTGGCCATGGCGACCCCCTTCTGGCCGACCCGGTGGCGGCCCTCACCGATGGCGCGGCGCGATCCAGCCAACTGGCGGTGCGGCGCTTCCAGAACCAGGGTTCTCCGTGCGTGCGGGCAGAACCGGCGAGGTGCCACAGCTCGGCCATCGAGCACCCGGTGGCGCCGGTGGCGAGGGGTCCATACGGGACCAGCCGGGCGGGCGACCTCCCCCATCTGCCGGGAGGACCTTCGTCGACGCGAAGGACGTCAACGAGCAACTCCACGGATGATCCAGGCGGGCCAACCGCCGGGTGCACGCCACCACCCGGCGAGTCCTGGCCGAGCAGATCTACGAGGACCGGGGTTCGACGGGCGTCTTCCCCCGGAGCGGCCCGACCCGGCATTGTGCCTGGTTAACCGCCTGCCCCGGGACCACTCCGTCCGGGTTGGCGCCAATGGCTACTCCGTGAACCCCCGTACGGGCACTCCTGGTACGATCTTTACTCATGGCTGATCGAGTAAAGAACCATGCAGTTGAGGGTTCCCCTTACAGGCGCGGCGCCGGCCAGACGCGGATCTCAGCCAAGCATCAGGTCACGATCCCGATGAACGCGTTCACGGGCGCCGGATTCAAGCCCGGCGACGCGGTCAAGGCCGAGGCGATCGGGCCCGGACGGGTCGTGCTGACGCGGACCACGGCGCTGCTCGACGAGTTCAGCGGTGCGTTGCGCACCAAGGGTGCGCTGCGCAACGCGGTCGAGCAGCTCCGCGACGAATGGGCATAGCCCTCCTGGACTCCAACACGGTCATTGGCTTTCTGGACGCTGATGATCTCATGCACCAGGCCGCAGACACCGCCGTGAGAGCGGCGGCAACCGAGCACGTGTTCGTGGTCTCGGTGGTGACGGTCGCCGAGTTGCTCACCGGTGCGAAACTTGGCCACCACGATGAGCGGACTGTGCGCCGGTTCTTCACCCAGACGACCAGCATGCGGATCCCGCTCGACGAGGCAGTCGCCGAACGCGCCGCCGAGCTTCGAGCTGCTCACAAGGCCTTGAAGATGCCTGACGCGTTGATCCTTGCGACGGCGGACCTGCACGCCGATGTCGTGCTCACCGGCGACGAGCGTTGGCTCAACGTCATCGGACTGACCTGCGAGCTGCGTTACATCGCATCGGGCGCGCGCTCGACCTGACCGATTCCAACGTGGCCGTGGCGGCACCCTTCCGGCCGACCCGGTGGCGGGCCTCACTGATGGCGCGGCGCGTTCCGTCCAACTGGGGGCACCTCCAGAACGAAGGTGCGTCAGCGGGTGCGGACAGAAGCGGCGAGGACCTCGCTGCGTTGCCTGGTCGCCTGGGCCAGGCGCTCGGTTGCCTTGCGGTGGTCGGCATCGAGGGTGGCGAGGCGTCGCTGGGCCTCGCGCACTGCATCTCGAACGGTCATCGCTGCTCCCTTCTGGGCGGTCGGTGTGACCGCCTCACGAGGAAGCGAGCGGGGCCTCCACCCTATGGACGATCCAGGTGGTGCCCGGGGCCACGTCGTGCCTGCCCGCCGACAGACATCGTCCTGGTGGGGGTGTCGACCTCGGCACTCGGTGCAGCCCCGCCGACCGGGCCGTTCGACAGCTCCAGCGGGTCGGTGATCCTCGGTTGTCGGTGGCGATGGGCACCGGGTGTGCGAGCCGGTGATCGGGGGTGGGGAGACGTTGTCCCCTGCTCGGTGTGGGATGCCTCCGGTCCGA
>DAHUZS010000128.1 GCA_027315045.1 Acidimicrobiaceae bacterium
GTCGAGAACTCCGAGTTCTCGGCGACCCACTCATCGGTCGGTTCGGGGAGCCGCTTCTCTTTGACCTCCTTCACCAGCACCGAGAACGCCAGGGCGTCGTCTCGCCCGGGCACGTGGGCGTTGAAGGCCAGCACATCGCCCTGTTTCGCCCCTCGGAGCTGCTCGTCCAGCTCGGGCACGACGCTCCCGATGCCGACCTCATAGAGGAAGTCGTCGACCCCCACCACCTCCTCGCCGCTGTCCGACTTGGCGTGGAGATTGATCGTCGCGTTGTCCTTGTCCCTCGCGCCTCGGGCCACCTCAATCAGCTCACCGTCGCTCTCTCGGAGTCGATCGACCTGTCTGTCGACGTCCTCGTCCTGGATCTCGAGGGCGGGCACCGTGACCTCGAGCCCCGCGTAGCCGGGGATGGCAACGGTCGGACGGACTTGGACCAACGCGTCGAACTCGACCGCACCGGACTCCTGGCCGGCCGTGATGTCGAACTCGGGCGGGGCGATGGGGTCGAGCTCGGTCTCGGCAACGGCCCGCGCGTAGAACTCGGGGAGCGCCTCGCGCAGCGCCTCACCGCGCAGGCTGCCCGGACCTCCAAGACGCGCTTCGAGCACCCGACGCGGCACCTTGCCGGGGCGGAAGCCGGGCACCCGGACCTCCTTGGCGAGCTTGCGGACCGTCTGGTCCAGGGCGCGGTCGAACTCGGACTCTTCGACCTGGACGGAGAGCCGCACCCGAGATCCCTCGAGCGCTTCGGCGGTGGCACGCATAGCGGGAGGCCTTACTCTACCGGCGGGCGGTTCTCGGACCGGACCATCGACCGGCTGCTCAGACCATGATGTTCATGGCTCCGAGAACCCGGCGGCCGAGCTCCTCGTCCGCGGCGAGGGCGACCTCCCCGGAGGCCAGGGCGGCCTCGGAGTTCTCTCGACCGCAGGTCAGTCGGACGAAGTGCTCCGCTGGCAGGGTGATCCGGACACTCGGTTCCGCCGGCGGGCTGGGAAGTTCGCTCGCCCGCTTGCCATCCATCCCGACGGCGAGCACCGTCGGGAGGGGCCCGGAGAGGTCGAACACGACCGTGGTGCCGTCCTCGGGCGCGACCTGCCTGCCGACCACGAACCCCATGGCGGCGGTCAGGCGCCCGAGCGAGACTCGCTCCCCACGACCGCCCCGGTCGCCAGGGCGGTCCACCGCCCAGCGGATGTCCTGTTCGTGGACCCAGCAGTCCATGATCCGGATCTGCATGAACTCGGCGTAGGGGGCCTCGCCGATCGGGCTCCACCCCGGTTGAGCCCAGCGCTCGGCGGTCATCGACCGGAGCTCCTCGAGGCGCCGCGCGGTGACCTCGACGAACTCGGCCAACACCTCGGTGCCCGGGAGGTGGCGGCGAGCCTCGACCCAGGCCTCGTTGGACTGGCCGATCGGGTTGTGCACGTGCTTGGGCATCGGCTCGGGCGGTGGCGGGGAGGCGGTGCCGAGAAGCCCGAGCTCGGTACCGATCATGTGCGAGACGTGGTCTCGCACGGTCCAGCCGGGGCAGTCCGTCGCGAGGTCCCAGGCGTCGGGGTGCAGCTCACCGAGCATCTGGCCGGTCGCGGTCCAGACTTCCTCGAGCGCGGCGATGGTCTTTTCCGGGGAGTAGTCGGGCACGATCGAATGGTAGGTCGAAGCATCGACATCCCCCCGGGCGTGCGCCGTCCCACCATCTTTCATGATTTTCCATGGTGTTTCAGTCATCAGGGTCCCCCCGATCGTGGACCACCCCCACTAGGTTCGTCCCGTCCCGAGCCTGGTCTTCCCAGGTCACGGTGGACCAGATGGCGAGGAGGAGTCGCAATGACTTCGTACGAGGGGTACTGCGTGAAGTGCCGCGACAAGCGGACCTTCGAGGGGCAGGAGGTCGACCTGGCAAACGGTCGCCGGGCGGCACAGGGCACGTGCCCGACCTGCGGCACCAAGATGAACCGGATTCTCGGCAAGAAAGCCTCGGCCTGACTGTGCTTCTCGGCGCCGGCACGATCGCCCCGGCGCCACCACCGTCGAGCCGACGGTCCCACCCACCCGGGTAGGCGATCGACCACCTCTGTCGGAGCGCCTCGGCGCGTCCGGCGCCGGTCGGCCCTTGGCCGGCCGGGCCGGGGCACCGAGTACGGTCTCTCTCGACGACGCGGGGCGTAGCGCAGTCTGGTTAGCGCACGTGCTTTGGGAGCACGAGGTCCCCGGTTCAAATCCGGGCGCCCCGACTCCCCGCCGCTGTGGCCGACCGCCCCCCGAGGCCGCTTTTTTCGGCCGGTGGGTGGACCGAGTCCCTCGGCTCAGCGGTCCACTTCGGGCGCGCCCACGTTGTCGCCGCTCGCCCCCTCGGCCGCCCGCTGACGGCCCCGGTGGGTCCGCCACAGGTGGAACCCGCCCGCCCCCACCACCAAGACGCCGGCCACCACGTAGGTCCAGATCCCGATGACGTGGAGGGCATGCTGGTAGGCGGTCCCGACGGCGTAGCCGATGAGCGTGTAGAGGGTCGCCCAGGCCACCCCTCCAGCCACGTCGTAAATGACGAAGGTGCGCAGCCTCAGGTCGCTCAGGCCGGCGAGTGCCGGCATCACCGCTCGCACCACGACGATGAAGCGGGCCACGAAGACGGCCGGCCCCCCTCGGGCAGCCAGTTGCGCGCGGGCCTTGGCGATCATCGGATTGCGCCCCAACCTGGTGTGCTCGAGCACCCAGGGCAGGATCACCCGACCCACGCCGTAGCCGATCAGGTACGAGCCGATGGCCGCTGCGACGGCGACCAGGACCATGATCACGATCGAGACCCGGTGCTCCTTGGCCAGCACCCCGCCGATCACCATCGAGATCTCGCCGGGAACGAAGAACCCGACAGCGAAGCCGGACTCGCCCACCAGGAGCCCCGCCACGATGGCGTAGATGATCGGGCCGTGGAAATGGGTGAGGAACTGGGTCATCGGCGCTCGGCGGTTGCCTCGTTCGATTCACGTGGGGCTCCAGCACACACTGGCAAGAGCCTATGGGCCGACTCCAGGGTGACTCGGTACGATCCCTTCGGGTCATCCGCCTTCGGATCATCCGACGAACGCCAGGGAGGAACCGTGACCGACGCCACCGGAGAGGTCCAGGGGTCCTGCGACGAACAGTTCGAACAAGTCCGGACGGCCTTCCAGAAGAACTTCGACGACGGGCTCGACGTCGGCGCATCGGTCGCCGTGTACCTCGAGGGGGAGCCGGTGGTCGACCTGTGGGGCGGCTTCGTGGACGAGGCCCGAACGATCCCGTGGCAGCGCGACAGCATCATCAACGTCTGGTCGACCACCAAGACGATGACCAACCTGTGCGCGTTGATCCTGGCCGACCACGGCGAGATCGACCTCCACACCCCGGTGGCCACCTACTGGCCCGAGTTCAAGGTGAACGGCAAGGAGCGAATCGAGGTCCGCCACCTGCTCTCCCACACCTCGGGTCTGGCCGGATGGGAGGAGCCGATCACCGTCGAGGACCTCTACGACTGGGAAAAGGCAACCAGCCTGCTCGCTGCGCAGAAGCCGTGGTGGGAGCCCGGGACCGCGTCGGGGTACCACGCTCTCACCCAGGGCTACCTGGTCGGAGAGGTGGTCCGCCGGGTCACCGGGCAGAGCCTCGGCACCTTCTTCGCCCAGGAGGTGGCCGGCCCCCTCGGTGGGGACTTCCTGATCGGGCTCCCCGAGGCCGACGACGCGCGCACGGTTCGGGTCATCACTCCCACGACAGCGATCCTCGACCAGGTGACCATCACCAATCCCCTGCTCACCAAGACCTTCACCAACCCCTTGCTCTCGCCCGAGGTCAGTTGGGAAGAGCCCTGGCGACGGGCGGAGATCCCGGCAGCCAACGGTCAGAGCAACGCCCGCGGCGTCGCGGCGGTCCAGTCGATCGTGTCCAACCGGGGCGAGGCTCGAGGGGTCCGGCTCCTCTCGGAGCGGGGCTGTCGGGCCATCTTCGAGGAACAGTCCAACGGCGAGGACGTGGTCCTGAACGTCCCCCTGCGCTTCGGCATCGGCTACGGCCTCGGGAACGAGGCCGTCCCCATCGGGCCCAACGCCTGCTTCTGGGGCGGATTGGGTGGCTCGATCGTGGTCTCCGACCTCGACTACCGCCTGACCGTGGCCTACGTCATGAACCGGATGGAGGTCGGCCTCCTCGGTGACGTCCGCGGCATGTCGCTGGCCCTGGCGGCCGCCCTCTCGGTGGCCCAGGGGTAGGCCCCGCGAGCTAGACGAGGCCGAAGTAGACGATCCCGGCCAACCCGAGGGCCAGGCAGTAGAAGGCGAACGGCGCCAGGCCGCGGCTCCGGAAGTAGCGGACCAGGAAGTGGACTGAGATCAAGGCCACGAAGAACGCGACCACACTGCCCGCCAGGGCCTGGCCACGGATGCCGTGGCCGAGGGGCCCGGTCAGGTCGGGGAGCTTGAGCAGGCCGGCGGCCAGGATGGGTGGCGCCGAAAGCAAGAAGGCGAATCGGGCGGTGTCCTCGTAGGAGAGCCCGCGCCACAGCCCGGTGACCATGCAGATCCCGTCCCGGCTGATCCCAGCGAGCAGGGCACTCGACTGGGCCACCCCGACCACCAGCGCGTCACGCCAGCGCATCGAGGCCAAGACCTCCTCGTCGTGGTCCTCCGAGGTCGCGGTCGCGAACGGGTCGACGACGAGCGTGGGGACCGAGCTCGCGGCCCCGGCGCGGGCGGCCACCGGGGTCCTCGCGGCGCGGGTGGCCCGCCGACGAAGGAACTCGCCGGTCAAGAGGATGAGCCCGTTGATGGCGAGAAAGTCGGCCGCCGCGTAGGGCTTGGCGAACAGGGTCCGGAGCGGTCGCTCGAGCGCGAACCCCAAGGCGCCCACCGGGATGGTGGCCACGATTACGAACCAGGCCGCCCGCTGGTCCGGGGTCTCGATCTTGCCGGCCAGGGCGCTCGAGAAGAAGCCCCGCAGGATGCGAGCCCAGTCCCGCCAGAAATAGATGATGAGCGCCGCCGCAGTGGCCACGTGCAGGCCGACCACGAAGGCGAGGTAGGGCGACTTGGCCGAGGCCTCCTGGGTGACCAGGCGGGCCCAGGACCCGCCCAAGAAGGCCGGGATGATGATCGTGTGGCCCAGGCTGGAGATCGGGAACAGCTCGGCCACCCCCTGGATGATGCCGATCACGATCGCCTGCAGGAAGGTCACCGGGCCTCCTCCGAGTCCGTCGGGCCCGCCGGGGAGGGACCCAGGTCGTGCCGCCACCCGACCCTAGAAGGGCGAGGCGGCAAATTTGCGAATCTCCGCCCTCGGGGGGCCTCAATCCACTCCGAGCGCCTTGACCTCGTCGTGAGCCAGGGTGGCAAGGATCGACTCGGCCAGACGGCGGGCCGAGCCTGCGTCGAGCTCGACCGCGACCCGCCGACTCGGGTCGGCCCGGCTCCCAGCCCGGAAGTCAATGCACAGCGCGTGGTCGACCAGGGCCTCCTGGGGGTGATCGAAGTAGACCACGGCCTCTTCGATCGCGAACCAGCCCTGGGCCCCGAGCCCGGTGCCGGCGACCTTCTCAGTCGAGGTGAGGTAGGTGCACATAACTCAGCCCGCCAGGTGCTCGTCGTAGAAGTCCCAGATCCGGTGCCAGCCGTCCCGGGAGGCCTCGGCGTGGTAGCTCGGACGCTCCACCCAGAAGAACGCGTGCCCGGCCCCTTCGTAGCTGTGGAACTCGAAGCTCTTGTGGTGCTTGGTGAGCTCCTCCTCCATCTTGGCCACGTGTTCGGGCGACGGGCTGGCGTCGTTCACCCCGAAGAGCCCGAGCATCGGGCACCGCAGGTCCTTGGTCATGTCGATGACCGCCACCGGTCGCTCCGGGGTCAGCTGGTCGGGCGTGGCCACGACCCCGCCGCCGTAGCAGTCGACGACGGCATCCAGCTCGAGGTTGCAGGCGCTGAGGTAGCTCTGACGCCCGCCCGAGCAGTACCCGATCACCCCGACCTTGCCGTTGGCCCCCGGCTGGGCCTTGAGGAAGGCCATCGCGCCGGCCACGTCGTCGAGACACTGCGCGTCGGGCACCCCGCCGGCGGCCCGGGCGGCGGCGGCGGCGTCCCCCGAGGAGGCGCCGGGCGCGTAGCGGTGGAACAGGTTCGGCACGACGGCCCCGTAGCCGCGCGAAGCGAAGCGGCGAGCGATCTCCTTGGTCGAGGAGTCGTACCCGGGCATGTGGTGAATTACCACCACGCTCGGATAGCCGGTGACCTCCATGGGCCGGGCGTGGTACGCCTCGATCTCGTCACCTTTCCTCGAGGTGATGGTGATGGTTCCCGCTTCCATCCTGTCGCTCGCCATGGTGTGGCCCCCTTGCGGCTCGGTCCCGTGTGTCACGTGCCGGCGGCGTACCGGTCGACGGCCAGCCTGCCGGGCGAGCCGGGTCCGGGGCAACCCGGCTGGTTGCGACCAAGCCGGCCGGTCCGAGCCCGGGGGCTATGGGCGAGCTCAGTGTCCTTCGCCGACGACCGCCTCGATCTCGATCTCGACCCGCCAGCGCGGATCGAGCAGCCCCGCCACCACCACCATCGTCGCCACCGGCCGCACCGAGGAGAAGGCCTCGGCGTGGGCCTCGCCGACCGCAGCCGCGTCATCGGCACTGCACACGTACATCCGCGTCCGGACCACGTCGTCCGGGCCGGCACCAAGCTCGGCCATGGCGGCCAGCGCGATCTCGAGACACCGCCGGGCCTGGACAAAGACGTCGTCGGGGCACGACCCGTCGGGCCAGATGGGTGCGGTGCCGGCGACGAGGACCCGGTTCCCGACCCGCACCGCCCGGCTGTAGCCGAAGACAGCCTCGAGAGGGGATCCCGACGCGGCATGGCGGCGGGAGGCCGGGCGGTTCACGAACCCTTGAACAGCGGCTCCCGCCGTTGGCCCGACGCGGTCACGCCCTCGGCGAAGTCGGCTGTGTGGCGCAGGCGATCCTGCTCGCTCCGCTCGAGGTCGGTCGCCTCTTGAACCCGTTCGGCGAGGCCCTGGCGCATGGTCGCCCGGATGGCCCGGACCGACAGCGGGGCGGCACCGGCCAGCTCGGCTGCCATCGCATGGGCCGCGTCCCTGATCTCGGCGGTGGATTCGACCAGGCGATCGCACAGGCCGATGACATGGGCCTCCTCGCCCCCGATGCGCCGTCCGGTGTAGAGGAGCGAGGTGGCCGACTGGTTCCCCACTGCCAGCGGCAGGGTCACGGTGAGGCCGAAACCATGGTGGAAGCCGAGCCGGGAGAAGTTCGCCGCGAATCGGCTCTCCGGACTGGCCACCCGGAAGTCGGCCGACAGCGCCAACCCCAGACCGCCGCCGATGGCCGCCCCGGTGAGGGCCGCCACCACCGGCAACTCGGCCCGGAACATCCGGACCGCCTGCCCGTAGAGGTCGCCGACGGTCCGCTCGGTGCCGCTCGTCAGGTCGGCCCCCGCGCAGAAGTGCCGACCCTCGGAACACAAGACGATCGCCCGGCACGGTCCGGTCTGGAGCTCCTCGTATGCGTCGGCCAGGGCGGCGACGAGGGCCACGTCGAAGAAGTTGTTGGGCGGCCTGTGCAGCTCCACTGTGGCGACCAGGTCGTCGCCCACCTCCACCGTCACGTCGCTCACGACGACACCTCCTCGGCGCCGACCCCGTTTGGACCGGCCGCAGGGACGCTATCAATGATGGCTTTCAGGGCTTTTGGCGCATTGGGTTCACGTTGGAATGGTGCTGGACGGAGCTTCGAGAATTCCCGTGCGGTGACTTTGGGCAGGGATGAACCAGCGGGCGCGGCGCGCCCCATCCCGTAGGGGTTGACGAGCAGGTCTGTAGGCGCAGACATGCTCACACCGTCACTCCATCCCGGCACGGCCACCCCCTGACCGTGAAAGCAGAAAGGGTTGGCTGACCCCCATCTGGCCATGGGCGTGACGAAGTCGATAGGAGCGTCGGTCGTGGTGGGCGCGGGGGATTCCCTCAGCGCCCGCTGGCGTTGGTGCGCACCTCGCGAAAGGGGATTTGCGCGTCGGTCGAGGGTTCCTTGGGCAGTCCGAGCGCCCGCTCGCCCACGATGTTGTGCTGGATCTCGTCGGTCCCCCCGGCGATGGACCCGGCGGGCACCGAGACCAGGATCTCAGCGACGATCCCGCCCCTCAGCGAGGTGGGTCCGGTCAAGAGGGCCTGCGCGCCGGCCATCGACCCATGGGCATGGGCCGCCCGGCGGGCAATATCGCTCCCGGCCAGCTTGGCTACCGAGCCCTCGGGCCCGGGCGGCCGACCGGCGGCGCGGGCCGCCCGGGAGCGCTCGACGTTCCAGGCAGCCACCCGGCTGCGGGCGATGGTCTCGGCCACCAGCTGGCGCTGGGCGGCGGTCGCTCCGGTGGCCCGTGCCAACTCGGGGAGCAGATCTGCTCTCCCGGCCCGTTGCGGGTACCACGCGTAGGTGCGGGCGTGCTCGTCCGCCTCGGCCATCGCCTCAGCGCTCGTCCGGCCGTCCCGCCAGCCGTCGGTGGCCACCAACCGGATGGCGCCGAGGCCCCGCTCGTGGGCAAGCGTTGTGAGCGCCGCAGCCCAGCCCGCGTTGACCGCCCCGACCGAGTGATCGAGCGGGACCCGGGCATCGGTGAGGAAGACCTCGTTGAACGAGGCGTGCCCGTTCATCTGGCGGAGCGGTCGGACTTCCACCCCGGGTTGGTGCATCGGGAGTACGAAGTAGGAGATCCCCCGGTGCTTGGGCGCGTCCCAGTCGGTCCGGGCCAGCAGCATCGCGTAGTCGGCACTGCGGGCCCCGGTCGTCCAGACCTTCTGGCCGTTGACCACCCACTCGTCGCCGTCCTGCTCGGCCCTGGTGGTCAATCCAGCCAGATCGGACCCGTTCCCCGGCTCGCTGAAGAGCTGGCACCACCGGTCCTCCCCGTTCAGGATCCGACGCAGGAATCGCGCCTTCAACGGGCTGGAGCCGTGCTCGAGCAGCGTCGGCGCAGCCAGGCTCATGGCCGACCCGATGGGTGGGCCGACTGCCCCGAAGCACTGACGCTCGTCCGAAGCCACCTGGGCCAGTTCCGCCGAGTACCCCCTCCCGAACCACTGCGTCGGCCACTGGGGAGCCGCCCAACCCGAATCGGCCAGGAGGGTGCGCCACTCGATGAGCGGGCGGTCGTCCTTCCAGTGCTCCTCCAGCCAGGCGCGAACCTCGGCCCGGACCTCCTGCTGGCTCGGCTCGGTCCCGCTCATCGATTCGACACCACACGCACCCCCGGCCACCCCGGCAGCGGGCGGCGCCCTCAGGCTACGCCCCGGCCGCCCGGCGGTCGTCCCGGCCCCAGGACACGGCGCGCCGGAAGGTGAGAGAGTCAGGCGGTGCCAGAGCGACCCCTCAGGGCCCTCCTCTTCGACGTCTTCGGCACCGTGGTCGACTGGCGGCGCGGGGTGATCGAGGCCGCCCGGGCGCTCGCCGGCGAACGCGGGCACGACGTCGACTGGGGTGCCTTCGCCGATGCCTGGCGACGGGAGGGTTACCTCGAACCGATCGCCCAGATCGTGACGGGTGCCCGACCGTTCACCCCCGTCGAGGTGCTCCTCGGTGAGGTCCTCCCCGCTCTGGCGGCCCGGCACCGGCTCGGACTCGGGACGAACGAGCTCGGGGAGCTGGTCTCGGCATGGCGACGGCTCCCCCCCTGGCCCGACGCCAAGGGTGGGCTCGAACGCCTGCGGCGACGCCACCTCGTCGCCCCCTTGTCGAACGGCAGCTTCGCCCAGTTGACCGAGATGGCCAAGCGGGCCGAGCTGCCGTGGGACTGCATCATTTCCACCGAGCTGTTCGTCGCGTACAAGCCCGACGCCGCCACCTACCGAGGAGCGATCCGGCTCCTCGACCTCGACCCCGACGAGGTCATGCTGGTCGCCGCCCACCCGATCGACCTGCGGGCCGGAGCCGCCTGCGGGCTACGGAGCGCCTACGTGCCGAGGCCCGAGGAGTGGGGGCCGGCGACCGGGCCGCCAGCGCCGCCGGACCCGGGCTTCGACGTGGTCGCCCCGGACCTCGAGGCCCTGGCCGGCATGCTCGACGACCCCGGCTGGGACCGTCCGTCCCGCCCGGGTGCAAGGCGATGACCGGGGCGCTCGGCCCGGCCGAGCAGGCCTACCTCGCCAGCCAGCCGCTCGGACGGTTGGCGACAATCGACGCGCGGGGACGGCCCCACATCGCCCCGGTCGGGTTCACCTACAACGAAACGACCGGGACCATCGACATCGGCGGCTTCAACATGTCCTCGACGGCGAAGTTCCGTCACGTGCGCCGTTCGGGGGTCGCCGCGTTGGTGGTCGACGACGTGCTCCCGCCGTGGCGACCCCGCGGGGTCGAGATTAGGGGGCGGGCCGAGGCCCTGGACTGGGCCCCCGACGCGAACACCGGGCTCATCCGCCTCCATCTCGACCGGGTCCACTCCTGGGGCGAGGGGATGCGCCCGGCGAGCGCCGACGGGCGCTGAGCGCGCCGGTTCAACGGCGCGCTCTGCGCTCGCCGTATTGGTCCCAGTAGGTGGTCTCCTCGGCCGGACGACGCGGGGCCTCGCCCCACCGGCCGAGCGGGTACCCGAGGGGAATCATGGCCCAGGTCTGGACGTCCTCGGGAATGCCGAGGACCGCCTTCACCTCCTGCTCCTTCAGCCGGTGCACGGTCGTGAGCGCGCTGCCGAGCCCGAGGGCCCGGGCCGCGAGGAACAGATTCTGGCAGCCGGGGTAGACCGACGCCGGGTCGCCGCCCCGAGAACAGGGCATGAGGATCACCGGGGCCTCCCCCATGTGCGCGCCGAGGTGGTCGGCCGAGCGCAGGAGGGGCGAGGGGGGGCTGTCCCCTTCGTAGAGGTTCCGAACAGAGCCCCAGGCCTCGCCGTAGAGGCGACCGATCTCCGCCCGTTTCCCCGCGTCGGTGATCACCAGCCACCGTGCCACCTGTCGGTTCCCCCCCGACGGTGCCTTGCTGGCGGCTTCGAGGATCCTCCAGAGGTCCTCGGTGGCGACCGGACGATCGGGGTCGAGTCGTCGCATGGCCCGGGTCGTGCGGATCGCTTCAAAGAGTTCCATCGACGCTCCATAGCACGATCGGCTCCAGCCCGCCCGAGTCGCTGTCCGGAGCCCCGGCGACCGGGCCGCAGGAGGCACCCCGGTTGCGCTCGCCCCTCGAGCCGTTTGCAAACCTCCCCGAAGTCCACGAACATCACAGCGTGACCTCGGCCAATCGGTCCCGGCCGGTGCAGCTGCGTGACGTAGCAGCTGCTGCTGGGGTGTCGATCTCGACCGCCTCCCGGGTGCTCACCGGATCGGGGCGGTGCTCGGACGCGGCGAGACGGGCGGTGGAAGAGGCGGCCCGGCGCCTCGCCTACCAGCCGAACCGCATCGCCCGGGCCCTGCGGTCCCGCGCCACGGGCAGCGTTGGAATGATCGTGCCCTGGCTCCGCAACCCGTTCTACGCCGAACTGGTCGAGGCGGTCGACGTGTTCTTGGAGCGGGTCGGCATGGACCTGGTCCTGGCCGACGCCCGGGGCCTGTGGCAGGACGAGGCCCGGCGGATCCACGCCCTCGTGTCCCGCCGGGTCGACGGGCTCATCGTGGTGCCGGCGGACGCGCAGGCCTCCACTCGGGCCATCTTCGAAGCCAGCCGCTCCATCCCGGTGATCCAGCTCGGCTACCAGACCGGCGTCAACACCGACTACGTGGGCATCGACAACGAGCTCGGCATCCAACTGGTCCTCGACCACCTGGTCGAGCTGGGCGCCGACAGCGTTCGCTTCGTCTCCTCGACCATTTCCAGCTCGGCCGGGCGGGTCCGCCTCCAGGCCTTCTGGTATGGAGCCGAGGAACGATCGCTGCGCAGCGAGGAACCGATTCTCGGGCGCTTCACGGCCAAGTTCGGTCGCCAAGCGGTACGCCAGATCCTCGACCAGGGTTCGATGCCCGACGCGATCGTATGCGCGTCTGATGTCGTCGCCCTGGGGGTCATCGGGGAGCTCCGGGCCGAGGGCATCTCGGTGCCCGAGGACGTCATGGTCACCGGATTCGACGACATCGTCTTCGCCGAGCTATGCGACCCTCCACTCACGACCATCCACCAACCGAGGCGGAGGCTCGCCGACGCCACCGTCTCGGCCCTCGTCGCCCGGATCAGCGGCGAGCGGGTCGAGGGGACGTCGCGAACCGAGCTGCCCCCTCATCTCGTGGTCCGTCGTTCGTCACTCGGTGGTCCCCGGGCGCTGGCCACGTCGAGCCCGGCCTGAACCGGGCCGGCCCGCTCAGCTCCCGGGCCCCGGCAACGGGATGTTGTGGAGACGGAGGCGACCCTGGGCCACGAGCTTCCCGCTGTCGTGGGAGACCAGGTCGACACTCCAGAGCTGCTGGACCAGGCCCTTTAGAATGGGCAGTGCGACGACGTCGACGCGCCCGCTCACAATCGGCCGCCGGAAGTCGGTCGAGTTGTGCGTGCCCACGGCGAAGTCACCCCGGTCGGCCACCGCTGCCGACGCCCCCAACGAGGCCATCGTCTCGACGACCGTGGCGAGGACGCCGCCGTGCGCCGGGGCGAAGGGGTGTGGTGGTCCTCGGTGACCTCCAGGTGCCCGCTGAGCCTGGTGCCACCGATCTCGTCGAGCTCGAGACCGAGTTGGCGCAGCCAGGCACCGCACCGCCCTCGATGGGCCTTGGGCCCGTGGCCGGGCTCATTGCTCAACCACCACCACGGTTGGCGCCGGGACATCCGCCGCCCCCTCGCCGAGCCCGGCCCGCCTGGCCCGCACGTCACTGGGGCCGAGCGGCGCCCGGCAACGGCTGCACATCCGCCTTTCGTCCGGCACACCGCCGCAACCCCGATGGACCACGACCGTCGGCGGCGGACCCTCGATGGCGTGGCGATCACCCCAGAACAGAAGAGCCATGAGCACCGGCCACAGGTCCATCCCCTTGGCGGTGAGGTGGTACTCGAACCGGGCCGGCCGGTCCTGGTAGCGCTCCCTGCGCACGATGCCCTCGGTCACCAGCCGATCGAGACGATCGCTCAGCACGGTTCGGGCGACGCCGAGGCGCCGGTGGAAGTCGTCGAACCGATGGGCCCCGAAGAACGCCTCGCGGATGATGAGCATCGTCCACCGGTCCCCGACGATCTCCAGGGTCTTGGCGATCGAGCAGCGTTCGGACTGATAGTGCCTTGGCAGCATGCGGCCACGATAGCCAGCAAGTAGCTTGACAGTACTGAGTACGAGTTGGGCTCCGTGATCTATCGAGACCGTGCCGACGCCGGGCGCCTCCTCTCCGGCGCGCTGACCCATCTCGAACCCGAGCGCCCGGTCGTGCTCGGCTTGCCCCGGGGCGGGGTGGCGGTCGCCTTCGAGGTGGCCGCGGGGATCCGGGCACCGCTCGATGTGATCCTGGTCCGCAAGGTCGGCATCCCCCACCGACGCGAGCTGGCCATGGGCGCCATCGGCGAGGGCGGCATCGTCGTCGTGAACGAGGTCGTTGTGCGCTCGGCCGGGGTATCCCCGGCCAAGTTCGACCGGGCGGCCCGGGCCGAGCGGAGGGAGCTCGACCGGCGGACGGCTCGCTACCGCGTCGAGACTCCCCCCGTGGCGCTCGGGGGTCGGGTCGCCCTCATCGTCGACGACGGCATCGCCACCGGCTCGACCGCTCGGGCCGCGTGTCAGGTCGCGAGGGCCTCCGGCGCTTGCGGGGTGGTGCTGGCGGCCCCGGTCGGCCCGCCGGGGGTCCCCACGGCGTTCGCCGGGGTCGCCGACGAGGTCGTCTGCCTCCAGACCCCCGCAAGCTTCTTCGCCGTCGGCGAGGCCTACGCCGACTTCTCCCCAGCCACCGATGCCGAGGTCGTCGCGCTCCTCTCCCGGGCCCAACGCTGACTTCCTGTCCGGATCCGTCCAGTGTGGGGGTCCGGCGTCGTCCATCATCGGAGTGTGAACGGGTTCTCCGCCGTGGTGACGACCGGCATCTACTGCCGCCCGGGCTGCGCGGCACGGCCCCGACCCGACCACGTGCGCCCCTTCGCCCTGGCCGCCGCGGCCGAGGCGGCCGGCTATCGGGCCTGCCTGCGCTGCCGGCCCTACCGCGCCGACCCGCCGATCGGCTTGGAGGGACCCGAGCTCGTGTGTCGGGCCGTCCAGCTCGTCGTCGACGGCCTCCTGGACGACCAACGGGAGGACGCGTTGGGAGACCGGTTGGGAGTGTCGCCCCGGCACCTACGCCGGCTGTTCGTGACCCACCTGGGCCTCTCGCCCGACCAGCTGGCTCGGTCCCGCCGGGCCCACTTCGCCCGCCGTCTGCTCGACGACACCGACCTCGGCCTGGCCGAGATCGCCTTCGCCTCGGGGTTCGGCAGCATCCGCCAGTTCAACCGGGTCTGCCGGGACGTCTTCTCGGCCACGCCCCGCGAGCTGCGGGCTCACCGACGGTCGACCGACCGGCTGGTCGCTGACGGCGGCCTCGCCCTGCGGCTCCCGTTCTCCGGTGCCATCGAGTGGGAGGCGGTGCTCGGCTACCTGGCCCGCCGGGCCATCGGCGGGGTCGAGCACGTCACCGAGGGGACCTACCGCCGTACGGTCGTGATCGACGGCGACCCCGGAGTGCTCGAGGTGTCCCGGGGTGGCGACGACCACCTGATCCTCGTGGCCCACCTCCCCCACTGGGAAGGCCTGATCCACCTGGTCCAGCGGGTCCGACGCACCTTCGGGCTCGACGTCGACCTCGACGCCGCCCTTCGCCTGCTCGCCACCAGCCCTACGGTCGGCCCGCTCGTCGCCGCCGCTCCGGGGCTGCGGCCACCGGGCACCTGGGACCCTTTCGAGACGGCGATCAGGACGATCTGCGGTCAGCGGATCAGCGTCGCCGCCGCCGGCACCATCGTGAGCCGGATCGTCCAGCGCTACGGGGGCTTCGTCCCGGGCCTTCGCCCCATGGAGCTCGACCGCACCTTCCCGGCCCCCGAGACCCTGGCCGAGGCGGACTTCTCCGGCCTCGGGCTCACGTCGGCCCGGGCCCGAGCGCTGCGGTCCCTGGCGCAGGACGTGGCCGATGGCTCCCTCGTTCTCGAACGGACCACCCCCCTTGACCGGTTCGTCCGAACCCTGACGACGCGCCCGGGCCTCGGCCCGTGGAGCGCCCACTACCTGGCCCTCCGGGTCGGCCACCTGGACGCCTTCCCGGCAGCGGATCTCGGGCTCCGCCGGGCGCTGGAGGCGATCGAGTCGAGACTGGTCTCACCCCAAGAGCTCGAGTCAGTGGCCGAGGCCTGGCGCCCCTGGCGCGCCGTCGCCGCCACCCACCTGTGGTTCGCCGGTGCCGGTCGCCAGGCGCGGTCGCGACTGGCGTCGGCCGACCCCCTTTCCTAGGGTCCAGAGGTGCCTGTTGTGGCACCGACCTTGGCTCTTGTGTTCTCGAGCAGGGTGCGCAGCGCCGTGGGGGGCCGGCGGCAGTACCCTCGCCAGCGGTGACCGGTCCACTCGTCGCGGCGGTGGGGTCGGGCCCTGGGCCACTCCTCTACTCGTTCACCCTCGGGTTGGTGGCCGCGGTCAACCCCTGCGGCTTCCCGTTGCTGCCGGCCTACCTCTCGTTCTTCGTCGGAGACGCTGGCGACGGGAGGACCCAGCGGAGCGGACGAGCGCTGTGGGCCGGTGCATGGGTGAGCGCGGGTTTCCTGGTCGTGTTCGGCGTCGTCGGGATCCTGGTGGAGTCGGGCGTCGACGTGGTGCTCGGGTGGGTGCCGTGGGCCATGATCCCGGTGGGCACCCTGGTGGCCGGTCTCGGGCTGGCCACCGCCCTCGGGCACCAGCCAAAGGTGCCGACGCCCCTCCGGCGCCGCCTCGGTTCGGGACGCGGCCCGCTGGCCATGGCCGGTTTCGGAGTGACCTACGCCGTGGCCTCGCTCACCTGCGCGCTCCCGTTGTTCGTGGCCGCCGTCGCCGGTTCCTTCGGCCGCCTGGGGGTGGCCCGCGGCGTGGGCTCGGTGGTCGCCTACGCCCTCGGCATGGGCCTATTCCTCACGGTGGCCGCGATGGTGGTGGCCAATCTCGGGGTCTCCCCGCTGCGGCGCATGGGCCCCTTCGTCCGGTTCGTCCCCCGGGCCGCTGGGGCCGTGCTGGCGCTGGTCGGGGGGTACCTGGTCTTGTACTGGACCGCCTACCTCGTCGCCCCGACCGCGAGCCCCCAGCCGATCGGGGTGGTCGAGCACGTCCAGACGGCCCTCAGCAACTGGCTGAGCGGCTCTCCCCAGTTGATCGGGGTCGTCCTCGGGCTGGCGCTCCTGCTCGGCCTGGTCCTCGTCGCCCTGGGCTCCTGGCGGCGAGAAGGGGGAGCGTCGCCGCCTGCCCGGCTGCTCGAACCGGCTGCCCCGTCCCGCTCCGAGGAGCTGAGCGTCAATGGCTGACACCGTCGAAGCGCCCCCGGTCGACGCTGGGCCGGCTGCTGCGCGCGGGCCAGCGGGACGGCGACGCCCGTTGTGGTTCGCCATTGCCGGCGTGGGAATCGCCGCGGTCTTGGCGGTCGTCCTCTTCGTCGGGGTCGGAACCGACTCGGGGCCGCCGGACGTCGCCCCGGGGATCAACCCGTCGTCGGCCTACCTGCTCCAGCTGGACGTCTTCGGGCCCGGTGGGGGCGCCCGCGCGCCGAACTTCACCCTCACCGACCAGCACGGCGCGACGGTGTCGCTCTCGGCCTTCCGGGGCAAGTCGGTGGTGCTCTCGTTCAACGACGATCGGTGCATCGACATCTGCACCCTGCTCGCGCAGGACGTCGTGGCGGCCGACCGGGACCTCGGACCGGCGGCCACCCACGTCGTGTTCCTGTCGGTAAACGTCAATCCGTACTTCTCCGGGGTCGCGTCGCTGCGCTCCTGGAACGACCAGCACGGACTGGGGCGACTCCACAACTGGGTGTTCACGACCGGGTCGCCGGCCGCGCTCGAGCGGGTCTGGAAGCGCTACGGGGTGGAGGTCGAGCTCCACCCGAGCACGAAGAGCGTGGTCCACTCGACCGAGCTGTACTTCATCGGTCCCACCGGCCGGCAGCTGGCCATCGGCTCGTTCGGGACCGCCTCCGCCGACACGCCGATCTTCGCCCACACCCTGGCCCAGATGGCCAACGACGACCTCCCCCGGTCCGAGCAGGTACGCGTGGGTGGCCCGAGCGCGGTGCCGCCGAACCAGAGCCCGGCCGCCATCGGCGCCCGGGTCCCGAGCTTCTCACTCCCCTTCCTCGACGCCCCGGGGCGCACGTTCGAGTCGAGCAGCCTCCGGGGCCACTACAGCATCCTCAACTTCTGGTCGAGCACCTGCACGGCGTGCGTGCGCGAGCTGCCGAACATCGAGCAGGCCTACCGGGCCCTCGGGACCAAGGTGCACGTCGTCGGCGTCGACGTGGCCGACAACCCATCGGCCGCGGCTCGCTTCGCCCACCGGTTGGGGGTCACCTATCCGCTCGTCTCGGACCGCTCTGGCCAGGTGACAAGCACGTACCAGAGCCCGGCGCTGCCCTTCACCGCGATCCTCTCCCCCAAGGGGAAGCTCGAGACACTCCACCCCGGTGCGCTCACCACCGAACAGCTCGAGTACATCATCGAGAACCTCGATCCCGCCCTGGGGTCCTCGTGAGATGACCGCCAACGTCCTGTCACCCCACATCTCGGTCCACCGCCTGGTGACCGGGTGGCAGACCGATCCGATTTCGCTCGTCGCGCTGGCCGTCGAGCTCGCGTTGGCCGTCGCTTACCTGGCCGGAACCCGGCGACTGCGGAGCAAGGACCGCGACTGGTCCCCCTGGCGGACCGCGAGCTTCCTCACCGGCATGGGCACCGTGGTGATCGCGGTGCAATCCGGGGTCGCCGCCTACGACGATTCCAACTTCACCGTGCACGTGGTGCAGCACCTCTTGCTCATGAACGTCGCCCCGATCTTCTTCGCGTTCTCGGCCCCCATCACGCTCGGCCTCCAGGCGCTGGCACGCCGCAACCAGGAGCGGCTCCTCCGGGTCCTGCACCACCCATTCGTCAACTTCGTCACCAACCCGATCGTCGCGGCAGGCATCGCCTACTTCACGATGATCGGGTATTTCCTCACCCCCTTCTACAACTTCTCTCTCGAGCACCCCCTGGTCCACGACCTCACCCACCTGCAATTCCTCATCGCCGGGTCACTCTTCTGGTTTGCCCTCATCGGCAAGGACCCGTCCCGCTGGCATCCGTCGTTCCCGGCCAAGCTCGGGCTCCTCGCCACCGAGATCCCGATGTCGGCCGTGATCGGGTTGGCCTTGAGCCAGGCCCGCACGTCCATCGCCCCCCACTTCCACACCGTGATCGACACCCGGGCCGGGGGCTCCATCCTGTGGATCTTCTCCGAGCTGACCACCCTCGTGGCGATGGGGCTCCTCCTCTACCAGTGGCTGCGCTTCGACGAGCGGGAGCAGATCCGGGCGGACCGCCGGGCCGATCGAGCGCTCGCCGCGACCGAACGGGCGACCGCGCCACCCGACTGAGCGGGAGTCGCCGGCTCATTCACCGGGGTGGTGCCGGGTGGCTATCATGACCGCCAACCGGATGAGGCTCCGGTTGGCGGCGTGCTCGACTGCTGAACTGCCCTCGGGCTGATGGCCTCTACGCAGGATCGACCTGTCGTGGAGGTTGCGTGCTGACGCCGATCGAGATCCAGGGGCTCCAGGTCCTGACGATCCTCGTCTGCTCCCCGTTGCTGAGCGGCGTGATCGCGCACATCGAGGCGCGCCTGCAGGGTCGACGGGGGCCACGAATCCTCCAGCCCTACTACGACCTGGCCAAGCTCCTTTGCAAGGAGACGCTGGTCCCCGAGGACGCGAGCTGGGTGTTCGTCGCCGGCCCGATCGTCGCCTTCTCGTGCTATCTGATCGTCCCCTTACTGATCCCGGTCCTGACCAACTACCCCCTGCCCCTGGGCTACATGGGCGACATCCTCGGTGGCGGGTTCATCCTGGCCCTCGCGGGGTTCTCGGTGTCGTTGGCCGCGGCCGAGTCCGGCGGCCCCTACGCGCAGCTCGGCAGCAGCCGGGCGATGACCCTCGGGGCGCTCATCGAACCGTCGATCCTCTTCGTCACCTTCACCGTGGCCCTCGTCACCAGCACCGACCTCCCCTACTCCGAGGCCGCCGCCGCCCGGGCCTCCCTCAGCCAGGCCGTCCGACCGGCGCACCTCCTGGCCGCATTGGCCTTCTTCCTGGTGGTGCTGAACGACACCGGCCGAATCCCGGTCGAGACTCACTCGAGCACGCTCGAGTTCGGCATGATCGACGAGGCCCGGACCCTCGAGCACTCCGGCCCGCTCTTCGCACTCCTCCGGTGGGGCTCGGCCATGAAGCAGATGCTGCTGTACGTGATCCTGCTCAACGTCTTCGTGGCGCCCTGGGGGCTGGCCGGGACCCGGCAAGCCGGAGCCGTGCTCTTGGCCGTCCCGGTCTTTGTCGGCAAGGCCATCGGACTCGGGATCCTCTTCGCCCTGGTGGACAACAGCTTCTCCAAGCTGCGCCTGTTCAAGATCACCGAGTTCATGGCGGCGTCCTTCGTGATCGCCATCCTGGCCGTGTTGGTGCTCTACCTAGGAGGTGGCTGAGGTGGTCGCGGCCATGAACGCCCCCTCCACCTTCACCGGCGGCTCAGAGGCGATCGCCTTGGCGGTGCTCTTGACCGAGTTCGCGATGCTGCGGGCGCCGCTGTCGCGCTCGCAGGTCCGGCTGTACGCGCTCCAGTCGCTGGCGGTGAGTGGGCTCGCCCTCTTCGTCGCGATCACCAAGCACCTCGACGCGCTCTACGCACTGGCTGCGCTGTCGTTCGTCCTCAAGGTGGTCGTCGTGCCGCGCATCGTGATCCGGTTCCTGCGCGAGTCGCGAGTCGAGTTGGTCGCCAGCCACCGGCTGGGCGTGGCCTCCATGGTGCTCATCTCGGTGGTCGCCGCCGCGTTCGGCTTCTTCGTGGTCGGGAGCCTCCCGATCCACGCCAAGTTCCTCCCGACACCGTCGTTCGGGTTGGCGGGCGCCGAGATCCTCGTGGCCTTCCTCCTCGTGATCCTCCGCTCCGATGTCGTGTCCCAGGCGGTCGGGTTCTTCTCATTGGAGAACGGGGTGTCGGTGGCCAGCCTGGTCATCGCGGCCGGCCTGCCCCTGATCCTCGAGATGGTCTTGCTCTTCGACCTGCTGGTCGCGGTGGTGGTCTTCGGCGTCTTGATCCGGGTCCACCACGGGCGGACCCAGACCCTGTCCACCGACCCGCTCGAGCAGCTCCGGGGCTGACATGGCCTGGTCTCTCGTCGTCCTGTTGATCGCGCCGGTGACCGTGAGCCTCGCGTGTCTGTGGATGCCGGTTCGGGTCGCCCAGGCCCTGTCGGTCGCCAGCGGTGCGCTGACGGTGGCGATGGTGACGATCCTCGTGCCCGCACCGACGACCACCGCGCTCGGAGGGTGGCTGCGGGTGGACGCTCTGTCGGTGGTCTTCCTGGTGGCGGTGGCCTTCCTCTACCTGGCCACCGCCCTGTTCGCCGTGGGGTACGTCCGGCCGGCGGTGGGCACCCGCTACGGGCGGCGGTTCTTCGCCGGGTTCAACCTCTTCGCCTGGGCCATGGTCATCACCCCGGTGGTCAACGGCCTGGCCCTGCTGTGGGTGGCGGTCGAGGTGACCACCGTCGTCTCGGCCCTCCTGGTCGCGATCGACGACACCGACCGGGCCGCCGAGGCGTCATGGAAGTACCTGCTCATCGCGTCGATGGGCCTCGGCATCGCCCTGTTGGCCACCGTCGTCATGTACTACGCCGGATCGACCGTCTTCGGGGGGTCCTACCAGCTCTTCTACCCGAAGCTGATGGCCGGCGCCACGCACTTTCCGGCACCGGTGGTTCGGCTCTCCTTCGTCCTGGCCGTGCTCGGGTACGGGACGAAGATGGGCCTGGTCCCAGTACACACCTGGCTGCCCGACGCCCACTCGGAGGCGCCGACCCCGGTGTCCGCGCTGTTGTCCGGGGCGCTCTTGGCCGTCAGCTTCTACGCCATTTTGCGCTTCTATCAGGTTAGCGTCCGGGCCATCGGGCCGGCGTTCCCGCGCAACGTCCTGCTCGGGTTGGGCGTGGCCTCCCTCGCCCTGGCGGCCCTCTACCTCGCCAGCCAACGGGACCTGAAGCGCCTCCTCGCGTACTCGAGCATCGAGCACATGGGCGTACTGGCCATCGGCATGAGCTTCTCGGCCCCGATCGCTGTGGTGGGCGTCCTGCTCCACGTCCTCGCCCATGCCGCGGCGAAGGGCACCGCCTTCTTCGGCGCCGGGAGCGCCGTGCGAAAGTTCGGGACGAAGGACCTCGGGTCGATCCGGGGAGGGATCGGCGTGTTGCCCTGGTCCGGCCCGATGCTGGTCCTGGCCATGCTCGGCCTCTGTGCCATGCCGCCCTTCGGCATCTTCCGCAGCGAGTTCCTCATCGTCTCGGGCGGACTGTCCGATCCGAAGGACGCGATCGGCGCCGTGCTCGTGGTACTGGTGACCCTGGGCACGCTCGGGTTGAGCTGGTTCGCCGGCCAGACCATGCTCGGCTCGGTCCCCGAAGGGACGGTCCGGGGCGAGACCAGCCGGTTCATCGTCGCCTCGATGGTCCTCGGGCTGGTCGCCCTGGCGGTCCTCGGGGTCCACCCGCCGGCCCAGCTCTCGAATCTCTTGGCTCGCGCCGCCGGGGAGCTCCGGTGAGCGCACAGCCGGTGCTGCGGACGACGGCGGGGGAACTGGCCCAGAGCGTGGCCGCCGGGATCCGACGGGGAGGACGGTTGGCGGCGCTGGTGGCGAGCGCCCGAGACGACGGGTCCCACGTCCTCCGGGCCATCCTCGCGACCGCGGGGCGACTGGCGGTCATCGAGAGCGAGCTCCCGCCCGGTGTCGAGGCCTATCCGGCGGTCACGGCACTCGTGCCGGGGGCGAGCTGGTACGAGCGGGAGATCCACGACCTGTTCGGCCTGGCTCCCCAGGGCCACGGTCGGCTCGATCCGTTGGTCCTGCCGCTGGCGGACGGGGCCGCCCGGCCGAGGCCCGGGGCGAGGACCGCCCCCGGGGCCGTCGAACTGGCGGTGTCGGGGCTCCCGGGCCACGTGATGGGCGAGGGCGTCTTCACGATCCCCTACGGCCCAGTGCGATCGGGGGTCTTCGAATCGGTCCAGTACCTGGTCGAGACGGTCGGTGAGGAGATCCTCCACCTGCGCACCCGGGTGTACCACAAGCACCGGGGGATCGAGCGACGCTTCCAGGAACTCCGGGCGGACGACGCCGTGCTCCTGGCCGAACGGGTGGAGGGCACCGCTTCGGTCGCCCACGCCCTGGCGTTCTGCCAGGCCGTGGAGGCGCTGGCGGAGGTGACGGTCCCCTCCCGGGCCGCGTTGGTGCGGGTGGCTCACGCCGAACTGGAGCGCATCGTCACCCACCTGGACTCGGTGATCCGGCACACCGAGGGCGCGGGCCAGGCCGTGGCCAACGCCCGGCTGTCGGTGCACAAGGAACGCCTCCTCCGGCTCCGGGCCCGCCTGTGCGGACACCGCTTCGGCCGGGGTGTGGTCGTGACCGGCGGCGTCTCGGGCCCACCGCTGATGGCGCCGTCGGAGGCGATCGGGGTGACCGGCACGCTCGAGCGCGCGCTTTGCGCCGACCTCGACGCGCTCATGTCGACGCCGTCGTTCCTCGACCGGCTCCGCGGCACCGGCATGCTCCCGGTCGGGGTGGCCGAGGCCCACGGTGCCGTCGGCCCGGTGGCCCGGGGATCGGGAATCGACAACGACGTCCGGGCCGAGCGGCCCTACGCGGCCTACCGGGAGCTCGGCTTCGTCGCTCGGATCGGCTCCTCCCAGGGCGACGCGCTCGAACGCCAGCGGGTCCGTCTGGATGAGATCGGCGCGTCGTTCGAGCTGGTCCGTCACGCCTTGGGTGCGCTCGACGGCGGGGACGGCCAATGGAGGGCCGAGGCGGTGCCGGGGGCGGGGACCGTGGTCACCTCGGTCGAAGCACCCCAGGGCGAACTGCTCTACCTGGTCGAGAGCGACGGCACCGCGCTCGTCCGGGTCAAGCCCCGCACCGCCTCGTTCCACAACCTTTCCCTCCTGTCCGAGGCGTTCCGGGGCGACATCTTCACCGACTTCGTCTTCATCGAGGCGAGTTTCGGGGTCTCGATCGCCGGGGTGTCGCTCTGATGCCCTGGGTCTTGCGAGGGCTGCGCGACGGCATCGTGACCACCGGCTATCCCCGGCGCGTCGATGGGTACGGTGCCGGGTTCAGGGGTGCGGTGAGGGTCCTCGAGCCCGAGCCCGATCCGTCGCTGACCTCCGGGCTCCCTGAGCTGTGCCCGACCGGGGCGATCCTCGTCGAGTCGGCCGAAGCCCGGGCTGTGCGGATCGACCGGGGTCGGTGCATCCTGTGCGGTCGCTGCGTCGGTGCCCGCCCCGACCTCTTCGCCTTCGACCCCTTGGTCGAGGTGGCGACGTCGTCGCGTCGTGCCCTCGTGGTCCCCGAGGAGCCAGACGAGGACGACGAGGTGCGCCGGATCCGGGTCCAGCTGGCCCGGCGGGTCCGGGCCCTGCGGCGCTCGGTCCACATTCGCCACCTGGACGCGGGCTCCGACGGCGCCGAGGAGGCCGAGATCGCCGCACTCACCGGGCCGATCTACGACCTCGAGCGACTCGGGATGTTCTTCACGGCCACCCCTCGGCACGCCGACGTCCTGCTCGTCACCGGAACCGGCACCGCCGGGATGGCCGACGAACTACGGCGAACCTTCGAGGCAATGCCCGATCCCAAGGTCGTCATCGCCTGCGGCACCGACGCCACAAGCGGCGGTCTCGTCGGTCCCTCCTACAGCGCCGGCGGGGGGATCGCCGGTTTGGTCCCGGTCGACGTGTTCGTGCCCGGCTCCCCCCCCAGCCCGTTCAGCCTGCTCCACGGTTTGCTCCTGGCCGTCGGCCTCCTGCCCGTCGCCGGGAGGTCTCGGTGCTGAACGGCACCCTCTTGATCCTCGCCCTCGCGCTCTTTGCCGCCGGCGGCCTGCTTGATCTGGCCCTCGGGCCGTTGCGCCGGTGGGCGCGGCTCACCCCCTACGTCCTCGGCGCCGTCGGCAGCGCACTGCTCTGCGCGGTCGGCGCCCGGGCCAGCATCGGGCCGAGCCGGGTGTTCGACCTCGGGGCCACGCTGGCCGTCGGCCACACGCTCGTCCGCCTCGACCCGCTGGCCGGCGAGTTCCTCGCCCTCACCGGCGGGCTGGGCGTCGGGATCTCGGCCTGCTTCGTCGCCTGGGCGGCGCCACCGGGTCGGGTTCGAGGACGGGGAGCGGCGGCCGCCTACCTCCTGGTTCTCGGCGCCGTCGCGGTGGTCGAGCTGGCGGGCGACGCGTTCAGCTTCCTGTTCGCCTGGGAAGGGCTCACGCTCGGCTTCTACGTGCTCGTCGGCCACCGCCGGGAGAGCCCGGAGTCCGTCGGGGCCAGCTGGCTGAGCCTCGGGATCGGCAAGATCGGCGGCGCTGCGCTGCTGCTCGGCTTCCTGCTTTTGGCCGGTGCGAGCCACACCACCGAGCTGGCGGCGTGGAGCCACCTCGGCCACGCGGCCCCGGTGCGGGCGGCCTTCGTTCTCGTGGTGGTGGGCTTCGCCGCCAAGGTGGGACTGGTCCCGTTCCACGCCTGGGTGCCCAGCGGGTACGCGGCGGCACCGGGCCCGGCCCGGGCGGCCATGGCCGGCCTCGCGGTCAACGTGGGCTTCTACGGGCTGTGGCGCTTCCTCGGCATCCTCGGACCGCCGCCATTGTGGCTGGCCGTCGTGGTCCTGGTGATCGGGGGGCTCACCGCCTTCGGGGGGATCGCCTTCGGCGGGGTCCAGGGCGGGCTCAACCGGGTGATCGCCTACTCAAGCGTCGAGAACGCCGGGCTGATCCTGGTCGGCTACGGGGTGGCGCTGGTCGGCGCGGCGACCCACCACCAGGCGGTCGCCGCCGTCGGCCTGCTGGCGGCCAGCCTCCAGGTCCTGTCCCACGCCGTGGCCAAGTCGACGCTCTTTGGGGCCTCGGCTTTCGTCGAGGCCGACTTCGACTCCGACGATCTGGAGATGCTGCGAGGCGTGGGCCGTCGGCACCCGGTGAGCGGGGTGGCACTCGGGTTGGGATCGCTCACCTTGGCCGGCCTGCCACCGACGATCGGCTTCGTCTCCGAGTGGTTCCTGCTCGAGGCTCTGCTCCAGGAGTTCCGGGTTCACCAGCTCGCCGTCCGGCTTTCGATGGCCTTCGCCGGCGCCCTGGTCGCCCTCAGCCTGGGGCTGGCCGCCCTCGCCTTCATCCGGCTGATCGGCCTCACCGTCCTCGGGCGTGCAGGTCCGGTTCCCGACCCGGGGGCGCCGCGGGGCGACATGACAGTGGCCGGCGCGCTCGGCCTCGGGCTCCTCGCGGTCCCGTGCCTCGGACTCGCGGCCGTGGCCCCGTGGGTGATCCGGTTCATGGCCGACGGGCTGGCGGTGGTGACCGGGGGCAGGACGGTTCTACAGGCGCTCAAGTCCCCCTGGGTGCTCCAGCCGGTCTTCACCAATTTCTCCATCCTGTCGCCCTCGTGGCTGTTCGTCGTGATGCCGGTCGCCTTTGGTGCGGTCCTCTTGAGTGCGGTCGTCCTGTCGCGAGGCGGGCTCCTTCGGGTCCGGCGGGTCCCCCCATGGCGATCGGCCACCGCCGGAGTGGTGGGTGCCGACGAGTACAGCGCCTTCGGCTACGCCAACGTGCTCCGCCACGTCCTGTCCAACGTGCTCGGGTCGCAACGATCGCTGGTCCACGCCGAGCCGGCCAGCGACGGTGACGGCCGGGGCCACGTGGTGGTCGAGACCGTCGTCATCGAGCCGGTGTTCGCCTACCTGTACCGTCCGGCCCGGGCGATGTGGCTCCGGCTCGCTGCCGTCGCCAGGCGCCTGCAGTCCGGACGCCTCGACGCGTACGTCGGCTACATGCTCGTCGCCCTGGTCGTCCTCTTGGTCGTCGTGGCGGCGATGCAGTGATGCGGGGTCCTTCCACCGCGTATTCCCCCGGTCGGTCCTAACCGCCCGAAGTGACCAGGGCCCGGGGTCTGTCCCGGCCACGCCGGACCGTCACGGTCCCCGAGCTCCCCGCCGAGATCGCCCTCTGCTGGCGCGTAGTCAGCCAGCCAGCCGGGACGCTCCTCTCGGCGGCGAGCAGAAGTAGATGCCGAGTTCCCCGATCGGCGCCCGACCGTGCACCGCCAGGCATTGGTGCGCGATCCACCGGTAACGGGGATCGTGCGAGGAACCGCTCGCCAGCACGAGCCGGAAGTACCCCTGGTCGACCAGCCGCTTCAGCTGACCGAGGGTCGGGGCGACCCCGGTCCCGTTGTAGCCACCCAGCGGGTACACCTCCTGTCCGCTGGCGAAGATGGTGGGTGCGGCCACCACGGCGGTCTGGGTGGCCATCAGGTCCTTGGTGTGGAATTGCGTCCGGAGGCGCTCGAGGACGGCCAGGAGCGTCGTCGCCCCCTGTCGGACTCCCGGCCCAAAGAGCCGTTGCATCGCCTGGGCGTAGGCCGGCGGCTCGAACGGGGTGTCGAAGGATCCCATCAGGTTCGAGACGGTCGTCGCCGACGCGGTGGTCGGGACCACAAGCGCCGCCGCCACGGCAAACCCGAGCGCCGCGCCCAACAGTTGGGGGGGCCGGACCCAGAGCGACGCGATGAGCGCGCCCGCCGCCAGGCCGCCCGCCGCCAGGGTGACCGGGACGAGCCACCCGGGGAGCCCGGTGCCGGCGGGTGGGAGGAGCCAGGCGGCATAGAGGGCGGTCCCAAGCGCACTGAGGGCGGCCAACAACCTGACCATCCGCTGGTGCCGGTGCTCCCACGCGAGCACCACGCCCGTCCCGACCAGGCCGGCCAGCCCCGGGGTCAACGCGGCGGTGTAGTACGAGTTGACTGTCGTGCTCACGCTGAAGACGGTGATGAGGACGAGCAGCCAGGTCCCCCAGAGCAAGAGGCTGGCGCGCAGCCGGTCCCGGCGGGACCGCTTGCCCCGGGCGAGCAGCCCAAGAACGAGGGCCCCGAGCGCCGGCGGGATGAGCCACCCGGTGTCGCGGCCAAAGACGCCCCGGACCATGCGACTCCACCCCGGGGGCGTCGACGCCAGCTGACCGATCCCGATCGTCTGGAAGAGCACCGCGTTGGGGGAGGCATGGCCCAGGCGACCGAAGCCGTTGTAGTCGAACACCTGCTCGAAGAGGGAGTCGTGCTGACTGCCGTCCACATAGGGCCGGGAGCCGGGCGGCTGCGCGCTGACGTAGACCATCCAGCTCAATGAGACGGCAACGGCGAGCGCACCGAACAGCGCGATCCCCATGGAGCGCCGCAGCAGTGGTCCGGGCCCGGCAACCAGGTAGACGAGGCCCAGGGCCGGTACGAGGAGCCACGCTTCGAGCATCTTGGCCTGAAAGGCGAGCCCCACCCAGCAGGCGGCGAGCACCAAGGAGCGCCAGCGCCCGGTCGTGACCGCTTCGACCACGGCATCGGCCGCCAGGACGACGAGCAGGATCATCAGCGTGTCCGAGATGTTGCCTCGATCCAGGGTGACGTTGGCCGGCGCGACGGCCAGGACCCCGGCGGCGATGACCGCGGCCACCGGCCCGGCCAGTCGGCGGACCGCCCGGTAGAGGACCAGCACGGTCAGCGCGCCCTCGACGATCTGGGGCAGCACGATGGCCCAGTCGTGCAGTCCGAACAGCCGGACCGACAGCGCCTGGACCCAGAACGCGCCGGGCAATTTGTCGGTGGAAACCGTCCCGGCCGGGTCGAACGCGGCATACAAGAAGTCATGCCAGTTGGTGGACATAGTGCGAACGGCGGCGGCGTAGTAGATCTCGAGGTACCCAGACGAGCGCCAGGCGTAGAAGAAGCCGGCGAGCCCGGTGAACCCGAAGAGGGCACCGCGGGCCCACAGCGGCTGGTTTGCAGGGGCGATGAGCCGGCCTGCACGCGCCAGCCACCGACGCCACCACGGGCGCCGTGCCGGCTCGGCCGGGCGCCGTGCCGGCTCGAGCAGGGTCGAGCCGCCGGGGGGGACCGAGACGGCGCTCATCGTCGGGTGGGGAGCTGGGAGAGGGCGATCGCGGCCTCGAGCACCCGCCGCGCTGCCGCGACGTCGGCGACGTCGACCCGGGCGGCTAATTCGTGGTCGAACCGATCGAATGCCCGGACGATCTCGCGGGCCGCGTGCCGACCCCGATCGGTGAGGGCAAGGATCGAGCGCCGCCCGTCGGTCGGATCGGGCGTCCGCAGGCAGTAGCCCCGCTGCACCAACAACTCGACCACCCGGCTCATCGCCTGTTTCGACACCCTCAGGCGGTTGACCAGGTCACCGAGCCCGGCCGCCTCCCGGGCCAACCCGGTGACGACTCGGTAGGCGGAGATCGGAAGGTCGCCCATCCCGGCACGCCCGAGCGCGGCGCGGAGGGCAGCGACGGAGCTCCGGTGGGCACCGGCGAGCAGAACGGGGAGTCCGGCGGCTGCCGCTCCCCGATCCACGGCCGACAGCCTGTCGCCTGGGCCGGCAACCGTCAACACTGTGTACTACATCGACGCCGAGAACCGGAGCGCCCTGTGCCGGCACGACTCGGGTGGTGACGCCGCCCGGAGTGGTGCCACGGCGGACCACGGATGAAGGCCGGGAGGCTTACAAGGCGGTCACGCGGCAGCTGAGGGGAGCGAGGGTCCTGGTCCGAGGACTGAGATCTCGGCCCAGACGATCGACCCACCTTCGTCGACCGGTGACAGGCCCCAGTCCCGGGTCAGGTCGTCGACGACCGGGATCCCCCGGCGCAACAGTCCGGTGCTCCGGCACGTCGAGTCCGACGCCCCGTCCTCGCAGAGGAGGTCGGGGCGCCAGACCTCGATCCGGAGCGCGTCTGTTCGGGGAACCAGACCAACCCTGAACTCGGTGGTCTCCTGGATGATGGCGCTCACCACGAGTTCATTAGCCACGACGAGCAGCGCCTCTCGGTCCGAGCCGTGCAGGTCGAGAGCAACTGCCGCCCGGCGGAGGAAGTCACGAGCCTCGAAGAGCGATGTTCGGCCGGGTGTGATGTAACAGGTCAGGCCTCGTTCGTCCATCCTTCGCCCATCCCCACTCCCCCTCCGTCTCTTCATGCAGCCATCGGAGTCAGGACGGCCAGAGTCAGTTTCCGTTCTCGGATGGAGCGGCTCTAGGGGCGAAAGTCCCTGGAAAGCGAACCGGCCGGCGTGTCGACCTGAGGTCGTGGTGGCGTTGCCCTTCGGCCCAAGCACCCACCGGGCCCGAGGGAGATGGGAATGAGGCCGTTCGTCGACCACCTTCCACGGTGACCCCGCGACTCACGGTTCCGGCGATTGCGCGACCGGTCCCTACAGCCGATTGAATCGTGTGGCGTGTCACCCGTTCGCTCCCGGCGGCGTCGGTCCCAGCCCGCCGGCCGGTGGCTCGGCGGCACCATCATCGTTCTTGTTCTGGCCGGGACGTCCCTCTCCCTCCCCGCGGCGCCGGCACACGCGGCCGGTCTACCCGCACCATTCGATCGGCTGGCCTGTGCACCGAAGTTCGCGGTGGTGTTTTGCCCCGGGGGCATCGTCGACGGCCGGGACGAGCGAGTTCCCTCATTCGACGGGGTGCCCCTGGACGCCGATCTCACCCTTCCCTCCACCGGGCGACCCCCATACCCGCTGATCGTCCTCCTCCACGGCCTCGGCGGGAACAAGTTCGAGACCGAGTCGACGGTCGCTGACGGCGGACTCGACAACGTCAGCCTCGCCTCGCAGGGCTGGGCCGTGCTGTCCTACAGCGCAAGGGGATTCGCCGGATCGTGCGGCACAGCCACCTCACGAGTCGACACGCCCGCCTGCATGCGGGGTTGGCTGCACCTGGCCGACCAACGCTACGAGGTCCGCGACACCCAGTACCTGGCCGGGATGCTCGTCGACGAGGGCTACGCCCGCCCGGGCATCGCGGTCTCCGGAGTCTCCTACGGCGGCGCCCAGGCACTGGAGCTCGCGATGCTGAAGAACCGGACCGAGCTCGAGAACGGCCGGCTCGTCCCCTTCGTGAGCCCGCGCCGACACGTGCCCATGAGAGTGGCGGCCGTCTACGCCGTGTGGCCGTGGGACGACTACGTCAGCGCGTTGATGCCCAACGGACGTCCCCTGGTGCAGCGCCACCAGGCACTCGCCGACCGGAGTCCGCCGGGGGTGGTCAAACAGGCGTGGAGCTCGATCTTGGACCGGGCCGAGGTCGACCTCGGGTACCTCCCCCCACCCAAGAACGCGTCGACCTCAGCCCTGGTGGCATGGCGACGGGCGGCGTTGACGGACAAGCCGTCCTCGCCCGCCTTCGTCCGGGCCCTCGGGCGCCTGCAGCGGTTCAACTCGGCGATCGGGGTGCCGGCGCCCAAGGGCGGCCCGGCACCCACCGCGATCCAGAGCGGGTTCACCGACTCCTTGTTCCCGGTGAGCGAAGCCCGCCGTTTCGCCGAAGCAGCCAAGGTCGAAGGCTCGAACTCGCCCCTCCTCTTGATCTTCGATGACGTGGGGCACCCCTGGGCGCAGAACAAGGTCGCCGACGTCGCGTTCAACGACGCGACCGGGATCGACTTCTTGAACGCTGTCGTGCGGCAACACCGCAGACCCCGTACCGGCGTCGCGGTGCGGGCTCAGACCTGTCCGGCGAGCGCGCCGTCGGGACCGACGCAGTGGGCCCGTTCTTTCTCGACGCTGATCCACGGGTCGGTGACCCTGAGCGCTCCAGGGGCCCAAGTGGTCACCTCGAAGGGTGGCAGCCAGGTCGTCGCGGCGGCCCTCAACGCGACGACCGAGCCGCTGTGCGACCCCCTGCCGGCCAAGCCCGAGCCCGGGACCGCTCGCTACGCGGTCAGCGCCGGGGCCAACGGACTGCACGTGCTGGGTGGGGTCAGGGTCACGGCCACCCTGGCCATCAAGGGAGTGGAGCCCGAGCTCGTCGGGCGCCTCTGGGACGTCGCTCCCGACGGCACGAGGCAGATCGTCGAACTGGGGGCCTTCCGTCCGTCGACCAACAGACCAGAGCCGACGACCCGCTCGGCGACCGTCACCGAGTCGGTGCACTTCGAGCTTCCCGCGAACGATTACGACGTGCCGCCCGGTCACCGGCTCGAGCTCGAGCTGGTCGGGAGCACGGCACCGTTCTTCCGCCCGTCGACCGGCTCCTTCTCGATCCGGGTGTCGAAGTTGCGGGCCACCGTGCCCCTCGCCGCTCCCCGAGGCGGGCCGCCCCGCCGGTGAGGACGCACCGGAACGGTCATCCGGCGCTTGAGTTCCTGGGCTCCTCCGCGCAGCACATCGGGTGCGCCTTTGACAGGGAACGCGCCGGTGGGGCCGCGTTCTCGCCGCGGTGCTGACCTCACCCGCCACGATCGGGCCGGGGAAGGTCGACATCGCCCTCGCGGACTCCGAGGCGCATCGGATTCAGCTCGCGAGCGAATGGAACTCGGCCAGGATGTCCGCTCCCGAGTCCCGTCGTGCACACCAGTGCTCGACCTCACCGAGAACCGCGGCGCGACTTTGCTCGCGGCCGGTGCCCAGGCTCTGGCCCAAGAAGTGGTCCCACAGACGGCCGACCATCTCGGCACCGGCGTGGCGCTTGCCGCCCTCCCCGATCCAAGTCCGATCGCGCATCTCGGTGAGCGCCGTCGCCAGGTAGCCCACGTGCGGGGACTCGTCGGCCCGGATATAGCTGACTAGCTGGCCCGCGGCGCCCTCACCGGCCACGAGGTCGGGATCCGACAGCCACGCTTCGGCCCACCGAAAGGTGTGAAAGGCAGAGATCTCGATGAATAGCACCCGGATCATGAAAGTGGTCATGAGCTCGAGATCGACGTCGATGTCCGCGGGGAGCAGGCGCTCCACCGAGGCAACACCTCCCCGCTGCCCGAACCCCATCCGCTCGAGCATGCCCTCGATGTCGAGGTCGACTGCCTGGGGTTCGAATGCCAGGTCCCTGGCCGCGAACCACATGTCCTTGTGACCGGCCTCCTCCTCCCACCCGGCCTCGTCCCGGCCGTGGGCTTCGAACAGCCCGCCGCCGAGGTGCGCGAGAGCCGTTCGAGCGATGTCCTCGTCAAAGTGTCGCTGGAGATTCGTCGGCTTGAGCAGGCGGATGTTGGCCCCATAGCCCTCGACGGTACCGATACGGGTCAACGTGGCGATCAACGGCTCGGGGACACCCGCTTTGATCAAGAGGCGGGTCTGGTCGACGTTGGGATAGTGGTCGCCCCACAGCTCCATCGGCGCATCGATCGGCGCCTCGCCGAAGACCTCACGGTGGTGTGCCCGCCAGGCCTCGATCGCCGGTGCCCGGAACTTGGTCCGGGGCGACACGTAGACGCCCTGGTCGGTGAACCCCCCGTGGCAGCGGACGCCACCGGCCACGAGCGGTTCGCGCACGTCGACGTTCGCCAGAAGTTCGTTCTCAGTGAACTCGAGTTGAGCGGTGACGGTCACGGCTCCCTCCCCCTGCCTTGTGTGTACTTCAATGTATCGGTCAGGAGCTTCGAACCGGCCTGGCCGCCACTCAGCGACGCGGCCTGGGCGCCCGGGTGCTGCTCACGGTGGCCAGGGAGGAGCCGGCGGCCTTCACGCTGCTCTGGCGACACGCGGCGCGCGAGCCGCAGTTCGCCGAATACGCACGCGAGCTCCGGTCTAGCCCTTCCGGTCCATGAGTTGAGGTTGCACATCCACCCCTTGGAGGGGTCCGGCGATGGACTCTGTGGTTTCGAGCAAGAGACCAAGGAGCCCATCACCGTGACCCCAGCAGAGATCATCTACCAGCGCCGCATCGCGCTGCT
>DAHUZS010000145.1 GCA_027315045.1 Acidimicrobiaceae bacterium
GGCACGAGCCCCCGGGTCGGGCGGTCCCAGCGGAGCAGGGCCTCCAGCCCGGCCACCGTCGGCTCGCCCTCGCCCAGGGTCACGATGGGCTGAAAGGCCAGGCGGAACTCCTCGCGCGCGATGGCGAGGCGCAGGTCGTGCTCGAGCGCCAGCCGGTCGGCGATCCGGTCCCGCATCGAATCGTCGAAGAGCGTCACCATGTCGCGTCCGGACCCCTTGGCCTGGTACATGGCGGTGTCGGCGTCGCGCAACAGGCTCTCAGCATCCGCGGTGGGCTCGGCCCCCGACCCCACCGCCACCCCCACGCTGGCCGAGACCGACAGCTCCTCGCCGTAGAGGTCGAAGGGGGCGGCCAGGGCCCCGTGGGCCAGCTCGGCCTCCCGCCGAGCGGCGAGGCCACCGCCCACCGGGTACACGACGACCACGAACTCGTCGCCCCCGACCCGGGCCACCACCCCCCGACGCCCGAAGGTCCGGGTCAAGCGCTCCCCCACCTCGACCAGCAGCCGGTCCCCGGAGCTGTAGCTGTGGCCCTCGTTGACCAGCTTGAACCGGTCGAGGTCCAAGAACACGACGGCCACGTGTTCGCCGGCCCGGGCCCCCTCGGCCAGGGCGACCGAGATCGTCCGCTCGACCAGGGTCCGGTTCCCGAGCCCGGTCAGCGGGTCGTGGGCGACGTCGTAGAGCAGCGCGGCCTCGCGCAACGCGCTGGTGCGCACGGCGCGGCCCACCCGCCAGGCGGCGAGGCAGACCGTCAGCGCGCCGAAGACCCCGAGCGCCACCCGCTCCTCCGCCGGGCGCGGCGGGCCGGTGAGCCCGACCATCGCCAGCACGGCCGGCGCCCGCACCACCGCGACCAGCCGGTCCCGGACGCGGGCCGCGGCGGCCGGGGGTTGGAACCGCCCCCCGAAAAGTCGCCGCACCGTGGGATGCAAGAAGGACGCCCCAAAGCACCCCGCGGCCAGGACGAACGCCGCGGCGAGCAGCCGGTGGGGCACCGGCCGGCCGACGTCGGCCGCCAGGTAGAGGCCGTCGGCCAGGCTCAAGAGGCCGGCCGCGGCGACGAGGGCCCGCGCTGCCCCGGCCCGGGGGGCCCGGGGCCCGATCCCGATCAGGGCCACGACAAGGGTGTAGATGCCGAGGGCGGCGGGGATCGGCAGGGCCCCGCGCTCGAAGTTCCCGGCGTCGGTGCCGCTCACCGCCGGCGCCACCACGTACACCCACCCCAGCGCGAAAGCGCTGAGGCCGGCGACCAGGCCCTCGAGGACGGTGTCGAGGTTGGCCCGGCCGTCGGGGTAGGGGGCGCGGGCGAGGACGCTGAAGGCGAAGGCCACGACCACCGAGCCGACCAGGACCACCACGTCACCCCGCAGCGCCCGGCCCGGCCCGAGCACCCCCAGGGTGTGGTCGGCCAGCCGCAGGAAGCTCCCGGCCATGAGGAGGGCCACCCCGAGCAGGAGCACCTCGAAGGGCCCCCGCCGGGCGGGGGCGTTGGCGCGCAGGCCGGTCACCATGGCAGCGAGGGTCCCGAGAGCCACGGCCCCGAGGACGACGGCGGTCACCGGCCACGGCACCGGCAGGGCGACCAGCCCGGCGAGCGCTCCCGAGAAGGCCAGGAAGCCCACCGCCAGGCGCCGGGGGGCCAGGCTGCCGAGGGAGCGGGGCGCGGGCGCGACCGGAAGAGCCATCGGCCGCCAATTATTGAGGTCGGGCCGCCGACCAGGTGGGATGGCTCACCCTGGGGGCAGGATCCCGCCCAAGAGCTCGGCCCGGACCAGCCGAGCCACCTGCTCGGGGTCGTCGAGGTCCCAGCGTCCCGGGGCGGTCATGTACGAGAGGACCATGCGGGCCAGGAAGTCGGCGGCGGCGGCCACCTCCACCCCCGGAGCCAGGCGGTGCCGCTCGAGGTAGGGCGAGAGGAACGCCGCCACGAGGGCGATGGTCCCGGAGCTGCGGACGGTGAGGGCCGACGTCAAGAGCTCGGGCTCGGTCTTGAGGATCCGTTGGAGCACCTCGTGCTCGGCGATGGCCCGGTGGGCGAAGGTGAGCCCGCGCTCGATGACCTCCTCCAGGGTGGCGGCGTCGTGCACCGCCTCGTAGAGACGGGCGAAGAAGCGGTCGTACTCCCAACCGACCACCGCGCCGACCAGCTCGTCGCGCCCGCCGGGGAAGACCCGGTACAAGGTGGAGCGCGACAGGCCGGCCTCCCGGCTCACGTCCTCGACCGAGGTCTTTGACAGCCCCCACCGGGCCACACAGGCGTAGGCGGCCTCGAGGATGCACTCCTTGGTGTCGGCCGCCCGGGGGGTCGGCACCTCAGCGGTCGAGCAGCGCGAGGAGTCCGATCGTGAGCCCCGGCCGCTCGGCCACCCGGCGCACGGCCAGGAGGACCCCGGGCATGAACGAGCGCCGGTCGAAGGAGTCGTGGCGGATGGTCAGGGTCTGGCCGGCGGCGCCGAAGATCGCCTCTTCGTGGGCCACCACGCCGGGGAGGCGCAAGGCGTGGATGCGGATGCCCGCCGGCCCGTGCCCGCCCCGCGCCGCCTCCAGGTTCACCTCCACCGTCGGATCGGCGGTGAACGGACCGGCGCCGGAGGCCTCCCGGGCGGCGGCGATGATCTCAGCGGTGTGCAGGGCGGTGGCCGACGGGGCGTCCCGTTTGGCATCGTGGTGGAGCTCGACGATCTCCACCGCGTCCATGACCGGGGCGGCCAGCTCGCAGAACCAAGTGAGCAGGGCCGCCCCCAGCGCGAAGTTCGGTGCGACGACGGCGTTGGCGCTCGAGGAGGCGAACAGCTTCTCGGCCCGGGTGAGGACCGCCGGCGGGATGCCGCTCGTGCCGACGACGGCGTGCACCCCGTGCCCCGCGTACCACTCCAGCCGGTCCTCGATCCCCGCGGCGGTGGTGAAGTCGACGGCCACCTCGACCTCGGCCGCCGCCAGCGCCTCGATCCCGTCGGCCACCGCCAAGGCCGGGGAGCGCCCGTCGACCAGCTCGGAGAGGTCCTGGCCGGCAGCTGCCGGGTCGACCGCGCAGACCAGCTCCAAGTCGTCGGCCTCCTGCACCGCGCTCAGGACCGTGCGGCCCATCCGCCCCGCGGCCCCGACCACCCCCACCCTGCGCACCTCGCGACCCTAGTGGCCCGGGCGCCGGCGGAACCGGGACCTTCGCCGCTCGACGCGTCGCCAGAGCACCACCCCGAACAGCGCCGCCACGCCGAGCGCCGAGACCACTCCACCGAGGGTGAGCCCCGACGGCCAGTACACGAAGGTCAGGGTCCAGCGCCCGGCGGGGACCCGGACCCCCTGGATCAGGCCGACCTCGACCACTGGGAGGACCCGGGTCGGCCCCCCGCCGACCGGGACCGCCCGCACGCTCCAGCCCGGCAGGTAGGCCTCCGAGCGAACCACCAGTGCTGCCCGGGGCGTATCGACCCGGTCGGTCTCGCTCCCCCAGTCGGTGACCGAGACCTGTCGGGCCACGGCCCCGGCGACCCCCCGCACCGCCACTTTGGGCCCGAGCCGGCGGGTCACGAACCGGCTGTAGCCGTGCCAGAACCCCCGCTGGCGCCAACCGGCCTGGCCGAGCGCCTCTTGGAACGAGCCGTCCAACTCATAACGCGCCCCGCCGGCGGTGGAGATGGTCGAGACCTCGCTCCAGGTGCGCGCACCGGGGCCCCCGACCACGATCGCCTGCGCCAGGGGGGCCCCGAGGAGACGGACGCTCCAGCCCTGCGGGTCCCGTGTGGCCACCTGGGGGACGAGACGGGCCGAGCCTCCCGGCCCCACCACCCCGAGCCTTGGGGCTCCAGCCGTCGGGCGGGCCGAGACGAGCTGCACGCGCTCGACCGCGCGGTCGCGACCCAGATAGAAGGTCCGAGCGGTCTCGGTGCCCGGCGGGGCCGCACCCGAGCACCGAGCCGGAGCCCGGGCCTGTTGGCCCTTGGACAGGCGTCGGACGAGCGTGCCGGGCATGACGAGCAGGGTGGCCAGTCGGAGCGGGACGAAGACGCCCCGGGCCAGCGCGCAGGGGTCCATCGAACCCCGGAAGTGGGTCCCGGTGACCTGGTCGTAGCTCCCGCTCACGATCGAGCCGTAGCCCTGGACGCTGTCGAGCCCCGTGAGGCCGTTGATGTCGGGCTCGGAGATCGAGCTCAACAGGTCGATGTTCTGGCCCCCGACGATGGCGAAGCGCCCGGTGGTCCCGAACACCTTGGCCCCCTCGGCCCGGGTGGGTTGGGCCTGGCCCCCGGCCTCCATGCCGGTCGAGCAGCTGAGGCAGAACAGGCCGAGGTCGGCCACGACCACGCCGATGAGGAGGCGCCGGGCCCGGGCCCCGGACCAGTGGCGCCACGCCCACACCACCGCCAACGCCCCGACCGCCACCGCCGCCTGCGCCGCCATCCACGGTCGCCGGCCCGAGGGGTCGACCGGCTCGGCCCCCAGGGCGAGCAGGACCGTGACCGGGAACCACAGCATGGTGACCGCCGCGGCCAGCCCGGCGAGCGGGAGGGCGGCGGGCAGGACCGCCTCCCGCACGAAGCGCAGGGGCCGGACGGTCCGTTCGCGCCACTCGCCGGCCAAGAACAGCTCCAACCAGAAGCCGAACAGGACCGCCACGGCCAGATCCACGATCCCAAGACTGCGGCTGTCCAGACGGACCTTGTTGTAGAAGGGAATCTGGGCGAAGAGGTGGCCGAGCGGGGTGAACGTGCCCCAGGCGAGGAGGAGCCCGAGGGGGGCGAGAAAGAGCCAGGGCCGCCAGTCGCGGGCCCGGGGGTCCGCACCCCGCCCGATCCCCCGGGCCAGGAGGACGACGAAGGCGGCCAGCGGGAGCAGCCCCATGTACCCGGTGACCTCGGGGAGGTTGTAGCCGATGGAGAAGGTGGGCTGGCCGAACACGCCGTTGCCCCCGAAGAGGTTGGGCACGAGGAGCAAGATCGTCCACGACGGCCGCAGCGAGCCCAGGCCGAAGAACGCGTAGCTCTCGTTGGCCCGCTGGGAGGCGAGGATGAAGGACCGTCCGGGCAAGAGCTCCGACGCGCCGAGGGCCGCCGCCCACGCTGCCGCCACCACGACGTAGCCGAACAGCCGGGCCCGCCGCGCCACGTCCACCCCGTCGCCGGGGTAGCTGCGCAGGAGGAGCCAGGCGAACAGGACCGAACCGACGATCTCGGTCTCGGCCATGCTCCGGGGCTCGCCGGTCAACAGGTTGAGGCCCATCACCGCAGCGAGGAGTGCCACCCAGGGCCAGGGGGAGGACACCGACGCCGGACGGCTCCGGTACTCGGCCGTGGGCCCGGTGCCGAACACCGCCCAGGACAGGCGGAGCTCGGCCAGGACCATGAGCGGCATCCAGCCCATGCCCTGGATGATCCCGAGGTGCACCAACTGGCCGGTCATGGCCCCGCCGAACTCGTAGGTGAGCGCGGCCAACCCGCAGGCCAGCGGGCGGAGCCGGTACTGGCGGAGCAGCGCGTAGAGGCCGAGGCCGGCCGCCCAGTACACGGCGACCAGGTTGAGCACCCAAGCGAGGACGGCGGGCAGGGCGGCGAACAGGAGGGTGCCCGGATAGAAGGAGCCGGCGTTCAGGCCGCCGAGCAACGGGGAGCCCGACCAGATCGTCGGGTTCCACAGCGGCAGGTGGCCCTGGCGGAACAGCGACCCCGAGAGCACCCGGAGCGGGAAGTTCTGCAGCAGGTTGTCGTAGCTGATGGCGGGGTGCCCGGCGGCCGCCGGCGAGCCGAAGACCACCACCGGCAGCACGACCAGGACCGCGACCGGCCAGGCGTCGGGGGACTCGCGCACCAGGCGGACGAGCCGGCGCGCCGGTCTGGCCGGCGCGCCGGCCCCCAGCACGGTCGTCGTCACCTGGTCGGGTCCTAGGACGGGTGGGCGGCCAGCGCGCCGTCGAAGTCCGCCGGCTCGAACGGGCCCACCACGGCCAGGGTGCGGGGCTGCTCGGCCAGAATCCGCGCGACCCGGCGGACGTCGTCCAGGCTCACCGAATCCACGCGCTCGAGGATCTCCTCCAGCCGCTTCACCTCGCCCTGGAGCAGGAGGGCGGAACCGATCCGGCTCATCCGGGCCCCCGAGTCCTCGGTGGCGAGCAGGGCCTCGGCCCGGAGGTTGCCCTTGGCGACGGCCAACTCCCGTTCGGACGCCCCATCCGCCGCCAGCTGCTCGAGCTCGGCGCTCACGATGGCGAGGACCTCCTCGACGTGGCCGGGTGCGGTCCCCACCACCACGCACAGCGAGCCGGCGTCCTCGAAGGCCACTCGCTCCGAGCTGATCGAGTAGGCGAGGCCCCGCTGCTCTCTCACCTTCTGGAACAGCCGCGAGGACATCCCGCCCCCGAGGACGTGGTTCAGGACCGAGAACGCCCAACGGTCGTCGTCGAACCTCGAGACGCACCGGGCCCCGAGGGTCAGGTGGGCCTGCTCGGTCGGCCGGGTGGCCACCACCAGCGGTTCGCCCGGGTCACCCGGTGGCCGGCGTTCGGGCGGGGCGCCGCCGGGGTTGCCGGCGAACCGGGCGTCGACCGCCGTGGCCACCTCGTCGTGGTGGATCCGGCCGGCCACCGACACCACCATGTTCTCGGGCCGGTAGTGCCGTTCGAAGAACCCGCGCACGTCGTCGGTGGTGATGGCGGCGACGCTCTTGGCGGTGCCCAGCGCGTCGCGCCCCAGGGGATGGCCGGGGAACAGCGCCTCGAGGCAGCGCTCGACGACCAGGTCGGCCGGTTCGTCGGCGTGCATGAGGATCTCGTCTTGGATCACCGTCCGTTCCGACTCGACGTCGGCCGGGCGCAGCGCCGGGTCCCACATGATCTGGCTCAGGATGTCCAGCCCGAGGGAGAAGTGCTCGGCCAGGAGGCGCACGAAGAAGGTGGTGTACTCCTTGGTCGTGTAGGCGTTGCAGTCCCCCCCGACCTCGTCGAGCGCCTCGGCGATGGCAGCGGCGCTCAACGTCGGGGTCCCCTTGAACAACAGGTGCTCCAAGAAGTGCGAGGCCCCGGCGAGCTCCTCGGGCTCGTCGCGCGACCCGCTTCCGACCCAGAAGCCGATGGCGACCGAGTGGACCTCGGGCATCGCCTCGGTGACCAGGCGCAGCCCCGAGGGGAGCGTCTGGACCGAGATGGAGGAGGTTGCCCCCCCGGTGCTCAACGCCGGCGGGGCCGGGACCGCCGGCGCTCGCCCGGACGACCCTCGCCGGCCGAGCCCGGGCCGAGGTCACCGAACTCTTCCACCAGCTCGGCCTCGAAGGCGTCCTCGAAGGAAGCGAACGAGGAACCACCATTGCTCGAGCCGCCGTCCTTGAGCTCGGACCCCCGCGGCCGCTCGACCGGTACGCCGTTCTCACCCTCCATGCCGGCCAGGGAGAGTGACACCTTGCCCTGCTGGTCGATGTCGTCCACCCGGACCTCGATGGGCTGGCCCAGGGTGAGCACGTCTTCGACCGCGCCGACCCGGCGGCCACCGGCGAGCGACGACAGCTTGGAGATGTGCAGCAGGCCGTCGCGACCCGGGAGCACGTTGACGAAAGCGCCGAACTTGGTCAGGTTCACCACCTTGCCCTGGTAGACCTCGCCGATCTCGGCGCTCGGCGGATCCAAGATGAGCGAGATCCGCCGCCGCGCCTCCTCCACGGCGCCCGAGTCCCTGGCGCCGATGGTCACGGTGCCCACCATCCCGTCGTCGTCGACGGAGATGTCGGCGCCGGTCTCCTGCTGGAGGGTGTTGATGACCTTGCCCTTGGGGCCGATGACCTCACCGATCTTGTCGATGGGGATCTGCATCGAGACGATCTTGGGCGCGCTCGTGGCCACCTCGGAGCGGGGTTCGGCGATCGCCGCCTCCATCACCGCCAGGATCTGTAGCCGGGCCACCTTGGCCTGGTGCAGCGCCTTGGCGAGCACGTCGGCCGGCAGGCCGTCGATCTTCGTGTCGAGCTGCAGCGCGGTGACGGCGTCGGCGGTCCCGGCCACCTTGAAGTCCATGTCCCCGAAGGCGTCCTCGGCACCCAGGATGTCGGTCAGGGTCACGTAGTCATCCCCCTCGTGCACGAGGCCCATCGCGATCCCGGCCACCGGCGCGGCGATCGGCACCCCTGCCGCCATGAGCGAGAGGGACGATCCGCACACCGAGGCCATCGAGGTGGAGCCGTTGGAGGCGAGCACGTCGGAGACGAGCCGGAGCGTGTAGGGGAAGTCCTCCTCGGACGGCACCACCGGCAGGAGGGCCCGCTCGGCCAACATGCCGTGGCCGATGTCCCGACGCCTCGGCCCCCGCATCTGACCCGCCTCCCCGGTCGAGTACGGCGGGAAGTTGTAGTGGTGCATGTAGCGCTTCGAGTCGTCGGGCGAGATCGTGTCGAGCAGCTGGTTCATGCGTGGCATCCCCAGGGTCGTGACGTTGAGGACCTGGGTCTCGCCCCGCTGGAAGAGGGCCGAGCCGTGCGCGGTGGGGAGCAGGTCGATCTCGACCGAGAGCGGACGGATGTCGCTCGTGGTCCGGCCGTCGATGCGGATCCCCTCTTCGATGATCCGCTTGCGGACCAGCTTCTTGGTCAGGGCCCGTACCGCCGCCTTCACCTCGCCGGCGCGCCCGGCGAACTCCTCGGCCAGTGCCTCGAGCACACCGGCCGTGGCGTCGTCGACAGCCTGGTTCCGGTCCGCCTTCGCGCTCAGTTGGTTGGCCTCGGCCAACGGCGCGGTCCCGATCGCCTCGACTCGGGCCCAGACGTCCTCGCCGTAGTCGCTGAGCGCGCTGAACTCGATGGTCTTGATCTCGCCCCGGGCCGCCACGAAGGCCCGGACCAGCTCGCGCTGGAGGTTGATCGACTCGCGGATCCAGCGCTTGGCCACCTCGAGTCCCTGGGCCAGGACCTCCTCGGTGACCTTGGGGGCGCCCTCGGCGTAGAACTCGAACGAGCGCTCCGTCCCGCCGGCCTCGACCATCATGATGGCGATCTCGGCGTCGTCCTCCGCGGTCAGCGCCCGGCCCGCGACCACGAGCTCGAAGGTCGATGCGTCACCCTCCTCGAAGCTCGGGTGGGGGACCCAGACCCCGTCGATCGAGTGGGCGATCCGCACGGCGCCGATCGGCCCGTCGAAGGGGATCCCCGAGATCATGAGGGCGGCCGAGGCGGCGTTGATAGCCAGCACGTCGTGCGGGTTCACCTGGTCTGCCCCGAGGATCGTCCCCACCACGTGGACCTCGTTGCGAAAGCCCTTGGGGAACGAGGGCCGGAGGGGACGATCGATGAGCCGACAGGTCAAGATGGCCTGGTCGGTGGCCCGACCCTCCCGGCGGAAGAAGGACCCGGGGATCTTGCCCGCCGCATAGGCGCGCTCTTCGATGTCCACGGTCAGGGGGAAGAAGTCGATCCCCTCCCGGACCGAGCGCGCCGCGGTGGCGGTAGCCAGCACGACGGTGTCCCCGATGCGCCCGACGACCGCGCCGTCGGCCAGCTGGGCCAGCTTGCCGGCCTCGAGGGAAAGGTGACGGTCGGTGCCCGAGATCGGTGCCGACACGGAGATGGCCTCGGCCATGTTGCTCCTTGTGCTCAGGGGCCGCTCCGTGCCGGTTCCCAGTGGTCGACCACCTCTCGACCGGCGGGGCCGAGGTGATCGGCGACTGGCAGCCGACCGTGGGGCGGTGCCCGTCTCTTGTGCGTCCGCCCGGCCGTTGGCCGGGCGGACGTTCTGTCTTACCGGCGGATCCCGAGCCGCCCGATGAGCTTTCGGTAGCGCTCGACGTCGTTGCGGGCAACGTAGTCGAGCAGCCTGCGTCGACGTCCGATCAGCTTCATGAGTCCCCGCCGGGTGTGGTGATCACCGGGGTGGGCACGCAAGTGGTCGGTGAGGTGCGAGATCCGGTCGGTCAAGAGGGCCACCTGGACCTCGGGCGAGCCGGTGTCCGTCGGGTGCAGACGGTGCTCGCCGATGATCGCCTCTCTGTCGGGCATGCAGAACCTATCCAGCCGTTCG
>DAHUZS010000146.1 GCA_027315045.1 Acidimicrobiaceae bacterium
AGGGTGGCGAGCGCCGCCTCCAGCTGCGGGTCCTCCCCGGCCCCCCAGGCCTGGGGCGCGATGGCCACCTCGACGTCCGGGTCGACCCCGTGGTTCTCCACCTCCCAACCGAGGCGGTCGAACCAGAAGGCGTAGCGAGGCTGGGTCACCGCGGTGCCGTCCACCAGGTGGTAGCGGCCGTCGATCCCGACGACCCCGCCCCAGGTCCGTGTACCGACGACCGGGGCCAGCCCCCGGAGCTTGATCCCGGCGGTCACGATGTCGCCGTCCGAACCGGCCTGCTCGTTGACGACGGCCACGAACGGCCCCCGGGGCGCGTCGGCCGGGTAGGTCTCCGGCGCGTGGTGGCGGCCCCGGTCCCAACCCAGGACCTGGCGGGCCAGCTTCTCCAGCACCAGCTGGGAGACGTGACCCCCGGCGTTGTCCCGCAGGTCGACCACGAGGGAGTCGCGGGCCACCTCGACCCGGAGGTCCCGGTGCAGCTCCGCCCAGCCGGCGCCCATCATGTCGGGGACGTGCAGGTAGCCGGCCTGGCCCCCGCTCGCCTGGTGCACGAAGGCCCGCCGGTCGGCCACCCAGGCCTGGTAGCGGAGGGGCCGGTCGTCGGCCAACGGGACGACCACGACCTCGCGCCGCGAGCCGTCGGCCGCCTCGACGCCGAGGGCTACCGGATGGTCGGCCGAACCCGCGAGCAGGGGGGCCGGGCCCAGGAGCGGGTCGACTGGCACTCCGTCAACGGCCACCACCGCTTCGCCGATGGCCACCGAGGAGCCGGGGGCGAGGAGCGGGGAGCGGGCGCTCGGCACCGAGGTCTCGCCGGGCAGGATCCGTGCCACCCGCCACCGCCCGTCGTCGGCCCGGACCAGGTCCGCCCCGAGCAGGCCCACCTTGCGCATGGCGTCGGTCGGCCGGGCCGGCGCGGTCTCATAGGCGTGCGAGGTGCCGAGCTCGCCTTGGACCTCCCAGAGCAGCTCGGAGAGGTCGTGGCGGGTGGAGATCCGCTCGAGGAGCGGTCGGTAGCGTTCGACCACGGCCGGCCAGTCCACGCCGGCCATGTCGGCTGACCAGAAGTGGTCCCGCATGATGCGGGCCGCCTCGTCGTACATCTGGCGCCATTCGAGCGTCGGGTCGATCGTGAGCCGGACCCGTGAGGTGTCGACCTCGATCCGGTCGCTCGGGCCCTCGGCGCCGGGGGCGGACGGCTCCACCCGGACCCCCGAGGGCACCACCACGAGCGCGTTGCGGTCGCGGACCACGAGCGAGGCGCCGTCCCCGCTCGCCCACACCGCCTGGACCGAGTCGAGGAGCGTCAGCTCCCGGCGCTTGTCGACGTCGTAGCGGACGAGGCGGGCGCGGGGGCCGGGCGCGCCGGGGCGTGCTCGCTCGTCGCCGAGGACCCCCGAGAGCGGCGTGTCCAACCACACGAGGCCGCCGGTCACCGCCATGAGGGACCGGTAGCGCCCGGCGGCGACCGGCACCGGCACCACCCGTTCGGCCAGGTTCTCCCGGTCCACCACCACCGGCGCCCCCTCCGGCGCCCCCTCGGGCTTCTCGGGCTTCTCTGCTTTGTCTCCGGGCGGCTCGCCCGAGGGCGCCCGGCCGGCCAGCTCGGGGTCGAACGGTGACGGCGTGGCGGCGGCCAGAGCCACCAGGTACGGCCGGGTGCCGGCCGGGAAGAACAGGTCGAAGACGTGGCTGTCGTAGACCGGGTCGAAGGTCCGGGCCGAGAGGAAGGCCAAGAACTTCCCGTCGAGGGTGAAGGCCGGGTCGTGGTCGTTGAACCGCAACGCGGTGACCTCGAGCACCTCGTCCCCCTCGATCGGCGCCAACCTGATCTGGCGCAGCGGGTCGGGGCCGGCGTGCGACCAGGCCAACCAGGCCGAGTCGGGCGAGAAGGTGAGCCCGGTGGCGTCGCCGTCCTCGGAGCGGTCGACCTCGCGCCGCTCGCCGGAGGCCACGTCGATCAGGAGCACCCGGCCGTCGTGGGAGGCGGCTGCCACCTTGGTGCCGTCGGGCGAGGTGGCGAGGTCCAGCACCCGGCCGAGAACGCCCTCGGCCCGGCGCCGTGGAGCTCCGGTGCCGAAGGCCGGGACGATCTCCAGCGCGTCGTCGCCCAACGCATCGGTCACGTAGACCACCGCCACGTCGTCTCCCGACGCGAGGATCCGGGGGAGCCGGCCCCGCACGCCGGCCCCGCCGCCGAGCAGCCGGGCCGGGCCGTCACGGTGGGGCAGCCAGAGGACCGCGCCCCGGACCTCAAGCGCGCTGGCACGGGCCCGCCGGTCAGGGGCGACGTCGCCCAGATGCTCGGCCGCCTTGATCGGGAACGGGGTCCTGCCCCTGCGGGCCGCGGCGAGGCGCACCTCGAGGGGGCGCGGGGTCGAGGAGGCGCCGAGGTCCTCCAGCAGGTACAGGTCGCCAGCGCACTGGTAGACGACCCGGGCCCCGTCGCTCGCCGCCGCCCTGGCATAGAACTCGGGGTGGTCGCTGTGGCGCCGGAGCCCCGAGCCGTCGAGCGCGACCGAGTAGAGGTTGCCCACCCCCTCGTGGTCGGAGACGAAGACGATGCGCTCGCCCACGAACGCCGGGTCCTCGAGCTGGCCGTCGAGGTCGGCCAGGAACCGGGCGAACTGACCGGAGCCGGCGGGGTCTAGCCACAGCTTGGCCGCCGTGCCACCCCGGTAGCGCTTCCACGAGGGCCCCCGGTTGGGGCTCTGGTCCACCCCGAGCACCACCGCCCCGCCCGGTCCCCGCCCGACGGCAGTCACCGGGCCGTAGGGGAGCCGGGTGGCCGGCGCGCCGTCGATCGGCAGGGCGTGGGCCCAGGTGCGGCTGCGGAACGGCTCCCCGGCGGCCGTGACCGCCAGCACCTGGTGGTCGCCCGTCCACCCGATCACCCGGGTGAAGGCGTCGCCCCAGAAACTGAGGCGGCGCACCTCGCCGCCCTCGACCGCCACCGCGTAGACCTCCGGTGCACCGTCGCGCCGGCCGGTGTACGCAACCCAGGTCCCGTCGGGGGAGAGGCGGGCGTTGGCGGTGGGGGAGAAATCGGCGGTCAACCGCCGGGCCGCGGGGTCCTCGGTGGAGCCGATCCACACGTCGTCGTCGGCGACGAAGCAGAGCAGCGGACCGGCCAGGGACGGGAACCGGAGATAGGGACGGTCGTCGTGCACGGGCCCGAAGGTAACCCGAACCGGCCAGCCATCGGGCGGGGCCGCTTCGGCCCTGGGACAATCGGCCCGTGGCCTCGGTGCTGAGCACGGTGGTGATCGACGCCCTCGACCGGGAGCTGGTAGCCGACTTCTGGGCGGCCGCCCTCGGCTGGGACCGCTGGGTCGACGCCGACGGCGACCTGGTGGTGGGGGACTGTTCGGGGGACTCGTCCTTCGTCCTGCTGGTGCTGGCGGTGCCGGATCGAAAGGCCGCCAAGAACCGTCTCCACTTCGACCTCAACCCGGTCGGCCGAGACCAAGCCGAGGAGCTGGAGCGCCTCCTCTCCCTCGGGGCGAGGCGGGTCGACATCGGCCAGGGCGAGCCGACCTGGGTGGTGCTCGCCGACCCCGAGGGCAACGAGTTCTGCCTGCTCGCCCCGCGCGTCGAGCGCGCCGGGCCCCCGGTCACCTGAGGGCCGGCTCGCTCCGGGCGTTCAGCCCGGCTGGGTCGCCCCGACGAAGTCGCCCCAGCCCGCCGGCTCCTCGCGCACCACGGCGCCGGCGTGGGGAGCGTCGATCATCTCGCCGGCCCCGACGTAGATCCCGACGTGCTCGACGGCCCGGGTCGAGCGGCCGTAGAAGAGCAGGTCCCCGGGCACGACCGCAGTCCGGTCGGCCACGGCCGGTCCGGCGTCGAACTGGTCCTGGGCCACCCGGGGCAGGCGGACCCCGGCCGCTTCGTAGGCGGCCTGGGTCAACCCCGAGCAGTCGAACCCGCCGACCCCGGTGCCGCCCCAGCGGTAGGGCACGCCGAGTTCGCCCGCCGCGAACTGGATCGCCGCCGCCGGGGTGTCCGGGAGCCCGGGGTCCGAGGCCAGCGCCTGGGCGAGGACGAGGACGGTGGCCACGTAGGTCCCGGAACGGTCGTAGGCAGCGACGGCGCCGGCGAGGGAGGCCAAGTGACCCCCGCCGTCGGCGCACAGGAGGCGGGCCGCGCTGTAGATGGCGTCGACCGGGTCGTAGGGGGAGGGGGGGCTGACCCCGCCGGGCCCGACCACCCCGTAGCGGGCGAAGGTGGCCGGCTCGAACTGCATGGGGCCCTGCGCGCCGGCCGGATTGCTTCCGGCGGCCACCCCGGGGGCCCTCGAGCGTCCGCTGTCGCTCTCGACCCGGCCGATCGCCGCCAACACCGACCACGGCAGTCCCGGACATCTGGCCGCCGCACCCCGGTCCCAGGCCTCCCAGCGGGCCGGGACCGCGGCGCCCGCGCCGCTCGGCCCCCCCGGCACCCCCGGGCCGGTGGTGCCGAGCAGGCCCACGCAACCGGCCAGCCCCGCCGCCAGGGTGAGGCAGAGCCCGACCATTACGACCACCACCCGCCCCACGGCACCCCCTCGCGGGAGGGAACGGTCGGGACCGGGGGGCCCACGCCACCGCTCCGGGCACCCGCTCGGAGGCAGAAGTCCTGGAAGCCATCGTTGCTACGCTCGCGTTCTCGGGCGCTCGAGCACCACAGGGGGACAGCGATGCGCAGCACCATGCAGGACTTCCAGCTCCTGATCAGCCACATCCTGCGTCACGGCCAAGAGGTCCACGGCGACAGCGAGGTGGTGACGGTCAACGCCGACGGCTACGCCACCGCCAGTTTCACCGAGGTCGCCGCTCAGGCCGAACGGCTGGCCAAGGCGCTCGGACGGCTCGGGGTCCAAGACGGGGACCGGGTGGGCACCTTCTTGTGGAACAACCAGGCCCACATGACCGCTTACCTGGCCGTGCCGTCCATGGGGGCCGTCCTCCACACCCTGAACGTCCGGCTGTTTCCCGACCAGCTGAGCTACGTCATCAACCACGCCGAGGACAAGGTGATCGTGGCCGACGCTTCGCTCCTGCCGGTGTTGGCCAACGTCTGGGACGACTTGAAGACCGTCGAGCACCTGATCGCCGTCGGCGACGGCGACACCGAGCGCTTCGGGGCGACCCTCGCCTTCGAGGAGGTGCTCGGCGCCGAGGACCCCGGGTACGACTGGCCGGCGCTCGACGAGGACGCCGCCGCCGCCATGTGCTACACGAGCGGCACCACCGGGAACCCCAAGGGGGTGGTGTACTCGCACCGCTCCACCTACCTGCACACCATGGCTCACACCGCGGCGGTCTCGATCGGCATGACCGAGCGGGACCGCCTCCTGGTCATCGTGCCGATGTTCCACGCCAACGCCTGGGGGACCCCCTACAGCTGCTGGGTGGTCGGGGCCGACATCGTGCTGCCCCAGTCCTTCGTCCAGGGCGAGCGGCTGCTCAAGATCATCGAGGACCAACGGGTCACCCTCTCCTGCGGCGTCCCGACTGTCTGGAACGACCTGTTGCGGGCCCTGGCCGCCTCGCCGGGGGCCGACCTCTCCTCCCTCGAGTCGGTCACCTGCGGGGGGTCGGCGGTGCCCCGGGCCCTCATCGAGGCGTTCGCCAGCCAGGTGGGGGCGGAGATGATCCAGGGCTGGGGCATGACCGAGACCAGCCCGCTCGCCGCCTTCGGCCGGCCCCCGGCCGACTGCCCGAAGGACCAGGAGATCGGGTACCGGGTGAAGGCGGGGCGCCTGGTCCCAGGGGTGGAGGTCCGGGTGGTGGCCGAGAACGGCTCGATCCTGCCGAGCGACGGCGAGGCGGTGGGCGAGTTCGAGATCCGCGGCCCGTGGGTGACCGCCTCCTACTACAAGGACGACGACCCCAACCGCTTCGACGACGGCTGGCTGCGCACCGGTGACGTCGGCTCGCTCGACCGGCGGGGCTACATGACCATCTCGGACCGGACCAAGGACGTGATCAAGTCGGGCGGCGAGTGGATCTCCTCGGTCGAGATCGAGGGCCTGGTCATGGGGCACCCCGACGTCTTCGAGGCAGCGGTCATCGCCGTGCCCGACCCGCGCTGGGACGAGCGTCCGCTCGTCTGCGTGGTGCCCCGCGAGGGGGCCAAGCCCGAGGCGGCCGACCTCCAGGCGTTCTTGAAAGACAAGGTGGCCCGCTGGGCCACCCCGGAACGCTGGAGCTTCATCGACGCGGTCCCCAAGACCTCGGTCGGCAAGTTCGACAAGAAGCTGCTGCGGGCCCGCTACGCCGAGGGTGCCCTCGACGTCGTGACCTTGGACCGTCCCCCGGCTTGACCGGTTCCGAGGGGCTGGCCGAGCTGGCCGAGCGCATCCGGTCCCTCGCCGCCGAGCTGGCTGACCTGGCCCTCGACCGGCTGCTGGACGCCACCGAGCGGGGCCGGGGGGACCCGGCCGAGAAGGTCGCCGAGGAGCGGCGGCTCACCCGGGCCTCCCGGGCCCTGGAGAAGGCGGCGGCCGAGCTCGAGGGGGTGGCCGGGCAGCCCGAGGACGCCTGAGGGCGGGCCCTCAGCCGTGGCAGCGATTGAGGGCCTCGATGAGCTGGCGCAACCGGCCGTAGTGGACCCGGTCGAAGCGCAGCACCACCCGCTTCAGGTTCAGCTGGTCGTTGTCCGAGCGCTCGGGAGGGAAGGGCGAGGCGAGGCGGATCGGCCCGGCGAGCACGATGTCCTTGAACTCGGCGTTGAGCTCGGCCAGCTCGTTGTGGCTCGGGGCCACCTGGACCCGCAGCACGAGGAGGTCGCCCACCCACCGGCACGAGTGGTAGTTGGCGTAGAAGTCGAGGACCTCTTTGGCCGCGTCCTGCACCGTGTTCACCACGCGGAACAGACCGAGGTCGTCGGGGGAGATATAGCCCGGGCCCTCCGCGAGCTCCTCGACGAACCCCCGCCACTTGGACCAGTACGAGCCGCCCGGGGTCTCCACCAGGACCACCGGGGCCGGCTCGGCCTTGCCCGTCTGGAGCAGGGTGAGCAGCTCGTAGCATTCGTCGAGCGTGCCGAAGCCGCCGGGGAGGACGGCATAGCCGTGGGACTCTTTGATGAGCATGAGCTTGCGGGTGAAGAAGTAGCGCATCTCGACCAGCTTCGGGTCCTGGGCGATGAACCGGTTGGCCCCCTGCTCGTGGGGGAGCCGGATGTTCACCCCGAAGGAGCGCTGGGCCCCGGCCCCCTCGATGCCGGCCGCCATGATCCCGGGACCGGCCCCGGTCACCACCATCCAGCCGGCCTCGGCCAGGTGGGTCGCCAGGTCCCGGGCCAGGACGTACACCGGGTCGGCCGGCCTTGTCCGAGCCGAACCGAACATGGTGAGCTTGCGCACGCTCCGGTACGGGGAGAAGACCCGGAACGCCTCGGTCATCTCGGCCAGCGCGGCGTCGGCAATCTTGAGGTCTCCGGCGCTCGCGCCCTCCTTGGTCATGGCCCAGATCGACGAGAGCATCGAGCGCAGCAGGTTGGCCTGGGAACGGGACAGCTGCCGGGGGCCG
>DAHUZS010000147.1 GCA_027315045.1 Acidimicrobiaceae bacterium
GGAGCGCCGGGTGGCGGCCTCGATCGAGGTGGCCAGGCGCTCCAAGAAGAGCACCCGGTTTGGCAGCCCGGTCAACGCGTCGTGGAGAGCCTGGTGGCTGAGGCGGTTCTGCTCCTCTTCCAGCTGGGTCTGGAGGAGGGCCCGATGGGTGTCGAACACCTTGGCCACCCGGACCAGAGCCGAGTCCGAACCCGCTCGGACCGCCCCCACCGCCAGCTCGAGGGCCTCGGGGTCGCTGTCCAGCCGGTCAGCCTCCTCCCCCAGCACTTCGATGACCACGTCGCGCCAGTAGAGGTGCATCTTCACCAGATCCGACAGCATCACCGACTGGTTGGCCGCCGCTCGGCCCGGCGCGGCCTGGCTGGTGGTCTGCTCGGGGGATGCCGTCTCGCCCTGGATCAGGTACTGGGTGACCTGCTCGGTGCCGCTACGGCAGAACCGGCGGACGTCGTCACGGATCCGCTCGGTCGCCGGGGTCGGGTCGGAGCGACCCTTCTCCCAGCGGGACAGCACGTCGGCTGCGACCTCCTCGGAGCGGGCCCGTAGGGCGAGGCCGAGCGAGCGCGCCGACTCGCTGGGACGATCGACCACCCGCCCGATCCGACGCAGCGTCCGTCGCCACGGCGTGGCGGCGTCGTTCACCCGGCGCCCACCTTCCAGGGCCGCCACCAGGGCTTCCGACTCCTCGTTGCCGTCACATGACCTCGGGTTCTTCCTGATCAGCTAAGGCTTGACCGAGTCAACCGTGGCACCGTTTGTACCAGACCCCCGTCGAGGAGCGGTGGACGCCGCGCGGGGGCCGCTGGGGCTCCGCCGCCTCGCGCGCCGGATTCGCTCGTCCTGGTTCGGCTCGGGAGGGCGCGGTGGGCCGACGGTCCACGACGATGGAGGCAGCTGAGCGCGTGCGAGGGTCGGGTGCCGCTAATCAGACCCTTCGCGGTGGCGGTTGATCGGCAGGGTGTGCGTCGCCAACCGGGGCGTAGCATTCGAACCGGTCCGGCGTCCTCGCCGGTCCCCTTCCCATAGAGGCGGGGGGCATGGACAGTTTCTATGCAGTCATCGGCGGTTGGGCCTTCTGACTGGCGCGCTCGGCGTCGGCGTGCGTCTCTGGCACAGCTCGCACGCGGCCGACCACTGAGACACTCGCTGCTCGTGCGCGGTGATGACCTGAGGCCCCGTGACGAGTTGGAGGTCTGCGCAGAGCCGTGGTGCCGACGATCTGACGCGCCGACGCGAACCGCCGGGCCATCTGCAGGCGCACCGCGGGCTCTGACCCGGGCGGCTCGTCGACTCAGGAGGCCCGGCGGTAGGCCCGGACCGCCAAGGGGACGAAGATCGCGACGATCCCGGCCAGCCAGAGCGCGCTCTGCCAGGCGTGCAGACCGAGTGGCCCGCCGAGCGCGAGGCTGCGCATCTCGTCGATGACCGTGGTGACCGGCTGGTTCTTGGCGAACGCCTGCAGCCAGCCGGGCATCGAGAGCACGGGCACGAAAGCGGAACTGACGAAGGTAAGCGGGAACAGCCACACAAGCCCGAAGGAGCCCACCGATTCCTCGTCTTTGATGGCGAGGCCGACGAACCCGCTCACCGTGCAGATCACCACCCCGAAGCCCACCGCGAGCAGAACCATGAGCACGGCGGGGACAACCCCGTTCTGGAAGCGGAAGCCGACGGCGTAGCCCACACCCACGATGATGAGCACCGTGACCACGAGGCGGACGGTGTCGGCTGCGAGGCGCCCGAGCAGCACCGCCGAGCGGGCCATCGGCATTGCCCGAAAGCGGTCGATCACCCCCTTTTGGATCTGACGGGCCAGGGCGATGGCGGTCCCGAACGAGGCGAAGGCGGCGGTCTGGGCGACGATGCCGGGCATGAGGAAGCTCACGTAGCCACCGGGAACCTTGACCGGGATGGCCCCGCCGAAGACGTACCGGAACAAGAGCACGAACATCACCGGCTGGATGAAGGTGAAGAAGAGGTACGAGGGGTTCCGGAGCCAAATGAGCAGCTCGCGCTTGGTCAAGGTGGCGACGTCGGCGAGACCCGAGCGGACGCGGCCAAGCACGGGCGGCCTCGGCACGAGCACCGCGACCAGGGTCTTCGAGGTTGCGGACACAGAACCTCGCTCAGGCCCGGTGGCCGGCGCTGCGGCCCCGTCTCGAGCGAAGCTTGGCCCCGTTGTCCTCCTCGGTCCCGTGCCCGGTCAAGGCGAGGAACACGTCGTCGAGCGAGGGACGACGAACCGCCAGATCCTCGGTGCGGATACCGAGCGCATCGAGCCGTCGGACCGTCTCGACCAGTGACGCCGACCCGCTGGCGCCCACCCGGATGGCCACACGAGCCGCTTCGGCGTCGACGGTGGGCCGGAGTTCCGAGAGCACGCTGACCGCCTCGGCCGCTTGTGTCAGGTGCTGGCGATCGACCACCTCGAACTCGATCACGTCGCCCCCGACCCGGTTCTTCAGCTCCTGGACGGTGCCCGCCGCGATGACCCGTCCCCGGTCGACGACGACGATCTCGTCGGCCAGCTCGTCGGCCTCCTCGAGGTACTGGGTGGTGAGCAGCAAGGTCGTGCCCATAGACACCAGTTCTTGGATCACTTCCCACATGCCGAGGCGGCTCCTCGGGTCGAGCCCGGACGTGGGCTCGTCGAGGAAGAGCACCGCCGGCCTGGAGACCAAGCTGAGGGCAAGGTCGAGCCGTCGTTGCATCCCGCCCGAGTAGCCCTTGGCCGGACGGTCGGCCGCGTCAGCGAGCTCGAAGCGCTCGAGCAGCTCGCTGGACCGGCGACGCCGGGTCGCGGGGTCGAGATGATAGAGGCGGCCCATGATCTCGAGGTTCTCGCGCCCCGTAAGCTCCTCTTGGATCGCGGTCGACTGTCCGGCGAGCCCGATGATCTCGCGCACCGCGGCGGGCGAGCACACCACGTCGCGGCCTTCGACGAGGGCTCTGCCGCGGTCCGGCTCGATGAGGGTGGTGAGGATCTTCACCGCCGTGGTCTTGCCGGCGCCGTTCGGACCGAGCAGGCCGAGCACCTGACCCCGCTCGGCCACCAGGTCGACCCCGCAGAGGGCCTGCACCTCGCCGAAAGCCTTGTGGACGTCTTCGACCAGGATGGCCGGCCCATCCCACGTCGCTGCGCCCGGGGTCGCGCTCATCGCCCCGTCCCGCCGCCGGTCGGCCGGGGTCCGGCCCGGCGGCGAACCGGTCGTGGTCGTGCGCTCATGCTCGATACAACCTCGGTCAGTCCCTCTCCAGCGCCGCCCGGCGGCGGGACGCACCGGGCGGCGAGCCCCTGGCAGTCACCGGCCCACCGGACGTCCCGCTCGTCAAGCTGATCTTGACAGATCTCTGTTGTTAAGGCAACCTTGACAGATGGCCGGGCAGGAGAGTGCTCAAGGCCGAGGGCCGGACGACGACGAGCCCCGGAACCACCGACGGGCGGTACCGACCCTCTTCCTCGCCACCTGGGAGAGCGCCATCTCTAACCCCGATCCCCTGGTGGCGTTGGGCGCGACCCGGGCGCTCATGGGCCACCTGTCGGCCTGGGAGGCGAAGCTCGCCGCCGAGGCCGTGGCGAAGGGCGCCACCTGGGAACGGATCGGCAACTCGGTCGGGGTCAGTCGCCAGGCGGCGTGGGAGCGCTTTCATCGTGACGTGGCCGAGTTCCGGCGTCAGGTGCGCCAGGAGGCACGGGCGTTGAGAGATCGCCACCGCGACGAGATGCACCAGTGGCGCGAGGAGGTGAAACAGCGGGCGTTGGAGCACTGGCTGCGCTGAGCCCGCTCGATGTAGCACGCACAGACCTCGCTGACACGTCGGGTCCTGCGCATCGTGCTCGGGCCGGCGGCGACCGCCGGGAACCCGGTCACAACGGCCGGCGCGCGCTCCCAAGCGGCGATCGGTCGGCTCCTCGGTGCTGCCGGCGGACCCGCCGGGCGATCCCCGGCCCGTCAAGCTCGAGACCACTCAGGATGTCGGCCGGACGCCCGTGGGCGACGTAGACCACCGGCACCCCAGCGCACAGCACCCGATCCGGGTGCTGACCGTCCCGCCCGGCGATCGCCGAGGTCACCAGGGCTCCGACCCCTCCCTCCTCAACCCCGTCCTCGGCCACCAGAACCAGCCGCTGGCCGGCCGCGTGGTCGAGCATCGCCGGGTCGAGCGGCGCGACGGCCCGGGGGTCCCAGACGCTGGCCGTGACCCCGCCCTCCTCGAGCAGGGCCGCGGCCTCCTCACACGCGGCCAGGAGCCTGCCCACGCCGATGAGGCAGACCTCTCGGCCGGCGCGGACCAGCCGGGCGGCCAGGCCGGTGCCCGAAGCCGTCGACGACCTGGCCTCGGCTTTCGGCCACCGGAGGGCGACCGGGCCGCCGGCTTGAGCGAGGGCCCAGTGGAGCATCCCGGTCAGCTCCTCGGCGCAAGAGGGGGCGAGCACGGTCATGCCCGGCACCTTGGTGAGCAGTGCAAGATCGGTCACCCCGTGGTGGCTCGGCCCGTCGTCGCCAGTGATCCCGGCCCGGTCGAGGCAGAAGACGACCGGGAGCCGGTGCAGGCCAACGTCGTAGTACACCTGATCCCAGGCCCGATTGAGAAAGGTGGAGTAGACCGCCACCAACGGGCGAGCGCCGGCCATGGCCATCCCGGCCGCTGCGCCCACCGCGTGCTGCTCGGCGATGCCGACGTCGAAGCACCGGTCCGGGTACCGCTCCTTGAACGCGCTCAGCCCGGTCGGCCCCTCCATGGCGGCAGTGATCACCACCAGCTCGGGCACCCGGGCCCCCGCCTCCAGGACGGCTCGGGAGAACACCTCGGTGTAGGTGGGACCGTCCGTCCGGTGCGCGACGCCGGTGTCGGGGTCGAAGGGCCCGATGTCATGCAGGCACTTGGCCTCGTCGGCCTCGGCGAAGTGGTAGCCGCGGCCCTTCACCGTGTGCACGTGGAGCACGACCGGGCCAGGGTGCCGGGCCGCCTCGGCCAGGGCCTCCTCGAGGGCGCACAGGTCGTGGCCGTCCACCGGGCCCTGGTAGGCGAGGCCCAGGGCCTCGAAGAACCCGGCCGGCCCCTTCGGATCGAGGTCGTCGAGCCGCCCAGCGGTGGAGAGGGCCGACACCGTCGGCGCGTACGACCGGCCGTTGTCGTTCACCACCACGACGACCGGCAGCCCGGCGGTGCCGATGTTGTTGAGCGCCTCGTAGGCGAGCCCCCCGGTCAGAGCACCGTCGCCGACCACCGCCACCACCCGGCCGGCAGCGTGGCCGAGCCCCCCGGCAGCGGCCAGGCCGTAGGCGTAGGAGAGGGCGGTTGACGCATGGCTGTTCTCCATCACGTCGTGGGCAGACTCGGCCCGGCTGGGGTAGCCCGAGAGCCCGCCGGCCCGCCGCAACGTGGCGAACCCGTCGGCCCGGCCGGTGACCAGCTTGTGGACGTAGCTCTGGTGTCCGGTGTCCCAAACCAGGCGGTCCCGGGGCGAGCGGAACACCCGGTGCAGGGCCAGGGTCAGCTCGACGACCCCCAGGTTGGACCCGAGGTGGCCACCGTTGGCGGCGACCGAGGCGACCAGGAACCGGCGGATCTCCGCCGAGAGCAGGTCGAGCTCCGCTCGATCCATCGCCCGCAGCGCCTCGGGCGTCAGCTCCTCGAGCGACCTCGGCACCACGGGTCGGTCGATCGCCTCGGCGGGCAGGTGGACGGTCAATGGGTACTCACGAGGGCGCGCAGGGACTGGCGAAGCGAGTTCATCGACGCGATGACCGCGGAGGGCTCGTAGCCGCAGTGGGCCATGCAGTTGTTGCAGCGCGGATCGCGACCACGCCCATACTTGGACCAGTCGGTCGTATCGACCAGTTCCCGGTAACTCTCGGCGTAGCCGTCAGCCATGAGGTAGCAGGGCCGCTGCCAGCCGAGCACCGAGTAGCTGGGGATCCCCCAGGCGGTGCAGGTGAAGTCGACCTTGCCTTCCAAGAAGTCGAGGAACAGAGGCGAATGGTTGAGCCGCCAGCGCCGGCGCCGCTTCTCCGAGAACGCCTCGGCGAACAACCGTCGGGTCTGCTCCACTCCCATGAAATGGTCCTGGTCCGGGGCCTTCTCGTAGGCGTAGGCGGGAGAGATCATCATGGCGTCAACCCGGAGCTCGTCGTTCAAGAAGTCGAGCAGCTCACGGACGGTCTTGGGCGAGTCGGTGTTGAAGAAGGTCGAGTTGGTGGTCACCCGGAAGCCCTTGGCCTTCGCCTCCCGCACGGCGGCCACCGCCTCGTCGAACACCCCCTGGCGATCGACGGCCACGTCGTGGCGCTCCCCCAACCCGTCGACATGGACGACCCAGGAGAAGAAGTGCGACGGGCTGAACCGCTCGAGCCGGCGGCGGAGCAGCACCGCGTTGGTGCACAAGTAGACGTAGACCTTCCGCTCGATCACGGCGGCCACGATCTTGTCGATGTCGGGATGGAGCAGCGGCTCACCGCCGGCGATCGAGACCATCGGGGTCCCGCTCTCCTCCACCGCTGATACCACGTCCTCGACGCTCAGACGCTTGCGCAGGATCTCGGTCGGATGCTGGATCTTGCCGCACCCCGGGCAGGACAGGTTGCAGGCGAAGAGCGGCTCGATCTCCACGATGAAGGGGTAGTAGGGCCGCTTCGCCAGCTTGTTCTTGAGCAGGTGGGCTCCGATTCGGAGGTTCTGTCGCAACGGGATGGGCATCAGCGCACCTGGAGGGGAAGGGAGAAGCGCACAGACTCCTCGACGGTTGGGTGTTCGTGGACATCGGTCGACCCAAGGCCCGAGAGCTGCTCGATCAGGTCCTGGACCAGGGACTCGGGAGCCGAGGCCCCCGCGGTGATCCCCACGACCGAGACGCCGTGCAGCCACGAGAGGTCCAGTCGGGAGGCGTCCTCGACCAGCTCCGCCCGGGCGCCCTCGCGCTGAGCTACCTCGACCAAGCGGGCGGTGTTCGAGGAGTTGGTCGAGCCGACCACGAGCACCAGGTCGCAACGGCCGGCCAAGGCCCGCACGGCGTCCTGACGGTTCTGGCTGGCGTAGCAGATGTCGTTGGAGCTCGGCCCGACCAGATCGCCGAAGCGGTCCCGCAACGCCGCCACGACCTCGGCCGTCTCGTCGACCGCCAGGGTGGTCTGGGTCAGGTAGGCCATGGGGGTGTCGCGGCCGTAAGCCAGGCGGGCGACGTCCTCGGGCCGCTCGACCAGATCGATCGCCCCCGGGATCTCGCCCGTCGTCCCCACCACCTCTTCGTGGTCGGCGTGACCGACCAGCACGATGCGACGCCCTTGGGCGGCGAACCGGCGCGCCTCGTAGTGCACCTTGGCCACCAGCGGGCAGGTGGCGTCGACCACCGAGAGGTCGCCCCGCTCGGCCGCCTCGGCCCGGACCGCCGGCGACACCCCGTGGGCGGCCAGCACGACCGTGGCTCCGGCCGGCACCTCCTCGAGCTCTTGGACGAACACCGCCCCCTTTTGCTCCAGGTCCGCCACCACATGCGCGTTGTGGACGATCTGTCGTCGGACGTAGACCGGGGCACCGAAGCGCTCGATCGCCCGTTCCACGATCTCGATCGCCCGTTCCACCCCGGCGCAGAAGGAGCGGGGGGCCGCCAGCTCGATGCGGCGGGGGGCGACCGCCCCGGCCCAGTCCTCGAGGACGGGTCGAAGCCGGCGCAGTGCCCGCAACGCCCGCAGCCCGCCGCCGATCGTGCCACTCTCCAACGAGTCGGCGATCGCCCGGACCACGACGAAGGGCACGTCGTCGCCGAACACGTCGGCCAGCCACGCCGACTCCATGTCGGCAGCCAGCACCCCGTCGACCCCGAGCCCCCCGAAGTGCCGCGGCGGGACGAGGCGGGGCACCGAGATCATGGGGCCGAGGCGGGCCCGCAACCCGACCCGCGCGAGCTGGGAGGCGAGCAGGCGGGCGGTGCGCACCGGCCGGGTCCGCCCATCCAGGGTGCGCAGCTCGGTCGGGATCACCAGCTCGCCCGGCCCGAGGCCGGGAACCACCCCTCCGGCCACCCCGACCAGCGCCGCCGCGACCGGACCCGACGGCCGCCGCAGGGTGGCGGTGGCCGCCCGCTGGGGTCCCATGCCGACGATCTGAACCCGACCGCCGACCGCCAGAGCCTCGACCCGCAGCGCGCTCAGCACGCGGAGCTCAGCCACGCCGCTCCTCCGCCGCCAGGTACCGGCCGAGGGCCGAGATCGGGAAGACCATCCGGTAGAGGTGGTAGTTGATGTAGAAGTAGCCGGGGAACCCGGTCCCGGTGAACCACGGCTCGTCCCAAGTGCCGTCGGCCCGCTGGGTCTCGACCAGCCAGGCCACCCCCCGGGCGGTCGCGTCCCGCTCCCCGGCGGCGACCAGGCCCTGCAGCGCCCAGCCAGTCTGCGAGGCGGTGGAGGCGCCCCGGCCGATCCACGACCGGTCCTCATAGGAGCGGAGGTCCTCTCCCCACCCCCCGTCCTCGTTCTGGTGGGCCACCAACCACCCCACCGCACGGACGATCGCCGGGTCGGCGCGATCGAGCCCTGCCGCCAGGAGCGCCACGAGGGCGGCGGCAGTGCCGTAGACGTGGTTCGCCCCCCAGCGGCCGAACCACGACCCGTCGGGCTCCTGGGCCCGCAGCAGCCAGGCCACCCCCCGGTCGAGGGCGTAGGAGCGGCGTCCGGTCGACGCGAGCATCTCGACGATGTGAGCGGTCACGTCCGCGCTCGGCGGGTCGATGAGCTCGCCAAAGTCGCAGAAGGGGTGCTCGCGACACAGCGTCTGGGTGTTATCGACGTCGAAGGCGCCCCAGCCCCCGTCACGGCACTGCATGCCGAGAACCCAGTCCCGCCCCCGGTCGACGGCCGGGTGGCCGGCTGCCTCGGTGCGCGACAGGGCCAGGATGACCTCGGCGGTGTCGTCGATGTCGGGGTACCAGTCGTTCTCGAACTCGAAGGCCCACCCTCCAGGTGCGAGATCCGGCCGGCGCACGCTCCAGTCGCCTGGGCGCGTCACCTCCTCGGCGAGCACCCAACGGGCCGCCGAGTCGAGGGCGGGGTCGTCGGGCTTGAGCCCCGCGTCGGCGAGGGCGACGATCGCGAGCACCGTGTCCCACACCGGGGACTGACAGGCCTCCAGGCGTCGGCCCCGCTCATCGGAGATGGTGAAGCGGTCCAGCCCCTCGAGCCCGCCCCGCATGACCGGATGGCCGAGGTCGTAACCCCGCAGGGACAGAGCCATCAGCGAGTAGACCCAGGGCGGCTGGATACCGCCCCAGGATCCATCGTTCTCCTGGTGGCCCACGATCCAGCGCTCCGCCCGGCGCAACGCGGCCCGGCGGAGGAACCGCAGCGGACGCCGCTCGTAGCGGTGCAACAGCCGGTCGAGCACGGTCAGCCGGCCGGCCCAGGTGATCAGGTCACCACGAGGTCGGCGGACCTGCCCGGTGCGGAGCTCGTCGATCGAGACCTCGATCCTTCGCACCGGCCGGTAATGGGACACCACCGCCAGCGCCACCACGGTCTGTCGAGCCCAGCAGGCGAAGTCGTAGATGTTGAGCGGGAACCACGAGGGGAGGAGCACGATCTCGGGGGGGAGGACGGGGAGTTCCTCCCAGGACCACAGGCCGAAAAGCGCCAGCCAGATCCGGGTGAAGACCCGCGTCGCCTCGACCCCGCCCGACGCCAGCACGTAGGCGGCGGCCTTGGCCATGTGGGGCTCCTCGGGCCGATCGCCCGCCAGCCTCAGGGCCAGGTAGGCCTCGACCGTGGTGGAGAGCTCGGGCGGGCCGCCCCAGAAGTTGGCCCAGGTACCGTCGCTGCGCTGGTTGGCACGGATCCACCGGGCCGCCTCCTGCGTCTGCTCCTCGGTACGCACGCCGAGGAACTGCCGCAGCAGGAGGTCCTCGGCGTCCATGGTCACGTTGGTCTCGAGCTCGCCCTTCCAGTAGCCCTGCTCGTGCTGCATGGCGAGAAGGGCGTCGCGGGCCGCCTCCAGGGCTTCCTGGGCGCCGCGATCGGCTGGGCTCACCGGTCCCGCTCCGTGACGAACCGGGCGATGGCCACCAGGTCGTCCCGGGCCGACTGGACCAGCGGGACCGACGCCAGGGCCCCGAGTGCCTCGTCGTAGGCCCGATCGGCGATGGCCATCGCCTCCTCCTTGGCCCCGGTCGCCTCGATCCGGGCGGTGGCGTCGGCCACGCCCCCCGCGTCGAGCCCTGAGAGCAGGGCCTCGAGCGCGGCCTCACCCCGGGCGAGAGCGATCGCCACCGGCAGGCTCTTCTTATGGGTGAGCAGATCGCTCCCGACGGGCTTGCCGGTCTTGGCCGACTCGCCCCAGATTCCGAGCACGTCGTCCACTGCCTGGAAGGCGAGTCCCAGCCGCTGGCCGAAGAGCCCGAGCGCCTTGACCACGTCGTCGCCGGCGCCGACGAGGACCGCACCGATGGCGCTGGCACACGAGAGCAGGGCACCGGTCTTGCCCTCTTCCATCTTCAGGCATTCCTCGACGCTCACGGCCGGGCGTCGCTCGAACCCCATGTCGTCCGCCTGGCCCCCGATCATGAGGGCAGTGGCCTCGCCGAGGAGCTGGACGGCCCGCAAGCGGGCCGACGAGGCCTCCTCGACCAGCACCTGGACAGCCAGGTTGGCCAGCGCATCGCCGGCCACGATGGCCCTGGGCACGCCGAAGACCGACCAGACGCTCGGTCGGTGCCGGCGCTCCTCGTCGTTGTCGATGATGTCGTCATGGATTAGCGAGTAGTTGTGGACCAATTCGACCGCGACGGCCCCGGGAACCCCGTCGCGCTCGGCACCGCCTGCCGCGGCGGCCCCGATCACGGCCAACGCACCGCGCACCCCCTTGCCCCCGCCGGCCAGGTGGTGCTCCACCGGCTCACGGATCTCGGGCTCGAGGCGGGCCAGCGCGTCGAAGAGCGCGGGCTGGACCAAACGGCCGGTTCGGGCCAACGCCTCCTCGGCCACTCCGGGACTCATGAGCCCACCTCCTCGAGCTCGGGGGCGGGGCGAATGGACCCCAACCGCGCGAGGGCGGCAGTCGCAGCGGCCGAACCGCTGCGAACCGCCCCCTCCATGGTCGCCGGCCAGCCGGTGGCGCACCACGCGCCCGCCACCATCACCCGATCGAGGGCCGTGGTGGCTTGCGGCCGCAGCGCCCCGGTGCCGGGTAGGGCGCGGAAGGTCGCCGTCCGTTCCCGGCTCACCACGGCGTCAAGAAGCTCCGCCTCCTTCACCCCCGGCACAAGCTCGCCCAGGGCCTCGCGGTACGTGGCGATCAGGTCCTCGGGCCGCCGGCCGATCAGGGTGTCGGCACCGGAGAGCGAGATCGACAGGCACTGCTCGGCTGGGTCAGGGTCGTCGGCGCCGAAGTGGGCGCAACGTGTCCGGTCGAACACGAACTGCACCGGCGAACCGACCGCGGCGAACAGCTCGAGCTCGGTGACCCGCCGGTCGAAGACCAAATGGACGTTCACGATGGGCGACGAGCCCAGCCGGTGGACCGGCCCGAGCACCTCCTCACCGAGCAGCGCGCTCGCCGTCTCGGACGCGGTGGCCACCACCACCGCGTCGGCCTCGAGCCGCTGGCCCCCCACTATCACCGCGCGGGCCCCGGGGCCCTGCGCGTCGATCGCCTCGACCCCGGCCCCGAGCTCCACCGTCACCCCGGCCTCGGCCAAGGCCCGGGCCGCCCGCTCGCCGTGAAGCTCGCCGAGCGGGACCAGCGACCAGCCGATGTCGCCAGCGTCGGCCTGGTCGAGCAGGGCGGTGCGGAAGACCATGGCGGCGAGGGCGAGCGACGCCTCGTCGGCAGCCACGTTCAAGGTCGGGAGCGCGATGAGGTTCCACAGGGCGTCGATGGCCTCCTGGCGCTGGCCGTGGCGGCGGAGCCAGCGGCCGAAGCTCTCCGCGTCCAGAGCGGGATCGTCGAGGTCGAGCCGCCGCAGGGCCAGGGCCGGGCGGCCGAGCCGGGCCCTGTCGAGCAGCCCGAGGTGGCGGTAGCGGGCGAGCGAACCGAACAGGTGCAGGGGTGCGGGAAGGCCGCCCCGGGCGATGACCGCCCGCTTGGAACCGGGGGCGAGCACCGGCACCTCGAGGCGGTCCTGGAGCCGCACCATCGAGGTCACGCCGAGACGCTCCAGCAGACCCCGGTACTCGCTACAGCAGCGGAGGAAGACGTGCTGGCCGTTGTCGAACCACCGGCCCTTGCGACGGAACGACCAGGTGAGCCCGCCCAGCTTCCCTCGCCGCTCGAGCACGGCGACCCTGGCCCCGGCGTCGGCCCCCGCCAGGGCGGCGGCAATTCCGGCCCGGCCCCCGCCCACCACGACCACCTCGGGCCGCTTCACAGGCCCAATCCGGTCAACGCCTTGGCCGCCACGACCAGCTTCTCGCCGGTCGAGAGCGACAGCCGTCCGGACAGCACCGCCTTCGGCTCCGCCTCGATCCGCTCGAGCAGTCGCCGGTAGATGCCGGCCATCGCCCCCACGCAGGCTCGACTGCGCCAGTCGAGAAGCTCGAGCAGCTCCAGTCCCCGGGCGAACCAGCTGCGGGCCCGGGTGCACTCGAAGGCGATGAGCTCGGCGACCGCCTCGGGCGGACCGGAGAGATCGACGTTGCACCCGTAGGCGGCGGCGTCGTTCGCCGGGAGATAGACCCGGCCCATCGAGCGGTCCTCGACCACGTCGCGCAGGATGTTGGTGAGCTGCAGGGCCACCCCCAGGTCGTCGGCGAGTGCGACGGCACCGTGACGGTCCTGGGCCCCGAAGACGGCCAGCGAGAGCCGCCCGACGGTGCCGGCCACCCGACGGCAGTAGCCGACGAGGTCGTCGATGGTCGCATAACGGGTGCCGTGCACGTCCATCTCGCAGCCGTCGATCAGCTCGCCAAAGGCAGCGAGGGGCAATCGGTAGCGCTCGGCGGCGTCGGCCACCGCGACCAGGACCGGGTCCTCGCCGGGTTCGAGGCACTCGATGTCCTTCCGGACGTCTCGTAGGCCGGCCAGCTTCTCCTCGTCGCTCCCGGTGCCATCGCCGATGTCGTCGATCCTGCGGGCCAGGGCGTAGACGGCCGACAACGCCCGGCGCTCCGGCGGCCGCAGGAGGCGGATCCCGTAGGCGAAGTTCTTCGCCTCCCGCTTGGTGATCTCCTCGCAGGCGTCGTAAGCGGCGTCGACGTTCACGAATGCCCCGCTCCCCGAGCAAGCAGGGTGGCAATCAAGCGGCGAGAGAAGGTGAGTGGTCGGGGGCGGCAGCTGGTCGCCACCACGTCGTGGCCGGCCGCCTCGATCGCGTCGAGGGCCGCGTTCCCTCCAGCGCTGAAGGCGGCCACCGCCAAGCGGGGCCGGAGCGGCAGGGTGCGGGACAGCGGGGCCCCCTCGGCCAACAGGTCGCGGGCCCGCCGCACCTCGTGGGCGACCGCAGCGCGCAGGGCCGGACGCTGTGCCTCCTCGAGCAGGTGGTCGGGGTCACACCCGAAGCGCTCCAGATCTTCGGCCGGCAGGTACACCCGCCCGGCCGAGGCGTCCTCACCGACGTCCTGGAGGTGCTCCACCAGTTGGAGACCGACGCACACCCGGTCGGAGCGCTCGATGCGCTCGGGCGTGGCCAACCCGAAGACGCCCAGCACCAAGCGTCCGACCGGTGCGGCGGAGCGCATGCAGTAAGCCTCGAGGTCGTCGAAGGTCGCGTACCTGTGCACCACCTGGTCCTGGCGGTTGGCGGCGATCAAGTCCTGGAACGGCGCCAGTGGGAGCCCGAAGGCGCGCATCGTCGGGGTGAGGGTACGAAACACCGGGTGATCGGCTGTCCCGGCGGCGGCCCGCCGGAGCTCGGCCTCGGCCCAGTCGAGCTGCGCCAGGCGGTCGCCCTCCGCTTCGTCTCCGATGTCGTCCACCAGCCGGGCAAATCCGTACAGCGCGAGCAGGTGCGGACGCAGCGAGCGGGGCAGGAAGCGGGACGCGACCGGGAAGTTCTCCAAGCGGGCCTGGGCCATCACCGCGCTGGCCTCGATCGAGGTCGCAGACGGCCGCTGTCCTGTCGCTGGTGCTGGCACCCCCGAAACCACTCCTCACGTATAACGCCAGTGACCCGGCGGTCCACCCTTGTTATACGTGCGAGAGCGCTTCGTCAAGGAGGTTGCCAGAGCCCGGGGGGCCCGTGCCCCGAGGCGCGGACCGCGGCGGGCGTCGGGGCGGCCCCGGCGGGCGGTGCCTAGTAGTGCGACCGGAGCCCGAGGGCCGGCCGGACGAGGCCGAGGATGACGGTCTCCACGACCTTGCGGGCAACCGGGACGGCCCGGCTGCCTTGAGCCCGGAGTCGGGGACCCAGCCGGGTCGCCAGTCCCTGGGCCACCGAAGCCACGATGCCGACCGAGCGGGGCTCGTCGCGCAGCTCCCTCGTGGCCGCTTCGAGCAGCAAAGGGGCGAGCGGCGCGAGCAGGGTCTCGAGTTCGCCGAGCGCCTCGCTCTCCGAGAGGGTGCCGCCCCGGCGGTCCAACTCCTGGCCGACCGCCTCGACGGTGGAGCGGGCGGCAGCCACGAAGACGGCGTCCTTGGAGTCGAAGTAGCGGTAGAAGGTGCCTTTAGCCACGCCGGCGCTGTCGCAGATCTCCCCGACCGAGACGCCGTCGTAGCCGTGGCGGGCGAATGCCGCCCGAGCCACCTCGAGCAGGCGGGTAGCCGTGGGGTCCGAGCCGTGCGAGCCGTCCTCGATCAGCGCGGCCCAGCTCTCCTCGGTCAGGCCGTCAAGGGGGGTCTCGAGCAGCCTCGGAAGCACTTGGCGGACCCGATCGAGGGGGACCTGATGGGCCCGCAGGGCGCGGATGGCACCAAGGGCGGCGACGTGGCGATCGTCGTAGGCGAAGCGGTTGGCCGAGATCTGCCGGGGGGCCGGGAGGATGCCCAGCTTGCGGTAGTGGTGGATGGTCGGGACCGGGACGCCCGAACGAGCAGCGAGCTCAGAGAGCCCGAACACTGCCGGAGGTTCCTCCGGACCACGGGTCTGGGTCGGTGCCACCTCCGATGTTCTACCACCCGAACGTTCGCTTGAGTTGGTGGAGCGCCGTTCGGGCCGGCGGGCGGGGCGCCGGCGCCACCGTCGGCCAGTGCGAAACCGCCGGTCAGCCCCTCGAGGCTCGACCCGACCGACCTCACGGACTCGGGGACCGCGCCAGCGGGATCCTCTCGGAGCCGGCGGCCTCCCCCTAGCTTGAACGGTGTGGAGCGGCTGTTGGACCGGCGGCAATTCCTCCGGCGGACCGGCGCGTTATGCGCCTCGGTCTCGGCCAGTGCGCTCCTCGGCGTCACCGCCGGCTGCTCCCGGCCCGCCCCGACCCCGGCCACCGTTCCGCCGACCTCCGCCGCCCCACCGGGACCACCGAACTGGAGCGATCTCGCCCAGAGGCTCACCGGTTCCCTGGTGCTGCCGCAGGACTCGGCCTTCGCCACGGCCAAGCTGCTCTACAACGAGCGGTTCGACGGCGTCGTCACCCCGGCGGCCGTCGCCCAGTGCGCCTCGGTGAGCGATGTGCAACGCTGTGTGGACTTCGCCCGCCGAAGTGGCGTGTCGATCGCGGCACTATCGGGTGGACACAGCTACGGCGGCTACTCGCTGTGCGAGGGGTTGGTCGTCGACGTGGGTGCTCTGTCGTCCATCTCGCTCCACCGCCACACCTCAGGGGCGACCGTCGGGGCCGGGTCCCTCTTGATCGACGTCTACGACACCTTGGGCAACGAGGGCGTGCTCCTACCGGCGGGATCGTGTCCGACCGTCGGGATCGCCGGCTTGACCCTGGGCGGGGGCATCGGGGTGTTCGACCGCCTCTACGGACTGACCTGCGACAACCTCCGATCGCTCCAGATCGTCACCGCCGACGGAAGCACCATGACCGCCGACCCGAGCGAGCACGCTGACCTCTTCTGGGCGTGCCAGGGCGGCGGCGGCGGCAACTTTGGGATCGTCACCTCCTTCGACTTCGCCGTCCATCCGATCCCGGCCAACCTCTCGCTGTTCACCTTGGACTGGCCGTGGTCGGCCGCCGCCGAGGTGCTCGGAGCCTGGCAGGGTTGGCTGCCGACGCTCCCCGACGAGCTGTGGTCCAACTGCGAGCTGTCCTCGGGCCCCCCGGGCGACCTCGTCCGGGTGAGCGGGGTGTTCGTCGGCAACCCGGGCACCCTCGACTCGTTGCTGGCCCCGTTCCTCTCGGCGGCCGGGAGCCAGCCATCCGGCCACTTCGTCGGCTCCGAGTCCTATCTGGCGGCCATGTTCGTCGAGGCGGGCTGTGCGGGGAAGACCGCCTCGCAGTGCCACCTGCCCACCCAGACCGCCGACGGCACGCTGCCACGCGCTGCCTACGCCGCGAAGTCAACCTACGTCATCGATGCGTTCGGCTCGCCCGCCCTCGCGGCCACCGTCGAGGCAGTCGCCTCTGCCCAGCAGGTCGCCCCCGGTTTCGGCCTCGCCTTGCTGTTCGACGCCTACGGAGGCGCGATCAACCGAGTCCCGACCTCGAGCACCGCCTTCGTTCACCGCGACGCGTTGGCTGGCATCCAAATGATCGCTTCGTGGGGTTCGGGAGCCGAACCGGCCGACGCCTCGGCCTGGCTGGACCAAGCGGCCAGCGCCCTGGCCCCGTACACCACCGGCGCCTACCAGAACTACATCGACCCCACCCTGGCGGACTGGCAGCGTGCCTATTACGGAGCCAACCTGCCACGGCTGGTCGAGGTGAAACGGGCCGTCGACCCCGACGACCTGTTCCACTTCGCCCAGTCCATACCGACCACCCTCCCTGCGTGATCAAGTACCTGGGTTCCAAGCGCCGGCTGGTGCCGGTCATCGCCAGGATGGTCGCGGCGGTCGGGGCCGAGCGGGCCCTCGACCTGTTCACCGGGACTACGCGCGTCGCCCAGGCCATGAAGGCCGAGGGGGTATCCGTGACCGCGGTCGACTCCGCCCGCTACGCCGAGGCGTTCGCCCGCTGCTACGTCGAAGCGGACGCCACCACCGTCGACCACCACGAACTCGTTGCAGCCATCGCCCACCTCGACGCCACGCGCGGGAACCCGGGGTACGTGACCGAGACGTTCTGCCGGGCGTCGCGGTTCTTCCAGCCGTTCAACGGGGAACGGATCGACGCCATCCGCGACGCCATCGAGGCCGACTTCTCGGACAGCCCGCTCTTTTCCATCCTGCTCACCAGCCTGATCGAAGCGGCCGACCGGGTCGACTCCACCACTGGGGTCCAGATGGCCTACGTGAAGGACTGGGCAGCGCGTTCGTACAACCGGCTCGAGCTGCGTGTCCCCACACTCCTCGACGGCGCCGGCCGCGCGCTCCGAGGCGACGCCTGCGAGCTTGCCGGGACCCTCGGCTCCTTCGACGTCGCCTACCTCGACCCCCCCTACAACCAGCACCGCTACTACACCAACTACCACGTATGGGAGACCCTGGTTGCCTGGGACGCGCCGGAGCACTACGGCGTGGCCTGCAAACGCATCGACGCCCGCGACCCCGGCACGAAGAGCGCCTTTAACTCGAAACGCACCATGCCCGACGCGCTGGCCCGGGCGGTGGCCGACGTCGACTGTGAGCTCCTGATCCTCTCCTACAACGATGAGTCCTGGCTCTCGCTCGAGGAGCTGGTGGCGATGTGCGATCACCACCAGGAGGTGACCACGTTGAGCTTCGATTCACCGCGCTATGTCGGGGCGAGGATCGGGATCCATAACCCCGCCGGCGAGCGGGTCGGCACCGTCTCGCACCTCCGCAACCTCGAATATCTGGTGTTGGCGGGGTCAAGAGGGGCCGTGGCCAGGGCAGTCGAGGCCTCGGAGCTGCCTTCGGTGGCTTGAGGTGGGGTGCACCGGGAAGAAGCCCGGCGTTCGGCTTGGGCCCGTAGACTGGCTGATCGGAGCCGCGGCACAACGCAGCCGCTGACCTCCAGCCGATGCTGACACCGCTACCGCTGATCGCCGCCAGCCCGCAATCCTCGACAGACACCCCCCTGGCGATCACCCTCGGGATCCTCGGGGGCACGCTGCTCGCGGCCATCGCCCTCCACTCGGTCCTCTTCCGCACCTTGCGGCGGTTCCTCGGACCGAGCGCCGAGGTGTTCACCAGATCGCTAATTCAGCGGACCAGACGCCCGACCGCTCTCATCGTCCCGGTGGTGGGTCTGGAGATCGCTCTGGCGCTCACGCACCTGCACGACCCGTTACGCAACGACCTGCTCCATGTGGTCGGCATCGCCATCACCCTGGCCGTGGCGTTCCTGTTCGTCAGACTCACCTATGTGATCGAGGACGTGGTCCTGGACCGCCACCGCATCGACACCGCCGACAACCTGCGAGCCCGCCAACTCCACACCCAGATCCAGATCCTTCGCCGCATCACCGTGGCGGCGGTCGCGGTGATCGCGTTGGCCGTCGTGCTGATGAGCTTCAGCGCAGTACGCGTCGCCGGAGCCAGCCTGCTGGCGTCGGCGGGACTGATCGGGCTGGTGGCCGGGGTGGCGGCCCGTCCGACGTTGGCCAACGTCGTCGCCGGTATCCAGATCGCACTCAGCCAGCCGATCCGGGTCGACGACGTGGTCGTGGTCGAAGGCCAGTGGGGAAGGGTCGAACAGATCGCCCTCACCTACGTGGTCGTCCGCATCTGGGACCTGCGTCGACTCGTGCTCCCGATCGTCTATTTCGTCGAGACTCCCTTCGAGAACTGGACCCGCTCGATCGCCGACATCATCGGCTGGGTCAATCTCGAGGTCGACCACCGGACCCCGGTCGAAGAGGTGCGTCAGCGACTGCACGAGATCCTCGCCCACTCTCGCAACTGGGACGGCAAGACCTGGAACCTTCAGGTGACCGAGGCCGGTCCCTCGACCATCACACTTCGAGCGATGATGAGCTCGGCGAACAGCTCGGCCTCGTGGGACCTGCAGTGTGAAGTGCGCGAGCAGCTGATCGCCTTTCTCCGCGACCTCCACCCCGATGCCCTGCCACGGATCCGCACCGAGGTGATCGACAAACGGACCGGCCTGGTCCCGGCCACACCGAGCGACGTCGGCCCCAACGTGACCCCGGGGCCGGGGTTCCGGGGAATCGGAGGTCCCGGCCGCTCCCAAGAGGCCGACGCCGCGCCGTAGGTGCCGACACGCCGGAGCGTTGCGGGAGGAGGCCTGTTCCAGTTCAGAGCGGTTGGGCGACTTCCCCGCTCGGGGCTCCGCGTTTGCGCCGATCCGACTCAAGAGTCGATGCGCAACACCTTGTCCCGGGAGCGGTGCCCCGAAACGACGGTGACCTGTCGGGCTTGGAGTCCGAGGTGAACGGCGATCAGACGACACACCGCCGCATTGGCTCGACCGTCGACCGGCGAGGCCGTCGTCCGGACCACGAGCCGACCGGCCCGCTCCCCTCCCACCTCGTCTCGCTTGGCTCGCGGGATGACCCTCACCGAGAGACGGATCGGGCCATCGGCGACCTGGGGGGCGATGACCTCTCGGCTCACCGCTCAGGCCGGGACCGGCCGGGCCCCCCGGACGAGGCGCCCGGGCAGCGCCCCGGTGTGCTCGCCGTCGGCGTATGTCTCGACCCCCGAAACGAACGTGTGCAGGTACCCGTCCGCCCGCTGGAGGAGTCGCTTACCCCCGCCCGGCAGGTCGAAAGCCATGCTCGGGGCCCGAAGTCGCAGATGATCGAGGTCGATCACGTTCACGTCGGCCTTGAACCCCGGTCGGAGCACACCCCGGTCGCCGAGGCCGATCACCTCGGCGGTCATCGAAGTCTGCTTGGCCACGACGGTGGCGAGATCGAGGCGCTCACCCCTCCGACGGTCACGCACCCAATGGGTGAGCATGGTGGTCTGGAAGCTGCCGTCGCAGATCGTCCCGACGTGCGCACCCCCGTCACCAAGACCGAGCACGGCGTGATCGTCCAGAAGCATGGTCCGCACGGCGTC
>DAHUZS010000006.1 GCA_027315045.1 Acidimicrobiaceae bacterium
CGCAAGCACCCCCACCAGGAGTTCATCCAGATCGACACCACCAACATCCTGTTCATCTGCGGCGGGGCCTTCGCCGGGCTGGACAAGCTCATCGAGAACCGGATCGGCCGAAAGGGCATCGGCTTCCGGGCCGAGGTGCGCCAGCAGGCCGAACGGGACGAGTCGGAGGTGCTCCGCCACGTCCTGCCCGAGGACCTGATCCGGTTCGGGCTCATACCGGAGTTCATCGGGCGGCTGCCCGTGGTGGGTGCCGTGAGCCAGCTGTACAAGGACGCCCTCATCCGCATCCTGGTCGAGCCCAAGAACGCCCTCACCCGCCAGTACCAGCGGACCTTTGCGCTGGACGGCGTCGAGCTCGAGTTCGCGGACGACGCCCTCGAGGCAGTGGCCGAGCAGGCCCTCCTGCGGGGCACCGGCGCCCGCGGGCTGCGGGCGATCCTGGAGGAGGTCCTCCTCGACGTGATGTACGACCTCCCGAGCCGCAGCGACGTCGGCAAGTGCGTCGTGGACCGGGCGGTGGTGCTCGACCGGGTCAACCCGACCCTGGTGCCCCTGGGCGAGCCGCCGGCCAAGTCCAGCCGGAGCCGCCGGGCCGCCTCCTGAGGCGCCGCGCCGATGGCGGCGTTCACCTCCGTGACGGAGGCCCTGGAGTGGCTGGACGCCCACGTCGACCACGAGGCCAAGACCCCCAGCCGGCGCGCGCTCCCGACCCTGGAGCGGATGCGCCAGCTGGTGCACCTGCTGGGCGACCCCCAGCGGGCCTATCCCTCGGTCCACCTGACCGGCACCAACGGCAAGGGTTCGACGGCGGTGATGACGACCGCGCTGCTCGGGGCCATGGGCCTGTCGGTGGGCACCTACACCAGTCCGAACCTGTCCCGGGTCAACGAGCGCGTGGCGCGAGGCGGGGAGCCCATCGACGACCGGTTCTTCACCGAGGTGCTGGGCTCGCTGGCGCTCTTGGAGCCGCTGATGGACGAGCGCCCGACGCGGTTCGAGCTGCTGACGGCGGCCGCCTTCGCCTGGTTCGCCGAGGTGGCGGTGGACGCCGCGGTCGTCGAGGTCGGGGTCGGGGGCACCTGGGACGCCACCAACGTGGTCGACGCCCAGGTGGCCGTGCTCACCAACATCAGCTACGACCACACCGAGATCCTCGGGCCGACGCTCGAGGGGATCGCCGCCGACAAGGCGGGGATCGTGAAGCCGGGCGCCACGGTCGGGGTGGGGGAGACGGATCCGGCGCTGGTCGGTGTGATCCGGTCGGTGGCGGACGAGGCCGGGGCCGCCCAGGTGTGGGCCCGGGGCGAGGAGTTCGACTGCACGGCCAACCGGCTGGCCGTCGGCGGAAGGTTGGTCGACCTGCGCACGCCCGGCCGCACGTACGGCGAGGTGCTGGTCCCGCTGCACGGCGCCCATCAGGGGGTGAACGCGGCCTGCGCCCTGGCGGCGGCGGAGGCCTTCTTCGGCGCACCGCTGGACGAAGCGGTGGTCGCCCAGGGGTTCGGGGCGGCCCGGGTGCCGGGCCGGCTCGAGGTGTTGGGACGGCGTCCGTTGTGCCTGGTCGACGGGGCCCACAACGTCGCCGGAACCGAGGCCCTGGCCCGCTCCCTGCGAGACGACTTCTCGGTCGACGGCGCCCGGGTGGCGGTCCTGGGCATGCTGGGCGGCCGGGACCCGTCGGCCATGCTGGGCCCGTTGGCGGGCGCCGGCATCGGCTCGGTGGTCGCCTGTACGCCCGACTCGCCCCGGGCCCTCCCGGCCGAGGTGGTGGCCGAGGCGGCGCGGTCCCTCGGGCTCGAGGTGCGGGTCGGCTCGTCGGTCGCCGAGGCGGTCGCCGAAGCTCGCTCCCTGGTCGACGAGGACGGGCTGGTGCTCGTGACCGGGTCCCTCTACGTGGTGGCGGAGGCCCGAGCGGCTCTCACCGAGGGCGTCGAGCGCACCGCGTAGCGCCTGGTAGGGTCACCGACCCGTGAACCGCACCCTGGTCATCGTGAAACCCGACGGCGTCGAGCGGGGCCTGGTCGGGGAGGTGCTCGGCCGCTTCGAGCGCAAGGGCCTCCGACTGGTGGCGGCGGAGCTGCGCTCGGTCGAACGGGATGTCGCCGTCGTCCACTACGGCGAGCACGAGGGCAAGCCGTTCTTCGAGGACCTGGTGGCGTTCATCACCCGCTCGCCAGCCCTGGTGGCGGTGGTCGAGGGCCCCGACGAGGACACCTATGCGGTGGTGCGGACCCTCATGGGGGCCACCGACCCCAAGCAGGCGGCCCCGGGGACGATCCGGGGCGACCTGGCCGTCGAGGTCACCGAGAACCTCGTCCACGGATCGGATTCCCCCGAGTCCGCCGCCCGAGAGATCGGCCTGTTCTTCCCCGGCGTGGCCTGATCCGCAGGCCGGGAAATCAGCGCTCCCAAGGGGGTCCGCGCGCTTGTGCGGGGTGCGACCTTCCCATAGCCTTTGCGCAGCGCGCCGGGGCCCGTCGGCCCGGGTGCGCCATCGGCCGGTGCTCCGCCCACTCCCCCCGAGAGGAGTCAGACCTTCATGCCTGACAACCACCTCAGCCTGCTCGGCCGTGACATGGCGGTCGACCTCGGCACCGCCAACACCCTCGTCTACGTCCG
>DAHUZS010000007.1 GCA_027315045.1 Acidimicrobiaceae bacterium
CTCGCGGCGACCTTGGACGGGCGGACCGCCGCCCCCGACGGGTCCAGCCGCTGGATCACCGGCGAGGAGGCCCGTCGCGACGCCCACCGGCTGCGTGCCGCGTCGGACGCCGTGCTGGTCGGCGCCGGCACGGTCCGGGCCGACGACCCGGCGCTGACGGTGCGCGCCGATCCGGTCCCCGACCGCCAGCCCCTGCGGGTCGTGCTCGGTGACGTGCCCCCGGGTGCTCGCATCGAGCCGGCCGTGTCGCTGTCGGGGGACCTCCCCGAGGTCCTCGACGAGCTCGGGCGCCGAGGTGTCCTACAGGTCCTCGTGGAAGGGGGCGCCGGGGTGGCCCACGCATTCCACGCGGCGGCGCTGGTCGACCGCTACGTTCTCTACTTGGCGCCGGCGTTCTTCGGGGGGGACGACGGCCGCCCGCTCTTCGGTGGGCAGGGGGCGCCGACGATCGACGAGGTGTGGCGCGGCCGGCTGCTGTCGGTGACGCGACTGGGTGACGACGTCCGGGTCGATCTGGCGCCGGCGACGAAGGAGGCGGCATAGCGATGTCCTTCTCGACCGTGGAGGAGGCCATCGAGGCCGTCGCCCACCGGGGCATGGTCGTCGTGGTCGACGACGAGGACCGGGAGAACGAGGGTGACCTGGTGATGGCGGCCGAGGCGGCGACGCCGGACGCCATCGCCTTCTTCCTCGCCCACACGTCCGGCGTGATCTGCGTGCCGCTGCTCCCCGAGCGGGCCGACCAGCTCGACCTCCCTCTCATGGTGACGGCCAACACCGAGGCCCAGCGGACGGCGTTCACCGTCAGCGTCGACGCTCGGTTCGGGACGACGACGGGCATCTCGGCCGCCGACCGGGCCGCCACCATCGCGGCCCTCGTCGACCCCGCCACCCGCCCGACCGATCTCAACCGTCCGGGCCACATCTTCCCGCTTCGCTACCGGCCGGGCGGGGTGCTCAAGCGAGCCGGCCACACCGAAGCCACCGTGGACCTCGCCCGGGCGGCCGGTCTGGCCCCGGCCGGGGTCTTGTGCGAGATCGTCTCGGAGGACAAGTCCCGGATGGCGCGCCTGCCCGAGCTCGAGGCGTTCGCCAAGCGACACGGCCTGCCGCTGATCTCGATCGCCGACCTCATCCGGTACCGGCGGAGGAACGAGAAGCTGGTCCGCCGAGTGTCCGAGGCCCGCATCCCCACCGACGCGGGGGACTACCCGGCCTATGTCTACGAGTCGCTCCTCGACGGCGAGCAGCACCTGGCACTGGCCATGGGCGAGCTCCAGGGCACGAGCGACGTGCTCGTCCGGGTCCACAGCGAGTGCTTGACCGGTGACGTCTTCGGCTCGTTGCGGTGCGACTGCGGGCCGCAGCTCCGGGCGGCGCTCGACCTCATCGAGGCCGAGGGGCGGGGCGTGCTCGTGTACCTGCGCGGCCACGAGGGCAGGGGCATCGGGCTCGGGCACAAGATCCGCGCCTACCGGCTCCAGGAGCAGGGCCACGACACCGTCGACGCCAACGTCGCCCTGGGGCTGCCCGTCGACAGCCGCGAGTACGGCATCGGCGCCCAGATCCTGGTGGACATCGGCGTGACCACCATGCGCCTCATGACCAACAACCCGGTCAAGTACGGCGGCCTCGAGGGGTTCGGGCTCGACATCGTGGAGCGGGTGCCGCTGCAGTCGGCGCCCAACCCGGAGAACATCGAGTACCTGCGGACCAAGCGCGAGCGCATGGGGCACCTCCTCGAGGGGCTGGACGGAGCCGTCTGAGCCCAATGGCGACCAGCGACGAACAGGCGACGGCGCTGCCCCCGGCGGCGCTCCGCGACCTGGAGGGCATGGTCGGCACGGTCCTGGTCGGCGAGGACACCGGTGTCGGCCTGCGGATAGGGATCGCCTGCTCTCGGTTCAACGGCAGCATCACCTGGCGCCTGCTCGAAGGGGCGCTGGCCGGCCTGGACGAGTGTGGGGTGGAGCGCAAGGACGTCAAGGTGGCCTGGGCGCCCGGGGCCTTCGAGCTGCCACTCGTGGCCAAGGGGCTCGCCACCCATGGGGCAGTCGACGCGGTGATCTGCCTCGGTGCTGTGATCCGGGGGGAGACGGGGCACTACGACCTGGTGGCGGGGGAGTGCGCGGCCGGCGTCCAGCGGGTCCAGTTGGACACCGGTGTCCCGGTCGCCTTCGGCGTGCTGACCACCGAGAACCTGGCCCAGGCGGAGGAGCGCTCGGTGCCCGGCCCGGCCAACAAAGGGCGAGAGGCTGCCCTCACCGCCGTCGAGATGTTCCGGCTCGGCCGGGCGGTGACCATCTGAACATGCTGCGCCTCGTTCTGCCCAAGGGGTCGCTCGAACGGGCGACCCTCGACCTCTTCGCTGCCGCCGACCTGGCGGTGGCTCGGTCCTCGGAGGTCGACTACCGAGCCGGCATCGCCGATCCGCGGGTGTCCGAGGTCCGCATCCTGCGACCCCAGGAGATCCCCGTGTACGTGGCCGGGGGGCTCTTCGACCTCGGCATCACCGGGCGCGATTGGATCGAGGAGCGGGGGGCCGACGTGGTCTCCCTCGGTGAGCTCACCTACTCCAAGCAGACGAGCAGCCCGGTCCGTGTCGTGCTGGCGGTCGCCGCCGACTCGCCGTACAAGGGGCTCGGCGACCTGCCCGACGGCGTGCGGGTCAGCACCGAGTACCCGGAGCTGACCCGACGGGCCCTTTCCGCCCACGGGGTCGACGCGCGGGTGTCCCTCTCCTACGGTGCCACCGAGGCCAAGGTGCCCGACATCGCCGACTGTGTGGTCGAGATCACCGAGACGGGGCGGGCCCTGCGGGCGGCCGGCTTGCGGGTGATCGACACCTTGCTCGTGTCCCGCACCGAGCTCATCGCCAACCCGGCGGCCGCCGCCGACCCGGCGAAGCGCCACGCCATGGACCAGCTGCTCACCCTCCTCCAAGGGACCCTCGAGGCCCGTGAAAAGGTGCGGGTGAAGCTCAACGTCGCCACCGAGCAGCTCGACGCCGTGATCGGCGCCCTCCCCTCGCTGCGGGCGCCGACGGTGTCCGAGCTCTCTGGGGGGCGGGGGTTCGCCCTCGAGACGGTCGTCCCCAAGGACCAGATCAACCCGCTCATCCCGGAGCTCAAGGACCGCGGCGCAACCGACATCCTCGAGCTGGCGCTGTCCAAGATCGTCCACTGATGCCGCCGGTGCGGGTCGGCACGGGGGTGGCCTTCGACGAGGCACGGGGATTGGGGGAGATCGAGGCGCAAGCGGGCCAGCGGTTCCCCTTCCACTGCACCGCCATCGCCGACGGCACCCGCACCAGCCCAGTCGGGGCCCAGGTGTGCTTCGCGCCGGTTGCGGGCCAGCTCGGCCGCCGGGAGGCGCGTGGCATCGCCCGGCTCGCCGCCGGCGCGGCCTGACCCCGCCGCCCGCCGCCTGC
>DAHUZS010000016.1 GCA_027315045.1 Acidimicrobiaceae bacterium
GGGGGGCTGGCGGCCGCCCTCGGCCGGGCCGAGGCGCTCCCGGTCACCGACCACGCCGTCGACCTGGTTACCTTCGCCCAGTCCTGGCACTGGGTCCAGGTCCCCGAGGCGGCGTCGGAGTGCCGACGGGTGCTCGCTTCCGGCGGGCACCTCGCCCTGTGGTGGAACGTGAGCCAGGAGAGCGGCGCCTTCGCCCGGGCACTCGCCGCCGAGTGCGGCATCGAGCCCTACGGGACGCGGGACCACCAGGACGACCGGGCGCACCTGGTCGAAGCGGGCGGGTTCGGCGACGTCGCGACCGACGCCGTGCGCTGGGCCTGGCGGGTGCCGGTCGAGCACTGGATGCGCAACGTCCAGACCCGCTCGGTCCTCGCCCGGACCGATTCGGGGGTCGCCGGGCGGCTCGGGGCGATCGAGACGGTGGTCCGTCGCCACTTCCCAAGCGGCGTGGTGACCGAGTGGTTCACCACTCGCCTCACCGTCGCCTCGCCGTGACGGTGTCCAGTGGTCCGGCCAGGTCGCACGCTACGGTGTCGAGCGTGCGGGTCATCGGAGGCCGCAGCCGTGGGCGTCGCCTCTCCGGACGGCTGCCGGCCGGAGTGCGCCCGACCGCCGACCGGGTCCGCGAGGCCATCTTCGACGTGCTGTGGTCGATGGGAGGGGTGGCCGATCTCGGCGTCGTCGACCTGTTCTGCGGCAGCGGCGCCTTGGGCGTCGAGGCCCTCTCGCGCGGTGCGGCCTCGGCCACCTTCGTCGACCACGACCCCGGCGCCCTCGATGCGGTCCGGGCCAACCTGCGCGCCGTCGGGCTAGAGCACGAGGCGGCGACGGTGCTGCGGGCGGAGCTCCCGGTCTGGCTCGAACGCTCCGGACCCTTCGACGTCGCCTTCTGCGACCCCCCCTACACGTTCGACCAGTGGGACCTGGTGCTCGGTTGGCTCCAGGCCGACCTGGCGGTGCTGGAGTCGGCGGCCGAGATCGCCGTCTCGGGCGGCTGGGAGGTGGCGAGAGCCAGACGCTACGGCGGTACGCTCGTGACCGTGGTCCGCCAAGTGCCCTCGCCAAGAGTGATCGGGTCGTGACCCTCGCGCTGTACCCGGGATCCTTCGACCCCTTCCACAACGGCCACCTCGAAGTGGTCGAGCGCGCCGCCCGGCTCTTCAGCGAGGTTGTGATCGCCGGCCTCCGCAACCCCCAGAAGGCGAAGAGCCTCTTCGACCTCGACAGCCGGCGCACCATGGTGGAGGAGTCCATCTCCCACCTGGAGAACGTGCGGTTCATCTCGATGTCGAAGCTGACCGTCGAGGTGGCCGCCGACTTAGACGCCGATGTGATCATCCGGGGCCTGCGGGTCGTCTCGGACTTCGAGAGCGAGCTGCAGATGGCCCAGATGAACCGGCACCTCTCGGGCATCGAGACGGTGTTCATCCCGACCAGCGCCTCGCATTCGTTCATCGCGGCGCGCCTGTTGCGCGAGGTCGCTACCTACGGCGGCGACATCTCGGCGTTCGTCCCCGCACCGGTCGCCAAGATCATCGCCGAACGGCTCGACGGGCCGACCGAGGGTGGGTGATGGACCTCCCCGACGACGACCCCACCGCTGCCCCCGACCTCGAGGGCCTCGATGCCGAGGCGCTCGTCTCGCGGGCGCTCGACGTGGTCAACGGGGCCAAGGCGATGCCGCTGTCGGCCTCGGTGTTGGTGTCGCGCGACGAGCTCACCCACCTGCTCACCCTGGCGCTGTCCCATCTCCCTGCCGAGCTGCGTGAGGCCCGCTGGCTGCTCAAAGAGCGCGAGGAGTTCATGGCCGAACGCGAGCGGGAGGCCCAGGCCCTGATGGACGAGGTCCGCGTGCAGGCCGAGCGGATGGTGGCCAAGACCGACATCGTCCGCCAGGCCAACCGGGTCGCCCAGCGGATCCTGGACGACGCGAACGAAGAGGCCCGTCGGATGCGCCACGAGACCGAGGACTACTGCGACCAGCGGTTGGCCGGGATGGAGATCGTGCTCGACCGGACCATCAAGACCGTCCGCTCGGGCCGCCAGAAGCTCCAGGCCATCTCGGCGCCGGCCGACCGTCCCCGCCAGAGCGCGCCACCCCCCGAAGAGGTCTCCGACGGCGAGAGCTTCTTCGACCAGGACCGCACCTAGTGTCCTGACTCAGAAGTTCACGAGAAATCGTCCGAGATCGGGAATTTCTCCTGCCTCCCCGCGTTCTCCCCGTCGTACCTGCGACGATGGGAGGCGACATGGCAGCACCCGGCCGTCCGAAGGCAGCGCTCGT
>DAHUZS010000017.1 GCA_027315045.1 Acidimicrobiaceae bacterium
GTCTCGTCGTTCACTACGCTCAGCATTGGCGTTCCTTCCTCGCCGGCGTTCCACCGCCGGCAGCTCGTTCTGAACTTCAACGAGGAAGGTACGCCGCGTCTCCGGGCGAGCGGGTGATCCACAACTTCAGGTCATACCTCACCTGCGTTCGGGACGCAGAGGTCGGCGGTTCAAATCCGCCCAGCCCGACTCCCCTTCTCCCTGGCCACGGGACTGCGTCCTCCATCTTCGACTCAGCCGATCGCGCGTCCATCGCGCGGGACGAGGTCGACCACCTCGGGTCCGCCTGGGCGGCCACCGCGGCGATGGCCCGCTACCCCGGCTCGGTCGACGTTCCGTCCCGGATCGAGATCCCCCACTGGTCGTGGGACGGCCTCGTGGGCGGCGAGCGCTCGGGGGAGCTCGGGCCCGGGGGTTGACCACGTCGGCGCACCGCGACGCCGGACGCTAGAGAGGGTGGTACCCGGGGACCTCCTCGTGCCTCGTGTCCAGGTAGACCTTGGCCTCGGGCGGCTGGGCGAAGCGCCCGTGGCTCCAACGGATCTCGACGTGCCCCTCCACCGCCCGCTCCATCGCCTCGGCACCCCGCTCGTAGACGACGGACCAGCCGACCCGGGGCTGGCCCCCCGGCTGGGCCCGCACCTCCAGCCGGCGGAACCGGTAGCGGGTGCGCCAGTCCCAGGGGGTGTCGATGCGCAGGCGCATGGGCCGGCGGCGCCGGCTGGTGCCGAGGATGAAGTACGGGGCGGAGCCGATTCGCAGCAGGCGCCAGGCCACCGCCTCGGGGTTAGCCCGCCCGATGGCGTCCCGCCACCGCTCGGCGGTCCGCTCGGCGACGGCCCGGCACAGCGCCTCGTAGGCCAAGAGCGCGCCGGGTGGCCAGCCCGAGGCCAGCCGGGCGGCCACCGCCCGGCGCTGGCCCGGGGCGCGCGGGTCCGGCGGCAGGCAGGGGTCGGCCCGGACGCACGCCGCCCAGAGCTCCCCGAACTCCACCGGGGCGACCCGTTGGTACCAGTCGCGGCCGTCGTCGGCCGGTCCCCGGGCGAGCAGACCCTCCACCAGGCGGGCCGGGCTCGGATTGTGCAGGATCCCCGACAGGTACTTGCAACTCACCAGGTAGACGTGGTCGACCCGCAGGTCGGAGGGGACCACCTCGTCGCCGGGCGGGCGGCGCCCCCCGATCCACTCGACGATCCGGGGCAGGCGGCCGTTCAGGGCGTCGGGGGCACCGAGGAAGGCCCGCCCGTTCATGAACCCCTCCATGAACTCCCGGCCGTAGCGCCCCCCCGACCACAGCTCGCCCAGGCGGTCCCAGTCCTCGGCCGAGAGGTTGACGAACTCGGCCGGCCGGCGGCCGAGGACGGTCACGACGTCGTCGTCGCCAAGCATGCCGAGCCCGGTGGCGAGTTCGGTGACGAACGTCCGCTCCGAGGGCATCAGCCGGGGGTGTGCCCCCGAGCGTAGCCCTGCAGCCGCTCGTGCCCGCCGGGGTCGAGGAGCTCGACCGTGTCGTGAACCGCCCGTCCGGGGCCGCTCATCGCCCGTAGCGCCCGCTGGCCGGCGCTGCCTCTGGTGGGCAGGTCGGTCGTGAGCACCACCAGCGGGAGGTCGGGGCGGTGCTCGTGCACGGCGGCGACCCGGCCGAGGGTCCGCCAGAGAGTGTCGGCCCGCCGGAGGCCGGCGGTGTTGGAGGTCAGGGAGCCGGCTACCTCGAAGGCCCACTCGGCCCCGGCGCGATCGGTCCCGACCACCGCCACCTCGAGGCCGAGGCCCTCCACGCGCTGGTCCCGGCGAACCTCGGAGAACCCGCACGCCTCGACGAGGATGGTGGCCAGGTCCTTCATCCCGAGGCCTTCGTCGAGCCCCTGGGCGAATCGCAAGAAGGGCTCGTCCGGCGTGACGACCTCGGCCCGCCCGCGGCCGGAGTGGGGTGGACGGGAGGACTCCGCCGCGATGCGCTCCTTGGCCCGGGCGAGGTACGAGGCGTCGGTCTCGTAGCCGACGTAGCGCCGTCCGCTGCGGACCGCCGCCACCGCCGTGGTGCCCGACCCCATGAACGGGTCCAGCACGACGTCACCTTGGTAGGTGAACAGCTCGATCAGGCGCAGGGGCAGCTCGACCGGGAAGGGCGCCGGGTGCCCGACACGGGTCGCGCTCTCGGTCGGGATCTCCCACAGGTCGGTCGTCGCCTCAAGGAACTCGTCGCGCGAGATGGTCGGGACCGAGGGCAGCCCTCGGTCCCGCCGAACCCCGGCGGAGAGTGCCCGGTCGAAGCGGCCCTTGCTGGCGATGACGACCCGCTCGGTGACGTCCCGCAGGACCGGGTTGGCCGGACGCTGGAACGTGCCCCACGCGCACGACCCCCCGGCGGCCCGGCCCTTCCACCACACCACCTCGCCCCGCAGGAGGAGACCGAGCTCCGAGAGGACGTCGGCAACGTCGCCCGAGAGCGACCGGTAGGGCCGGCGGCCCAGGTTGGCCACATTGACCGCGATCCGGCCGCCGGGCTCGAGCACCCGCTTGCATTCGGCGAACACGTCTCGCAACAGCTCCAGGTATTCGAGGTAGGTGGCCGGCACGCCACCCTCGCCCAGGCTCTCCTCGTACTCCTTGCCGGCGAAGTAGGGGGGCGAGGTCACGACCAGCGCGACCGAGTCGGGCTCGAGATTGGCCATGTCCCGGGCGTCGCGCCGGTAGAGCACGTCGAGGCGTCTCGGACGGTTCAGCTCGTCGTCATCGCAGATCTCCGGGGGGGTGAAGCGCCGGTAGAAGCCCGAGGCATCGTGGCTCTCTCGCCGCGCCGAGCCGAAGGACGCGGTCACCGTCGGCTTCCGCCGGCGCCGGGGACGGGGTGCCGGGAGCGCGCTCATGCCCGGCGGCGGGTCGGTCTCGTGCCCCGGTGCAGGTAGTCGGAGAGCGCCTGGACCACCAGTTGGTTAACCGATCGCCCCTCGGCCTCCGCCGCCCGGTGCAGGAGGTCCCGAAGTTCCGGGCTGAGCCGGACCGCGGTCGTCACCCGCGGCTGCTCGTAGACCCGGGGCCGGCCCATGGCCCGACGATAACGAGCCGCTGTGACCGGGGGAGGGATAGCGCGCGCAAAAACGCGACCACCCCTAGACCCCGACGATGCCCTCCAGCGCCACCACCGGGATGACCCGGTCGGTCCGCTCCTGGTACTCGGCGAACCCCGGATAGCGCTCCGCCTGCCTGGCGTAGATCCGGTCCCGCTCGCCGCCCTCGATCACCCGGGCCCGGGCCGGGTGGATCTCGGTACCGATCTCGACCGTCACCTCGGGGTTGGCAACCAGGTTGTGGTACCCGGCGGGATTGGTCGGCGCGCCGGCCTTGGAGGCGAAGACGTACACGGCGCCGTCGTCGAGCAGGTACATCATCGGGTTCACCCGTCGCTCGCCGGTCTTGGCTCCCGTGGTGGTCAGGAGCAGGATCGGTGCCCCCTCGAACTGGCCGCCGACACGGCCCCCGTTGGATCGGAACTCCTCGATGATGCGGGTGTTCCAGTCACCGAGCTCTGACATTTCCTCCTCCATTCACGACCGCCAGCGGGACAGACCAATTCAAGCGTGCTACGAAAGGTGGCGAACACCGCGTGATCACGGGCGGGACCATGGGTCAGGTGGAGACGGTGCGGGGTCCGATCGACACGTCGACGCTCGGTGCCACGCTCATGCACGAACACGTCTTCGTCCTCACCGCCGACGTCCAGGCCAACCTGCCGGACCCCTTCGACGAGGAGGCCAGCGTCGAGGCCGCCGCCGCCAAGCTCCAGGCCCTGGTCGACCTCGGCGTCCGCACCATCGTGGACCCGACCGTCATCGGGCTCGGCCGCAACGTGGCGAGGGTCAAGCGTGTCAACGAGCGGGTCGACCTCAACATCGTGGTCGCCACCGGCGTCTACACCTACGACGTCGTCCCCTACTACTTCCGCTACCGCCTCCCGAGGGAGGGGGTGCCCGACCCGATGGCCGAGCTGTTCATCCACGACATCACGGAGGGAATCGTGGACACCGGCGTGAAGGCGGCCTTTCTCAAGTGCGCCGTCGACGAGCCCGGGCTCACCCCCGACGTCGAGCGGGTGCTCCGGGCGGTGGCGATGGCGCATCGGGTCACCGGCGCTCCCATCACGGTGCACACCCACCCCGGGACCCGGCGGGGCCTCGAGGTGGCCCGGGTGCTGGCCGAGGAGGGGGCCGACCCCGGCCGGGTGGTGCTCGGCCACAGCGGGGACACCACCGATCTCGGTTACCTAGAGGAGCTGGCCGGCCAGGGCTACCTGCTCGGCATGGACCGCTTCGGGATCGACCTCGCCATCACCGCCGAGGAGCGGGCCGGAACGGTCATCGAGCTGTGCCGCCACGGCCTGTCCAAGTCACTCGTGCTCTCCCATGACGCCGCCTGCGTCATCGACTGGATGGACGAGGAGGGGCGATCGATGTTCCTGCCCAACTGGCACTACACCCACATCCACCAGGACGTGATCCCCGTCCTCAAAGCAGGCGGGGTCACCGACGAGCAGATCGAGGACATGCTCGTGAACAACGCCAGGCGGTACTTCGAGGCCGCGGCCTGAGCGCCCGCGGCACAGGGCCATGGGGCGTGATGAGGCGACCTTGGCCGACTCGGCCGTTGCCGCCTTGCGCCGCATCGCGTTCTTGTTGGAGGCCGGGGGGGCACCGACCTACAAAGTGCGGGCGTTTCGCAACGCGGCGGCCACCGTGGGCGCGCTGGACCCGGCCGAACTGGCCCGTCTCGGGCAATCCGGCCGCCTCAAAGACCTCCCAGGGATCGGCAGGAGCACCGCCCAGGTCATCGCCGAGTGCCTCGCGGGGACCGAACCCACCTATCTGGGGTCCCTCGGGACGGTATTGCTCCCCGCCGAGACCCCGGGGCCGGCCGGCGAGCTGCTCCGAGCCCTGCGCGGCGACTGCCACAGCCACTCGGACTGGTCAGATGGCGCGAGTCCGATCGGCGAGATGACCCGCGCGGCCGCCGAGCTCGGGCGGGACTACCAGGCGCTCACCGATCACAGCCCCCCGCTCACCGTCGCCCACGGCCTCGGACCCGACGACCTGCGGCGCCAACTCGAGGTGGTGGCGGCCCTCAACGAGGAACTGGCCCCGTTCCGCCTCCTGACCGGGATCGAGGTCGACATCTTGGAGGACGGGTCGCTCGACCAGGACCAGGGGCTCCTGGCGGAGCTGGACGTGGTCGTGGCGAGCGTGCACTCCAAGCTGCGCATGGACTCGGCCGGGATGACCAGGCGCCTGCTGGCAGCGGTCGAGAGTCCGCTCGTCGACATCCTCGGCCACTGCACCGGTCGCATCATCGCCGGTCGCGGTCGCGCCGCGTCGACGTTCGACCACGAAGCGGTCTTCGAGGCCTGCGCCGAATCCGACACCGCGGTCGAGATCAACTCCCGCCCCGAACGCCGGGACCCGCCGAGGGACCTCCTCGAGCTGGCGGTCGGCGTCGGCTGCCGGTTCACGATCGACTCCGACGCCCACGCCCCCGGTCAGCTGACCTGGCTCGCCTTCGGCTGTGAACAGGTCGTCGAGGCCGGGGTGCCGCCGGCGTCGATCGTGAACACCATGGGCCTCGAGGACTTCTTGGCCTGGACCTCGAGCCACCGCTGAGGAGGACCCCCTCGGGACCCCTCTTCCCGGGCGAAGGGCGGCCGGTCCTCAGCTCCGGGTCAAGAAGCGCTGCACCGCCGAGGCGAGCTCGCCGGGTCGCTCGAACGGCACCATGTGGCCGGCACCGGGGAGGCGCTCCACGCTCGCCCCGGCGATCAGCGCCGCCCACTCCTCGGCGTAGCTCGGGTCGATGTAGCGGTCGGCGTCACCCCAGGCGATCAGCGTCGGGCTGGTCACCCGGTAGAGCCGCTTGGCCACCCTCCGGTTGGGGATCGGGAAGAGGATCTTGCCCGCGGTCCCGAGGCGTCTGGCGTTGCCGATGAAGAACTCGGCCAGGGCGTCCATGTCGTCGAAGTCGACCCCTCCGGTGAGCAACGCCGCGCCGGCGGCCTGGTCGGCGAAGAGCACCTCGGCGAACTGGAACGGCAGCAGGCTGAACAGGTCCAGCACCGGCCGGTCGTCGTTCCATAGGCCGTTCGGCGCGACCAGCACCAACGCCGTGGTGCGGCCGGGGCACAGTGCCGTCATCTCGGCGGCGATCATGCCGCCCATCGAGTGTCCGACCAGGACGACCTCGTCGAACCCTAGGGCATCGGCTACGTCCCAGCCGTGGAGGGCGAAGTCGAGCATGTCCTCGAGCAGTTCCTCGCCGGTCGAGGTGCCGTAGCCGGGGTGCTCGGGGGCACAGACCCGGTAGCCCGCAGCCGCCAGGTGGCCAAGGAACTCGTCGTCCCCCAGGGGGCCCGGCGCCCAGTGCAGGTACAGCACGGGTGGGTCGGCGGGGTCGCCGAAGCTGCGCACCGCACACTCGGCGCCCCGGGCGGTCCGGATCCGATCGGTGGTGATGGTCATCGGAGGACCTCGGGGACTTCCGCCGGGTTGAGCGGGGACCGGGAGGTGGGGTCGACCCGGTCCTCCAGGGGCTTGATCCACCACCGGTCATCACCGGCGTACTCGGGCCAGATGTCCCGCAACTCCGGCATCACCTGGGTGGCGAAGAGCTCGGTCGAATAACGGGTCTTCCAGTCCGGCTGGTTGCCGGTGTGCAGCAAGCAGAAGACATGGCCGATGTGCAGCCCCTTGATCATGTCGGTCATCCGGTCGCGGACCGTGGCCGGGCTCCCGGCGATGACGTGACCGCCCTCGACGAGATCCTTCCAGGTCAAGCTCTCAAACGACCGCATCGCTCGGGCCGTGAGCTGGTTGGTCGCCCCGGCCCGCAACGTGTTGATGGTGCGGTAGCCGGGCGGGTCGGCGAAACCGGGGTAGACGTGGAGGCACCGGTTGTAGAAGTACAAGATGTGCTCGGCATAGAGCTTCTCGGCCTCGGCGTCGGTGTCGGCGACGCAGATCACCTGGGCGAAGGCGGCCCTGTAGGGGGAGTCGTCCTTCCCCCGGGCCGCCACCCGCTCCCAGTAGCCGTCGAGCAGCGACTTGCCCCGCAGGTATCCGGTGAAGGACAGGTACGAGTAGTTGTAGTCGTTGTCGAGGCAGAAGTCCCAGGTCTCGATGGACCCGCCGCCGGGGATGTAGATGGGCGGGTGGGGATGTTGGATCGGCCGGGGCCAGCAGTTCACGTAGCGCAACTGGTTGTACTTGCCGTCGAACGCGAACGGCTCGGGCGTCGTCCAGGCCTTGATGATGAGCTCGTGGGCCTCGGCGTACTTGTCGCGGGTGAGCGCGGGGATCTGGCCGTAGCAGAAGTTGGTGTCCATCGGCGTCCCGACCGGGAACCCGGCAACGAGCCGACCGCCGGAGATGCAGTCGAGCATGGCGAACTCCTCGGCCACGCGGATCGGTGGGTTGTACAACGCGATCGAGTTCCCGATGACGCAGATCGCCGCCCGGCTGGTCCGCCGGGCCAATGAGGCGGCGATGATGTTCGGGGACGGCATGAGCCCGTAGCCGTTCTGATGGTGCTCGTTCACGCCGATCCCGTCGAAGCCCACGGAGTCCGCGTATTCGAGTTGGTCCATGTACTCGTGGTACATGGTGTTGGCCCTGGCCGGGTCGAACAGCCGGCTGTCGATGTCCACCCACACCGAACGGTTCTTCTCCCGGAAGTCGTCGGGCAGGTGCGGCCACGGCATCAGGTTGAACCAAGTGAATCTCATGGCGAGCCCCCCAGGTGTGCTGCGTGCGGGCCCACTCTTCCACAGGGATCTGGCCCGGAACAGCGCCTTTGAGCAGCCCGCAGGCCTCCGCCGCCCCCGCTGACCGCCGGCCGGAGCGGATCGGGGGCCCGGTCCATCTGGCAGGCTTGGAGCTCCCAGCCCAAGGAGGTCCGATGCCAGAAGCCGAGCGGGTCACGATCGAGGTGACCGATGGGGTCGCCGACGTTCGCCTCAACCGTCCGGAGAAGCGCAACGCACTCGACCCGGCGATGTTCCGCGCCCTGGTCGACGCGACCGAGCAGCTGGCTGCCGACCCCACGGTGCGCGCCGTCGTGCTCTCGGGCGAGGGCAAGTCGTTCTGTGCCGGCCTGGACATGTCCTCGTTCCAGGCAATGGCCTCGAGCGAACCACGCTCCGAGACCTCGGGCCTCGCCGATCGGGACCGGGGACGACGGACCAACAGCGGTCAGCAGGCCGCCTACGGCTGGACCGAGCTGCCGGTCCCGGTGATCGCCGCGGTCCACGGGCACGCCCTGGGCGGCGGGCTCCAGATCGCGCTGGGCTGCGACATCCGGATCGTCGCTCCCGACGCGCAGCTCTCGGTGCTCGAGATCCGTTGGGGCCTGGTGCCCGACATGACCGGCACCTACATGTTGTCCCGGTTGGTTCCCCTGGATGTCGCCAAGGAGCTGGTCTGGACGGGACGGGTGCTCTCGGGGACAGAAGCCGTGGAGCTCGGCATCGCCACCAAGGTGAGCGACGACCCGAGAGCGTCGGCGCTCGAGCTCGCCCGCCTGCTGGGCACCAAGAACCCCCATGCCATCCGGGCCGGCAAGCGCCTGGTCAACCAGGCCGGGCAGGTCGACGAGGCCCAGCAGTACCTCGACGAGTCCAAGGAGATGCAGGCGCTGATCGGGAGCCCCAACCAGGTCGAAGCGGTCCGGGCCGAGTTCGAGCGGCGGGTCCCGGTCTTCGCCGATCCGGCCTGAGCGGACCGGGCGTGGGGACCGGCGCCCCGCCCGAGAGGACACGGGAACTCCCGATGTTCCCGCTGGGGACAGTCCTGTTCCCTGGCGGGTGCTCCCCCTATACGTGTTCGAGGCCCGCTACCGGCGGCTGGTCGCCGACTGCCTGGAGACGGAGCGGGGGTTCGGCGTGGTCCTGATCGCCCGGGGATCGGAGGTGGGAGGCGGCGGCAAGCCCTTCGCCGTCGCCACCGAGGCCCACATCGAAGAGGCGGCCGCCCTCGCCGACGGCCGCTGGGCCCTTTTGGTCTCCGGTCGGTTCCGCGTGGCGATCGACGCCTGGCTTCCCGCAGTCCCCTACCCCCGAGCCCTAGGGCGCTGTTGAACAAGGCCCTTTCCAGCATGCCCGATGGGACGTAGCGTGCTGGTGGGTCCTCGGGGATAAGCCTGCACCGAAGAGCCGGAGTTGAGGGGGAAGATCCGGTCGCGCTGGATTTGGCCTTTGGTC
>DAHUZS010000024.1 GCA_027315045.1 Acidimicrobiaceae bacterium
CGGGGCCGGAGCTGGGGCGGCCGGGCGGCTAGGGGCTGCCGGCGCGGGGCGGGCGCTCGAGATGAGCCGGGGCCGGGGCGCAATCGGCTCGGACTCGAAGGGTTCGGGGGGGCTGGTCGGGGCCGAGGCCGCCTTTTTGGCCGCCTTGGCCGGGGCCGGCGGCTCCTCGGGCTGGACCGGTCGGCGGAGCCCGTCGGCGTCGGCCCTGCGACGGACTCGGTCGGCCTGGGCGTCCTCGATCGACGACGAGTGGCTCTTCACACCGATGCCGAGCGCCAGGCAGAGGTCCAGGGCCTCCTTGTTGGTCAGCCCCAGCTCACGGGCCAGCTCGTAGACGCGGATCTTTGCAGCCAACGCTTCTCTTCGCCCTCGCGTTCTTCCTGGGTGTTCGGTTTCGGGGTCGCCTGGCAGCCGGGCCCCGGGCGCGACCGATGGGCGTCATTCTCCCACATCAGCGCCCCCGGGCCGGCGGGGACGCCCCGCCGGCGCTCTCCCCAGGCTACCGACTCGAGACGGCGCCTCGGAACCCCACTTTGGATCAGGCTAAGCGAACCCGCGGGTCGAGCACCGCGTAGAGGATGTCGACCACGGTGTTCATGATCACGATGAACGAGGCGGCCAGCACCACCACGGCGGCGACCACCGGGAGGTCCTCGTTGCCGATCGCGTTCAGGGCCAGCTGGCCCAGCCCGGTCAGGCCGAACACCTTCTCGGTGACGAAGGCCCCGGCAAGCAGGGTCCCGATGTCGATACCCAGCTGGGTGATGACCGGGGTGAGGGCGGCGCGCACCCCATGCTTGTAGATCACCGTCCGCCGGCTCAGGCCCTTCGCCCGGGCGGTCCGGATGAAGTCCTCCCCCAAGACGTCGAGCAGTGAGCCGCGGATGAGCCGGGTGTAGATCGCCGCCTGGATGAGTGCGAGGGAGGTCCACGGCAAGATCATGTGGACCAGCCACTGGACGGGCGACTGGGTGAGCGGGACGTAGCCGGCGGCGGGGAACCAGCTCAGCCCGGCCCTAGTCAGGTAGTAGTAGAAGACCAGGAGCAACAGCAGGCCGAGCACGAAGCTCGGCACCGACAGGAAGGTCAGGGCGAACGTCGTCGAGGCCCGGTCCCGGACGGTCCTCGGGTGGGTGGCCGACATGATCCCGATCGGGATACCGATCAGGAGCCACAGGATCACCGATCCGACCACGAGCGAGGCGGTGACCGGGAAGGCCCGGGCGATCTCCGAGTTGATCGGGACCGCGTTCTGGAAGTCGAGGCCGAAGTTCCCGTGGAGCAGGCCGACGAGGTAGTGCCAGTACTGGTACCAGAACCCGTGGTTGAGCCCGAGGCGGATGGCCGCGTCCCGGATCTCGGCCGGCCCGGCGTCGCGCCCCGCGAACCGGGCAGCCAGGTTGTTGGGGTTGCCGGCAAAGAAGACGACATAGGTGAGAAAGGTGATGATCACGAGCACGATCACCAGGTAGAGGAGGCGGCGGACGATGAGCCGGATCACGCCTTCGCCTCCGCCGGCTCGGGCGCGGGCGGGGTGCGCCGGACCCGGAAGGCCCGGCGCACCCGCTTGGCCGGCGAGATGTGGGAGCGCCCGTAGCGAGGATCGAGCGCGTCCCGGAGGCCGTCGCCGAGGAGGTTGAAAGCCAAGGTGGTGAGCACCAGGGCCACGCACGGAAAGACGAGGAACCACCAGGCCACCGTGAACAGGTCGCCGGTCTGGGCCTCGGCGATCATGTTCCCCCAGGAGGCGGTGGGCGGCTGGACGCCGAGGCCCAGGAACGACAGCGTCGCCTCGAGGACGATGTTCACCGGGATGAGCAAGGTGGCGTAGATGACCGCCAGGGCGACGAGGTTGGGGGCGATCTCCACGAACATGATCCGAAGGTCGCTCGCCCCGAGCGCCCGCGCCGCCTCGACGAACTCGCGCTCGCGCAGGCTGATCACCTGGCCTCGGACCAGGCGCCCGATATAGGGCCAGCTGAACAACGAGATGACGACGATCAAGAGCCCCAGGCTGGGACCGAACCGGGCGACGATGGCGATAGCTAAGAGGAGGATCGGGAACGACAACAAGATGTCCATGAACCGGCCGAGCACCGAGTCGAGGAATCCGCCGTAGTACCCGGCGAACAGCCCCACCACCACCCCGAGGAGCAGCGCCAGGAAGGTCGCGCCGATCCCGACTTCGAGGGAGATCCGGCTGCCGTAGATAATGCGCGACAGGACGTCGCGGCCCTGGTCGTCGGTGCCAAGCAAGAAGCCGTTGTGCCCCGGCCCGACCGGGATCCCCGAGAGGGACAGGCCCCTCGTCGTGTACTGGGTGTTCGGCCCGTGGCCGATGAGGGCCGTGAGCAGCGGGGCGAACAGGGAAACCAGGATCAGCAGCACGATGAAGCCCAGCGACACCATGGCGACCCGGTCCTTCTTCAGCCGCCGCCAGGCCAGACGCCAAGGGGTCCGGCTCTCGAACTGCTGCTCGTTCAGCTCCGGGTCCTTTTCCTCGACGATCTCGAGCTCGTCGGCCCGCAGCGCGCTCACGGATGGACCGCCTCGGCCGGGCCAGATCCCGTCACCCCGGCGGTCTCACGCGAGGCGTTCGCCAGCGCCTCACCGGCCACCACCGGGAAGTGGCACGCCGTCAGGTGTCCGTCGGGGTCGCCGGATTTTCGCTCGAGCGCGGGCTCCTGGACGGCACAAACGGCCTGAGCCTTCGGGCACCTCGGGTGGAACCGGCAACCCGAAGGGGGATCGACCGGCGACGGCACGTCGCCGGTCAGGATGATTCGCTCCCTGCGCTCCGAGCGGAAGGCCCGGTCGGCTACCGGCACCGCGGAGAGCAGCGACGCAGTGTAGGGATGCCGGGAGTTCAGGTAGATCTCCTCGGTCGGACCGGTCTCCACCAGTTTCCCGAGGTACATGACGGCGAGCCGGTTGCTCACGTGGCGAACGACCGAGAGGTCGTGGGCGATGAAGATGTAGGTGAGCATGAACTCGGCCTGGAGGTCCTCCAAGAGGTTGAGGATCTGCGCTTGGATCGAGACGTCGAGCGCCGACACCGGTTCGTCGCAGACGATCAGCGAGGGCCGGAGGGCAAGCGCCCGGGCGATGCCGATGCGCTGGCGCTGCCCGCCGGAGAACTCCGAGGGGAACCGGTTGTAGTGCTCGGGGCTGAGCCCCACCCGGGCCATCAGCTCCTGGACCCGCCGGCGGACCTCGGCTCGCGACAGGTGCTCGTGGACCGAGAACGGGTCGGACAGGATCGAGCCGACCCGCCGGCGCGGGTTGAGCGACCCGTAGGGATCCTGGAACACCATCTGCATCGAACGTCTGAGGGGCCGGAGCTGGCGGCGTTGCAGCGACGTGATGTCCTGCCCCTTGAACCGGACGTGCCCCGAGGTGACCGGGTGCAAGCCGGTGATCAGCCGGGCCAGCGTGGACTTCCCGCAGCCGCTCTCCCCCACCAATCCGAGGGTCTCGCCGGCGCGCAGGGAGAAGCTCACGCCGTCGACCGCCTTCACCGCGGCATGGCTCCGGCCGAACGCGCCGCCACGCACCGGGAAGTGCTTGACGACGTCGTCGGCCTCCAGGAGGAACTCGTCGGTGCCCTCGGCCCTCGAGAAGACACCGCCCGGACCGACGGTCACCGCTCCTCCGCGGCGCCGACGGCCCGTGCCGCCTCGTCCTGCTCGGAGGCCAGTCCGACCCGATTGGCGTCGAGGACACAGGCCGAGAGGTGACCCGGGCTCGAACCCGCCGGTTTGAGCGGGGGCGGGGCGGCGCGGCACTCGTCGCGCACCTGTGAGCACCTCGGTGCGAAGGGGCACTGCTCGATCATCCGCATGAGCGACGGCGGGTAGCCCTGGATCGGCTTCAGCCGCTCGGTCCGACCCGAGTACGACGGGATCGATTCAAGCAGTCCCTGGGTGTAGGGGTGGTGGGGCTCGACGAAGATGCTCCGGACGTCCGCCCGCTCCATCGGCCGACCGCCGTACATGATCACCACGTCGTCGGCCACATCGGCGACGACCCCGAGGTCGTGGGTGATGAGGATGACGGCCGTGCCGAAGTCCTGCTGCATGCGCCCGAGCAGCTCGAGGATCTGGGCCTGCACCGTCACGTCGAGGGCGGTGGTGGGCTCGTCGGCGATGACGAGCATCGGCTCGAAGGCGAGCGCCATGGCGATCATCACCCGCTGGCGCATGCCTCCCGAGAACTGGTGGGGATAGTCACGGACCCGCTTGTCGGGTTCGGGGATCCCAACCCGGCCGAGCAGGTCCACGGCTCGTCGGATCGCCTCCTTGCGGGCCACCTTGCCGTGGGTCTCCATCACCTCGGCGATCTGGTGGCCCACCCGGTGGAGCGGGTGGAGGCTGGTGAGGGGGTCCTGGAAGATCAACGAGACCTTGCGTCCCCTGATGCGCTGGAGCTCGTCCTCGCTCATCGAGACCAGGTCGGCCCCGTCCAAGATGGCCTCGCCGGAGACTTTCGCCCCCGGCGCCAGGCCCATGATCGCCTGGGTGGTGACCGACTTGCCCGAGCCCGACTCCCCGACGATCCCGAGCGTCTGACCGGCCTCGACCGAGAACGACATGCCCTGGACGGCGTAGACGGTGCCGTCGTCGGTGTCGAAGCTCACCCGGAGGTCTCGCACTTCGAGCAGGGCCATCGGTCACATTCCCCAGGAGCTTGGCGCGACGTCCCCCATACAGTGCCCGACCCGGGCCGATCTTGTCACGAGGGGGGCGAGCGGGGGCCCGGTCGACCTGGCCGACCGGGCCCCCACGTCACCGCTTCTACGGGACTATTTCACCCAGAGGTTGGTGGGATCGAACCCGCCGATGAACGGCACGTAGATCGGGTGTACGACGTTGGACCCGATGTACTGGGGCAACGCCTGATTGAGCAGGGGAACCCACCCGGGGTCCTGCTCCATGATGTAGGCGTCCGCCTTGGCCCAGTACTTGGCCGCCACCGTCAAGCTGCTCGTGTTCTCGGCGGTGTCGATGTACTTGTTGACCGTGGCGTTGTTGTAGTCGCCGTAGTCGGTCGACCCGGCGGCATACCCCCGGCCGTCGAACAGCGGGCTGAAGTACGTCGCCGCACCGTTCCCGGTCCAGTCCGGGAACCAGGCGCCGAAGGCCAGATCCCACTTCGGGTGGTTGCTCGGGGTCTCGAGGAAGTCGAAGTACGCCCCCTGCGTCGGCTGCTCGTTGAGCTTGAGGGTGACCCCGCCCTTGGCCATGTCGGCCTGGAGGGCGACGGCCTGGGCCGGCATCGGTGGGTTATTGGCGTAGGCCAGGGTCAGCTTGAGCCCGTGCGGGTAGCCGGCCACCTTCAGCATCGCCTTGCACTTCGACGGGTTGCCCCGGTTGTTCGGCGACGGGTACGGGTTGATCTTCTTGTACCCGATGGACATGGCCGGGGGCAGGATCTGGTTGATCGGCTGGTTGATGGCCGGTCCACCGGTGACCTGCACCAGGTGCTGTTTGTTCACGCAGTACTGGAGGGCCTTGCGCACCGACGCCTTCTTGAGGGCGCCATGGTCGGCATTCGACTTCATGTCGAAGACGAGGTAGGTGATCCCACCGAAGAAGTCGGCGGCGAAGCCGGGGTTGTGCGTCGCGACCAATCCTGGCACCTGGGCGGTGGGCACCGTGGTGTCCCACTCCATGTCGGCCTGACCGTTCTCGAGCTGCTGCTGGACCGTCGTGGGCGACTCGCCCATGGTGATCGACACATTGTCGAAGTACTGGTGCCGGATCGGGTCCGTGCTCTGCTTCCAGTAGGGGTTGCGGGCGAGCGTGTAGCTCACGTTGGGGGTGTAGGAGGTGATCGTGTAGGGACCGTCGGATATGAAGTTCTGGGCCTCGGTGGCCGACGCCGGCACGTAGTTCAGGATCTCGACGGGCACCGGCGAGCTCATGGGCAGGGCCATGACGTTCAGGAACGTGCTCGACGGGTGGATGAGCGTGAAGACCACCGTCTCGGGGTTCGGGGTGTTGATCCCGCTGATCTGGTGGGTGGCCATGAAGGTCTTCATCGCCGTCACCTGGGATGCCGGGTCAGAGGGCATCTTCAACGCCTCGAAGGCCTTGCAGTACGACGCCATGCCCTGGATCGAGCCGGTCCAATAGGCGATGGGCGGTGCACCCTGGACCGGGTTGCAGAGCCGCTTGATGCCGTTCTCCTCATCGGTCGAGGTGACCTGCCGGGGTCCGGTCGGGGTGTCCCACATGACGCCCTGCTTGATGGTGAACGTGTAGGTGAGACCGTTGGGACTCACCTTGTAGGTGGCGATGTCAGGGACCGGGACCCCTTGGTCCGTCGCCGTGTACCCGGCCCGGTACGACACGAGCTGACGGCTCACCATGCGCATGAGCTCATAGGTCGTCGTGTAGTACGCGCAGCAGGTGTCGAGGTGGTCGACGTCACCGCTGCCGACGATGCGCAACGTGCCGCTCGGGCTGGATGGAGGAGTAGCCGTGCCGACCTTCGG
>DAHUZS010000032.1 GCA_027315045.1 Acidimicrobiaceae bacterium
CCACTCGGGAACAGAACCCCGGCGACGATCTCTTTCACGAGCCCGAAGCCCAGCCGAAATGCGTCACCGCCGAGGTTCCTCCCGAGACCACCGTAGGTGGCCCACCACTCCTGGAAGTGGCTTACCTCAGTGATACAAGCCTCTTTAGCGAGCAATTGGCTTTGGCGTTCCACGACGAGAGGGGGTTCGAGACTCGGATCGCCCGTTACCACAACGTCTTTGGGACTCATTCAGCTTGGGTTGGTGTCGGGAGAAGGTTCCTTCCTCCATCTGTCGCAAGGTCGCCGTTGCTGAACTCACGGGCAACCACGAGAGTCGAGATCTGGGACGATGGACGCCAGACCCGTTCGTTCACCTGGGTGGATGATTGCCTCGAGGGGACACTTCGACTCATGGCCTCAGGGGTGGCGGAGCCTCGGAACATCGGCTCCGCGGAACTCGTCTCCATCGATCAGCTCGTTGGCATCGTCGAAGAGATCGCCGATGTCCGGCCGGCCCGTCGTTACGACTTGACGGGGCCGACAGGGTTGCGCGGTCGGAACAGCGACAACACCAAGCTGAAGGCAGACCTCGGCTGGGAGCCGACGACTTCGCTCCGAGCTGCTGTACCCGTCGATCCGCGATCAAGTTGCCGAGAGCGGTGTCCTGTCCTGATGCCCGGTCCGACCGTTCTCGCGCCGGCGTCGGTGACGCGTCGCAGGTACGTGGGGTTCCGAGGAGGCGGCATGCCGCAGGCTGTCGCCAGCGACTCCACAAGTCGCAATGCATGTAGTCAACAAGTCGCCACCACTTTGGCGACCAAGTAGCTACCCCGGTGATCCACAAGTCGCAAGAATCGGCCTCTGGGCGGCCGCAAGTGGTTCCCAGGCGGTCACCGCTCGGGAACCGCTGCAGGTGACCCGCCCCGCACGCTGCGCGGATTTCGCCTTCGGACGGGAGCTCGGTGAAGGCATCCGCAGGACGTACGAGCCGCCGGTTGACCGGGTGCTCGAAGCGCGCCAGCCCGGGGTTCCGGGCCACCAACGCGAGCGTGATCCGGGGCCCGCGTTCTGGCAACTACCGTGGTCCGACGGTCCCTGGCGGACAGCGCGCAGGAGGCTCGGGAAGGAGGGGGTACATGGCTCATCCGGACGACCCCCGGCTGTCGTTCAACGAAACTGCTGAGATCTACGACGAGGCGCGACCCTCGTATCCTGCCGGACTGTTCGACGAGCTGTTCGAGATGCTGCCCATTGAGCCCCTGGTCGTCGAGGCGGGTCCCGGAACTGGCCAAGCCACGAAGGACCTCCTCGCGCGAGGAGCGTCGGTTCACGCCGTAGAGATCGGTCCGATGATGGCCGCCAAACTGCGATCGAACCTCCCCTCGGACCGGCTTCGAGTCAGCGTCGGTGACTTCGAGACCATCGACATCGCACCCGGGGCTGACGCCGTCTTCTCAGCCACGGCCTACCACTGGATTTCCCGACGGGCGCAGACGGATCGGCCGGCCGCGATCCTGGCTCCCGGTGGAGTTGTCGCGATCGTCGATCTGATCCAGGTGGACTCGCCCGACGACCTGGGTTTCTTTGTCGCCGCCCAACCGATCTACGAGCGATTCGGAGAAGGACACACCGGACCCCCGGCCCCGACTCGCGACCGTGTCGATCCCGCGATCCGCGCCGTACTGAGAGACGATCAACGCTTCGGGTTCGTCGCTGTTCACCGCTACGACTGGAACCAGACCTACAGCGCTTCCCAGTACCGAAACCTCATGCTCTCGTACTCTGGCACCCAGATGATGCACGAGTCCGCACGACTCGGTCTCCTCGACGACATGGAGTCCTTCATCAGAAACGAGTTCGGCGGCTACGTCACCAGGCCGCTCGTTGTCACGCTCACCACCGCTACGGTCGTTCGATCTTGATGGAACCAGGTCGGCTGCGGGTGGGCTCGGACAGAGCGACGGGCAACGCAGGTCTCGTGACACGCGCCCGATTCGACGTCTCGGCGCGGGCCCTTGGCGCACGTGTACCAGAACGCGCGCCGTACCGCGAGCGATCTCGCCGCCTAACGCCGGCTCGCGGTTGGGAAGGGGCCATTTTCGCAGGCGGCCGATCGCTGCGGTCAGAAGAGCGGTCCATGTCCGCCCCCCCGACCTCGGGCGCTAGACGTGTACGGGCGTGTACGGGCGCGGAGGGGTCGGCAGGCGGGGTGAGCCGAAGAGGTGGGTGGGTCAGCTGAGACGAAACGCCGCATGAACTGGCGTTTCGTCGGAGCCGGTGGTGGGACTCGAACCCACGACCTGACGATTACAAGTCGCCTGCGCTTCCAGCTGCGCCACACCGGCGTTCTCCCAGGCTACGGCTGCCGCCAAGCGCGGGTGCGGTTGCGCCGGTCGCCGCCCGTTGGCAGTCTGACCTGGTGGACCGAGGAGATCCGACGACCTCGGGCGGCGGACCGGCAGGCCGCAACCTCAGGGCCGGCCGGGCGCTGGCCGTGATCGTGGTGGCGGTCGTGCTCGGGGTCCTGGTGCTTCGAACCGGCCCCGGCCACCCCGGTGGAGCCGCGTCGTCCTCAAGTTCCACCACGACGACGCTCCCTGCCGCGTCGACCACGACCTCGACCGTGCCCCGCAAGGACGTGAAGGTGCTGGTGGCCAACGCCTCGACCACCAACCAGGTCGCCGCGAACTACTCGACCGTCCTGCAGCAGGCGGGCTGGACGGTGCTCGTCCCAGTCACGGCGAAGCCGCCGCCCCGGGCCACGAGCTCGGTGTACTACGCCCCGAAGAAGCGGGGGGAGGCCGAGGCGGTGGCGGCCGCGTTCGGGCTCCCGGCCAGCTCGGTCCTCCCGATCAGCTCGTCCACCCCGGTGTCCAAGACCGACGGCGCCGACGTCGTCTTGGTGATCGGCTCGGACCTGGCCGCCAAGACCCCGCCGAGCACGGTTCCTTCGACGTCGACGACGACCACGGCCCCGAGGACCACGACCACCAAGGCGGGCCGTTCGTGAGGTGAGTCTGCCGCCGATCCTCGAGCCGCTCAGCCGGCGCCCCGAGGCCGCGGCGGTGTTCCTCGACTTCGACGGCACCCTGGCCCCGATCGTCGAGCACCCCGACCTCGCCAGGCCTCTTCCCGGGGTGCCCGAGTTGCTCGTCGAGCTCGGAGCGCGTTTCGGGGTGGTCGCCGTGGTGTCGGGCCGGCCGGCCGGCTTCCTGGCCGAACACCTGGGGACGGTTGGGCGCAACGTGCGGCTGGTCGGCCTCTACGGGCTGGAGGAGGTGGGCCGCCCGGCGGGGCCAACCGTTGACGCGGCGGTGCTCGCCCGGTGGCGGCCGGTCATGGCCGGCCTGGCCGCCTCCGCCGAGCGGGAGGTGCCGAGCGGGGTTCTCGTCGAGCGCAAGGACGTCGGGTTCACCCTGCACTTCCGGGCCGCGCCCGAGCACGAGGGGTGGGTCCGCCGGTTCGTCGCCCGCGCCGGCCAGGACGGGATCCGGGTGCAGGAGGGTCGGATGGCGCTCGAGCTCCGCCCCGGGGTGGCCACCGACAAAGGGACGGTCGTGCGCACGCTCGGTGCCCGCTGCGCGGCCGCCTGCTGTTTCGGCGACGACCTCGGGGACCTCGCCGCCTTCGCCGCTCTCGGGGAGCTCGCCGCCGGCGGGGCCGCCGTGGCCCGGGTGGCGGTGCGTGACGCCGAGAGCCCGCCCGCCGTCACCGAGGCCGCTGATCTGGTGGTGGAGGGCCCGGCTGGCGCGCTGGAGCTGTTGGGTCAGCTGGTGGCGGCGACCGGGTGACCGGTGGTGGTCACCTCGCCGCGCGACGCTGGTCCTCGAGCCAGTCGGCGGCGGTTCGCCGGCCGATCGTCGCGAGCAGCCGGCGGGCCCGCTCGGCCCGCTCCCCGGGGGCCATCGACAGCGCAACCTCCAGCGCGTCGGCGGTGGCGGTGACGTCGAAGGGGTTGATCCCGAGCGCAGCGGTCCCGAGCTCCTCCCAGGCGCCGGCCCGCCGGGAGAGGACCAGCACCCCGTCGCGGCGGTTGAGGATCGGGCCCTCCTTGGCCACCATGTTCATGCCGTCGCGCACCGGGTTCACCAGGAGCACGTCGTAGGAGAGGAGCCCGGCGAGGGAGCGCTGGTAGTCGTCGGCCGAGTCGTAGAGGATGGGCGTCCACCCTGGCCGGCCGAACCGCTCGTTGATCCGCCCGACCGCGTGCTCGACCTCGGAGCGGTAGCCGAGGTAGTCGGCCAGCGTCTCGCGGGAGGGGTAGGCGAAGGCGGCGAGCACCACCTCCCCCCGCCAGCGGGGCCGGGTCTCGAGCAGCTCCTCGAAGGCCAGGAACCCGCGCACCAGGTTCTTGGACATCTCGATGCGGTCCACCCGCACGATGAGCCTGCGCCCCCCGACGGCCTCGGCCAGAGCCCGGGCGGCGGCGACGGTCGAGGGGTCCGAGGCGGCGTCACGCAGGGCCGGTGGGGAGGGCCCGAGGGGGGCGACGAAGGTGGCGGGGGCGGCGTCGGTGCCCGCCGCCTCGGCCAGCTGCGGATCGCGATAGGCGCGGCGGAAGGCGTCGGCCCACGGCTCGGTGTGGAACCCGCAGGCGCCGAACCCGGCCATGCCGGCCAGCAGCTCGCCGGCGGCGTCGCCCGGGAGGACCGAGAGCATGTCGGGCTCGGCGAAGGGGGTGTGGAGGAAGTGCACGGTCGAGAGGTCGGGCCGGGCCTGGGCCAGCATCGAGCCCAAGAGGCACAGGTGGTAGTCCTGGACGAGGACGGTCGAGCCCTCGGCGGCGGTCTCGGTTACCACGTTGGCGAAGGCCCGGTTGTAGCGGCGGTAGCCGGCCCAGGCCTCGTGCCAGTGCCAGTCGAACCGGGGCCGCCGGGTCAGGTCGAACAGGTGGTGGTGGCAGAGCCACAGCGTCCCGTTTGCCACCACGTCGTAGGCCATCTGGTAGTCGGACGGCTCGAGGTCCACCGCCAGGACACGGATGCCGTCGACGTCGAGAAGCCCGGCGTCGGCGGCCTGTCGCCCCGCCTCGCCGAGATTGGCCGCCACCCAGGTGGTGCCGGTCCCGGCCAACAGGGGCCGCAGGGTCCCGGCCAGCCCCCCGCCCGGACTCGAGGCGGTCGGTTCGCCGGCGGCCAGTCGGAAGGACACCGGCCCGCGGTTGGCAACCACCACGACGTCGGTCATCAGGCTACGACGGTACTGGGCGCCGGTCCTTCCGGCCTGCGGCCGAATACGGCCCTGCTCAGAGGGCGAGGAACCGGTCGATCGCCCCGATGGTGCCCTCCCGGACGTGGCGGTGCGCGACCAGGCCGAGGCGGCGGGCTGCCGCCACGTTGACCTCGGCGTCGTCGACGAAGATCGCCTCGTCGCCGCGCACCCCGGCCCGCTCGAGCGCGATGGCGTAGATCCCCTCGTCGGGCTTGGCCACCCCCACCTCGCAAGAAAGCACCACGGCGTCGAGGCCCCGGTCCCCCCCGGCGCGTTCGATGCGCCCCCGGGTGGCCGGCCAGGCGTTGGAGACCAGAACCACCCGGGCCCGGTCCCGGACCGAGGCCAGGTGGTCGACCAAGCCCTGGTCCCACACCTCTCGTCCGGCGAGATCCTCGACCAGCTCTTCCAGGGTCGCCTGGTCGATGCCGAGCCGTCGGGCGACCATTTGCCACCACTCGGGCTTGTCCACGCTGCCGATCAACGCCGCCTCCTCGTTGCCGAGGAACAGGGCCGATAGCAAGGCCGACGGCTCGAGGCCGAGCCGCGACCCCCAGTCCGAGGCGGGCCACAGGTCGCAGACGAGAACCCCCCGAGATCGACGAGGACCGTCCGCACCGCTCGGTTCAGAGCAGCCCCGGGGCCCCGGCCCGGTCGAGGGCGGTCCGCAGCACGTCGTCGGCCTGCGGCCGCAGTTCGGCCAATGGGCGGTTCCGGTGGACCCGGACCCCGAGATCGACCTGAGCGATGGACTCGGCCCCGAAGTCCCGGGCCACGTCGATCAGGTGGCCGATCTCGACCCCGTAGCCGCCGGCAAAGCCGATCTTCTCGAACACCCAGCGGTGGGCGGCGGTCTCCCCGGCCAGGGGCTGGCGCACCTCGGTCAACTCGGGGAAGAAGAGCTCGATGACCGGGCGGGCGACCAGCTCGGTCACCCGGCCCCCGCCGGTGGGCCGGCCCTCGTAGGGGCGCTCGTAGTACCCCTTCACCAGGACCGAGGTCCCGGCCAACAGCGGCCCGAGCAGACGGGGCAGGTACGCGTCGCTGGCGTTCTCCACGTCGGCGTCCAAGAACGCCACCACGTCGCCGGTCGAGGCCTCGAACCCGGCGGCCATGGCCGCGCCCTTGTCGCCCCCGGGCCGCCGGCCGATCACGGTGGCCCCGGCGGCGCCGGCGATGGCCGCGGTGGCGTCGGCCGACCCGTCGTCCACCACCACCAGCTCGTCCACCAGGCCCGAGCTGCCCGGCCCGTAGTGGGCCAGCACGGCCGCCTTGATCAGGGCGCCGATCGTGGCGGCCTCGTCCCGGGCGGGGACGCAGACGCTGACCCGTCGGGACCCTTTGGCCGCGAGCACCTGGGCGGGGTCGAAGCGGTCGCTCCCGTAGGTGCGGACAAGGGGCACGGTGGCATCTTGGCACCTTCGAGCTGTGGCCCCGGCCGCCATGCGTTGACGTGGGCCCTTCCATCGACCACGATGGTGGCCATCATCCAGAGCGGCTGAGGGACGGGCCCAGTGACGCCGCGGCAACCAGTGCTCCGCACCAGGTGCCAATGCCCGATCGATGAGGAGGCTCCATGAGTTTCGTCACCGGCCTGCGCTGCCGGGAATGCGGACGCCGGTACCCGGCCGAGGCCCTGCACGTCTGCGACTTCTGCTTCGGCCCGCTCGAGGTCGACTACGACTACGAGGCGATGGCCGCCTCCCTGAGCAGGGAGAAGATCGCCGAGGGCCCCCGCACCATCTGGCGTTACCGGGACCTTTTGCCGGTCGACGACGCGACCCCGGTCGACCTCGGTGCCGGGTTCACCCCCCTCGTGCGGGCGGACCGGCTCGCCGCCGAGCTGGGCCTCGGGGAGCTGTGGATCAAGGACGACACGGCCAACCCGACCGGCTCGTTCAAGGACCGGGTGGTTTCGGTGGCGCTGACCAAGGCCCGCCAGCTGGGGTTCAAGGTGGCCGCATGCGCCTCGACCGGCAACCTGGCCAACTCGGTGGCCGCCCACGCGGCCCGGGCCGGCCTGGCCTCGATCGTGCTCATCCCCGAGGACCTCGAGGAGGCCAAAGTCACCATGACCGCCGTCTACGGGGGCACGGTGGTGGCGGTGCAGGGCAGCTACGACGACGTCAACCGGCTGTGCGCCGAGCTGGCGAGCGAGCACCCGTCCTGGGCCTTCGTCAACGTGAACCTGCGCACCTACTACGCCGAGGGGTCCAAGACGCTGGCCTTCGAGGTGGCCGAGCAGCTCGGCTGGCGGGCCCCCGACCACGTGGTGGTGCCGATCGCCTCGGGCAGCCAGCTGACCAAGGTGGCCAAGGGGTTCGCCGAGCTGGCCACGGTCGGCCTAATCGAACCGGCCACCCCCCGGATCTCCGGGGCCCAGGCCGCCGGGTGCGCCCCGGTGGCCACCGCCTTCGCCACCGGGGCCGACGCCATCGCACCGGTCAAGCCCCGGACCATCGCCAAGTCCCTGTCCATCGGGAACCCGGCCGACGGCTGGTACGCGCTGGAGACCATTAGGCGCTCGGGCGGCTCGTGCGCGGCGGTCACCGACGACGAGGTGCTCGAGGGAATCCGCCTGCTGGCCCGAACTGAGGGGATCTTCGCCGAGACGGCCGGCGGGGTGACCATCGCGACCCTGGCCAAGCTGGCCGCCGCCGGCCAGATCCGCTCGGACGAGCGGGTGGTGGCCCTGGTGACCGGCCACGGCCTGAAGACGGTCGAGGCCCTCTCGGGCACGGTCGGTCCCACCGCCAGCATCCCGCCCACCATCTCGGCCTTCGACGCCGCCGTGGGCGAGGGGCCCGACACCGGGGGGCTGGCATGAGCGTCACGGTCCGGATCCCCACCCAGCTGCGGACCCTCACCGGGGGGACCGGCGAGGTCGCGGTGGAGGGGGCCACGGTGGGCGAGGCGCTGAAGGCTCTGGACGCTGCCCACCCGGGGTTCGCCGAGCGGCTCTTCGACGAGGAGGGCCGGCTCCGGCGGTTCGTGAACGTGTTCCTGGCTGACGAGGACGTGCGGTTCCTCGAAGGCCTCGACACCCCGGTCCAGGCGGGCCAGACGGTCTCGGTCGTTCCGGCGGTGGCCGGGGGCTGAGCGGGGACGGTTGCGTCGGGTCCCCCGACGTGGTTGGCTGTTAGCACTCGATATGTGAGAGTGCTAACGACCCGCTACACTGGGGACCGCAGCCCGGCGGCCGAGAGGGCCGACCGGCCGGTCGACCAACGGAGGACACGACCACCATGCCCAAGCTGATCGCCTTCGACGAAGACGCCCGGCGCTCCCTCGAGGCCGGGATGAACCGCCTTGCCGACGCCGTACGCGTGACCCTCGGTCCGAAGGGCCGCAACGTCGTTTTGGACAAGAAGTGGGGGGCCCCGACGATCACCAACGACGGGGTCTCCATCGCCAAGGAGATCGAGCTCGAGGACCCCTACGAGCGGATCGGGGCCGAGCTGGTCAAGGAGGTGGCCAAGAAGACCGACGACGTGGCCGGTGACGGCACCACCACGGCCACCGTGCTGGCCTGGGCCATGGTGCACGAGGGCCTGCGCAACGTCGCCGCCGGGGCCAACCCGATGTCGCTCAAGAAGGGCATCGAGGCCGGCGTGGAGGCGGCGGTGGCGGCTATCCACTCGATCGCCAAGGAGACCGAGTCCAAGTCCCAGATCGCCCAGGTGGCGGCCATCTCGGCCGCCGACACCGAGATCGGCGAGATGATCGCCGAGGCCATCGACAAGGTGGGCAAGGACGGCGTCATCACCGTCGAGGAGTCCCAGACCTTCGGCATGGACATGGACCTGGTCGAGGGGATGCGGTTCGACAAGGGCTACATCTCGCCCTACTTCGTGACCGACCCCGAGCGCATGGAGGCCACCTTGGAGGACGCCTACGTGCTCCTGGTCAGCTCCAAGATCTCGGCCGTGCGCGACCTGCTGCCAGTGCTCGAGAAGGTCATGCAGACCGGCAAGCCGCTCGTGGTGGTGGCCGAGGACGTCGAGGGCGAGGCCCTGGCCACCCTGGTGGTGAACAAGATCCGCGGCACCTTTAAGAGCGTCTCGGTCAAAGCCCCCGGGTTCGGCGAGCGGCGCAAGGCCATGCTCCAGGACATGGCCATCCTGACCGGCGGCCAGGTGGTGAGCGAGGAGGTCGGCCTCAAGCTGGAGAACATCGGCCTCGAGCTGTTGGGCAAGGCCCGCAAGGTGGTGGTGACCAAGGACGAGACCACCCTGGTCGAGGGGGCCGGAGACGAGGCCGACATCAAGGGCCGGATCAACCAGATCAAGACCGAGATCGAGAACACCGACTCGGACTACGACCGGGAGAAGCTGCAGGAGCGCCTGGCCAAGCTGTCCGGCGGCGTCGCCGTCATCAAGGTCGGGGCGGCCACCGAGGTCGAGCTGAAGGAGAAGAAGCATCGGATCGAGGACGCGGTGTCGACCACCAAGGCGGCCATCGAAGAGGGCGTGGTCCCCGGCGGCGGGGTCGCCCTGCTCCGGGCCCAGGACAAGATCCTCGCCTGTGCCGACAAGCTCGAGGGTGACGAGGCGACGGGGGCCCGGATCGTGGCCCGCGCCGTCGAGGAGCCGCTCAAGCAGATCGCGGTCAACGCCGGCCTCGAGGGCGGCGTGGTCGTCGAACGGGTCCGCGGCCTGAAGACCCCGAGCGAGGGGCTGAACGCGGCCACCAACGAGTACGGCGACCTTTTCAAGGACGGGGTCATCGACGCCGCCAAGGTCACCAGGTCGGCCCTGCAGAACGCGGCCTCGATCGCGGCCCTGTTCCTCACGACCGAGGTCGTCATCGTCGACAAGCCCGAGGAGAAGCCCCCGGCGATGCCCGGCGGCGGGATGGACGACTTCTAGTCCGAGAAGCCCGAGCGACGGGGCCCCGGAGGACGACCTCCTCCCCGGGCCCCGTTGTCGCGTCCGTAGACTGGCGCCATGAGGGGGATCGCCGGTCAGCCACTGTCCCCGTCCGAGGGCCTTGGCGTGCTCCACCTGTTCTGTCGCCTCGGGCCCGAGCCCGACGTGGACGCCGTCCTGGCGGCCGAGAAGCGCCTGGTCGAAGGGGGCGGGCAGCTGGTGACGGCGGCCATCTTGGGCCACAAGGCCGACGTCGGCTTCGTCGCGCTCGCCCCCGAGATGTGGACCTTGTGGGAGTTCCAGCGGGCCTGCCCGTCCGCCGGCCTGGCCGTCACTGCCTCCTACGTGTCGCTCACCGAGGTGTCCGAGTACGCCGCCGGGGTGCCCGAGGAGCTCCGCAACGCCCGGCTCTTCCCCCGGCTCCCGCCCGAGGGGATGTCGGCGTTCTGCTTCTACCCGATGTCCAAGCGTCGCACCGCCGAGCACAACTGGTACGCGCTGGAGTTCGAGGAGCGCACGCGCCTCATGGTCGGCCACGGCGCCGTCGGGCGGTCCTTCCGGGGCCGGGTCCTCCAGTTGGTCACCGGGTCGACCGGGCTCGACGACTGGGAGTGGGGGGTGACCCTGTTCGGCGTCCACCCTGACGACCTCAAGGCCTGCGTCTACGAGATGCGCTTCGACGAGGCGTCGGCCCACTACGCCGAGTTCGGTCCGTTCTACGCCGGGATGGTCGCCGACGTGGCGTCGGTGCTCTCGGGATCGCCCCCGTGAGCCCGCACCCCCCGCTCGGTTCGTTGCAGGACGTGCTTGGTGCACTCGGCCGGGTGGTGGTGGCCTTCAGTGGCGGAGCCGACTCGGCCTTCCTGGCCCGGGTGGCCCACGACACCCTGGGGGCCGAGCGGACCCTGGTCGCGACGGCCATCTCCCCTTCCTTGGCCCCGGCCGAGGAGGCCGACTGCCGGGCCCTCGCCGAGGAGTGGGGCCTGCGCTGGCTCGGCGTGCCCACCGACGAGATGGACGATCCGGCCTACGTGGCCAACGGTCCGGACCGCTGCGCCCGGTGCAAGGGGGCGCTCATGGCCGCCCTGGGGCCGCTGGCCGAGGCCGAGACGGCCACCGTCGTGTTGGGTGTGAACCTGGACGACCTCGGTGAGGAGCGCCCGGGCCAGGCCGCCGCGGCGGCGCTCGGCGCCCGCTTCCCGCTGGTGGACGCGGGGTTCGACAAGGCGGCGATCCGGGAGTGGTCGCGGCGCCTCGGCCTGCGCACCTGGGACAAGCCGGCGGCCGCCTGCCTTTCGTCGCGCGTCGCCTACGGCACGCCGGTGACCCTCACGACCCTGCGCTCGGTGGCCGAGGCCGAGTCGGCGCTGGCCTCGATGGGGTTCGCCACCCTGCGGGTCCGCCACCACGGGACCCTGGCCCGCATCGAGGTCGAGCAGGCGCGCCTCGCCGAGGTGGTGGCCCGGCGCGACGAGGTCATCGCGGCGGTCAAGGCGGCGGGCTACGTCTATGTGACGCTCGACCTCAGCGGGTTCCGCTCCGGGAGCATGAACGAGGTCCTGGGGGACCGGTGAGCGTGCCCATCGAGGTCCGGATGCGGCTGACCTTCCCCGAACCGCTCGTCCGCGAGCCGGTCCTCGCCCGGCTGGCCCGGCGCTTCGAGGTGGAGCCCAACATCCGCCGGGCCAACGTGGAGGAGGACCAGGGCTGGATCGTCTGCGAGCTGGTGGGGACGGCCGGGGCCCTCGAGGCCGCGCTCGACTGGTTGCGGGGCGAGGGGGTGGGGGTGGACCTCCTGGGCGACGTGCTGGAGGGATGAGATCAGCGGCCGCTCGGGTCCCCGCGCCGGCGGTGCACCTGCCAGCCGGCCTGGGAGGTCCGACGGGGCTCGTAGAAGACGCACCCCTCCGGGCAGGCGAAGGGGAGCGGCTCGTTGGCGTCCATGCGGCACCGCTCGAGCTTCTCGTTGCCCCTGGTCGTCTGCATGACGTAGTGCCGACAGTCCTCGTTCACGGCCACCCCACCATTGTGGTCGATCCCGTGCCTGTGCTCGGCGCGACGGCGCTAGCGTCGTGATCCGTGAGCTCGAGCGTCCCCGACAAGGTCCTGTTGCGTTGGAGCGAGAGCCTGGCCGCCATCGCCCGCACCGGGCTCGGGTTCACCGAGAGCCTCTACGAGCGGGAGCGCTTCGAGGAGGTGCTCCGGGTGGCGGCCGACATCCGGGCCGCCGCCGAGGAGGGGTTCGAGGGGGTGGAGGACGCCGAGGGCCTGGTCGAGGAGTGGCTCGGCCAGGTGGTCGAGGGGATCCCCGGCTACGTCACCCCCAAGGTGGCCATCGGGGCCGTCGTCGGCAACGACCGGGGTGAGCTCCTCTTGATCCGGCGGGCCGACTCGGGGGTGTGGCTGTACCCGACCGGCTGGTGCGACGTCGGCTATTCGGCCGCCGAGGTCGCGGCCAAAGAGGTGCTGGAGGAGACCGGCATCGAAGCCGAGCCGGTGCGTCTCATCGGCGTCCTCGACGGCCTGCGGCTCGGGATCACCCGGATCCCGCTGTACTCGCTCATCTTCTACTGCCGGGCGACCGGGGGCGAGCTCAACCCGCACCCCCTCGAGTGCAGTGACGTGGGCTGGTTCGCACCCGATAACCTGCCCGACCCCCTCGTCGGGGTGGAACGCTGGGGGGAGATGGTCTTCGCCGCCATCAACGGCGAGGTGCGCGAGGTCCAGTACGACCGGATCCGTCGGCCCATGTGGCGCGGCACGCCCGAGGCCTCGGACGACCCCGAGCGGCGCCACGCCCCGGAGCGGTGAACGCCAAGGGGGCGAGGGGGGTCAGCGTCGAGGCGGTGCTCACCGCCGACCCCGAGCTCTACCGGGCCGTGGTCCGCCTGTTGCCTCAACTGTCGGGATCCGCCGCGCCGCCGACCGCCTATGACCTTGAGACCATCATCGAGTCCCCGGCGACCACCCTGTTCGTTGCCCGGGACCGAGAGGCGCAGATCGTCGGGATGCTCACCCTGGCCGTGTTCAAGGCGCCGACCGGGGTCCGGGCCTGGATCGAGGACGTGGTGGTGGACGCCGCCCTCCGGCGCCAGGGGGTCGGGGGCGCGCTGGTCGAGGCGGCGCTGGTGACGGCCCGGCGGGCCGAGGCCCGCACCGTCGACCTGACGTCGCGCCCGGACCGGGCGGACGCCAATCGCCTCTACGAGGACCTCGGCTTCGAGCGGCGAGAGACCAACGTCTACCGCCTGACCCTGCGCTAGGGGCAAGGGGGCGCTCAGCGCAACAGCCGCGACAGCCGCCGGTCGGCCAGGACCCGGCCCTTGGTCTGGCACCTCGGGCAGTAGACGACCTCGTGGGAGTCGAACTGGACCACCCCCAGGGTCTCGGCGCACTGGAGGCAGGGTTGGCCGGCCCGGTTGTGCACGAGGAACCGCTCGCCCAGACGGGGCTCGGAGAGCCCTCCCTCCCTCGTCCGCTCCCGCTCGAGCGCCTCGGCCAGGACCGAGCGGACCGAGTCCACCAGCGCACCGCGCTGGTCGGCGGTCAGGCTCCGCAGCGACGCAAACGGGGAGACCTTCGCCCGGTTGAGCGCGTCGTCGGCGTAGCCCCGTCCCACCCCGGCGACGAAGTGCTGGTCGCGCAGCACGGTGTGGAGGTGCCTGGTGGTGTCGTCCGAGCGGATCCGGGTCTCGAAGTCAGCCTCGTCGGGCTCGGGGCCGAGGGTGGCGAGCGGGCCGTCCGCGCCGGCCTCGAGCACCCACCATCCCGCTTTGCGCTGGGTCCCGTGCTCGCGCACCAAGAGGGCGAGGTCGCCGAGGACGAGGCGCACCAGGGCCCCGCGGGGCTTGGTCGCCTTGGGCGGTACCTCGAGGTCGAGCCGTCCGCCCTGGGTGAGGTGGACGAGGATCCGCCGCCCCCCCTCGAAGACGACCACCAGGTACTTGCCCCGCCGGCCGACCGAGGCCACCGTGGAGCCGACGAGCTCTTCGGGGCCGGGCGCCACGGTCTTCAGGCTCGAGAACCCGAGCAGGTCGGCCTGGGTGAGCGTCCGGCTGGACACGGCGGCGTCGAGGCGCTCGGCGAGCGCCTGCATCTCGGGGAGCTCGGGCATGGCGACCGGCGGCCCAGTGTAGGGGCGGCCCCGGACGCGCCAAGCCCGGTTCCGCTACCTTGTCGGCTCGCCGGGGCCGACCCCTCGGCCGCGAGGAGGCGGCGATGACCGGGCACAGTGCCGATCTCGCGCTGTTGGTGCTGCGGGTGGTGCTCGGGACGATCGTCCTGGCCCACGGGATCAACCACGTGGTGGGCGGGGGGAAGATCGCCGGGACGGCCGGGTGGTTCGAGTCCCTCGGGATGCGTCCCGGCCGCCTCCACGCGTGGGCCGCGAGCCTCACCGAGATCGGCGCCGGCGTGCTCTTGGTGCTGGGGTTGGCGACCCCGGTGGCGTCGGCCGGCGTGGTGGGCGTGATGCTGGTGGCCTGGGTGACCAACCACGCCCGGAATGGGTTCTTCATCTTCAGACCGGGCGAGGGCTACGAGTACGTGATGACCCTGACCGTGGTGGCGCTGGCCCTCGCCGTCCTCGGCCCCGGTGCCTGGAGTCTCGACCACGCAGCGGGGATCGGGCACCAGCTACGCGGCTGGACCGGGCTGGCCATCGCAGGCGGGGCCGGCGGGGTCGGCGCCGCCCTGCTCCTGGCCGGGTTCTGGCGCCCGGCGGCCCCGCACAAGCCTGGTCCGGCGTCCGGATCCGCGTAGCCTTTGGCATGCCCGAGTACCGGATCGGCCAGGCGGCGGAGCTGTTGGGGGTGAGCACCGACACCATGCGCCGGTGGGCCGACGCCGGTCAGGTCAAGGTGGTCCGGGGGGCCGGCGGGCGGCGGTTCGTCGACGGGGCGGACCTGGCCCGCTTTGCCCTCGAGCAGGCCAAGGCGGGCGAGCTCGGCCCGGTCCGGGCCCAGTCGGCCCGCAATCGGTTCCCCGGCATCGTGACCCGGGTCCTCCGGGACAAGGTGGCCGCCCAGGTCGACGTCCAGGCCGGGCCCCACCGCTTCGTCTCGCTCATCACACGGGAGGCGGCCGACGAGCTCGACTTGCAGCCGGGGGTGCTGGCCGACGTGGTGATCAAGGCCACGAGCGTGGGCATCGAGCTGGCCGGCGGACGCGAGTAGCCGAGGAGCTCAGCGTGCGGCCGGGGCCGGGGTCGGATCGGGCCAGAGGAGGACGGCGGAGCCGGGGAACCCAACCGCCACGACCTCGCCGGGGGTGAGGTCGTTGTCGAGATCGCCGAGCGCGCGGAGCTGGAGCCCGTCGAACTCGAGCAGCACCTCGGCGCGGTCCCCGAGGTCGATCACGTCGGTGACGGTGGCGCTGATCGGGCCGGCGCCGAGCTCGACGTGCTCGCGCCGCACGCACCACCGCACACGGGCACCCACCGGGACGCCGGCGGTGTCGGCTGCCAACCGCACGCCGGCGGCCTCGATCGTCCCGGGGGCGGTGACCCGGCCCGGGTTCAGGTTGCCGATGCCGAGGAGGCCGGCCACCGTCGGGCCGGCCGGGGCGGCGAAGACCGACCGGCGGGGCCCCGCCTGGACCACCCTCCCGCCGTCGAGCACCACGATCTCGTCGGCCAGGATCGCCGCCTCCACCGGGTCGTGGGTGACCAGCACGGTGGCGATGCCGGTAGCCCGCTGGAGCCGGCGCAGCTCGTAGCGGAGCTCGGCTCTGATCGGGGCGTCGAGGGCCGAGAACGGCTCGTCCAGGAGGAGGAGGTCGGGGGCCCGGGCCAGCGCCTGGGCCAGGGCCACCCGTTGGCGCTGGCCACCGGAGAGCTCGCCGGGTCGCCGGTCCTCCAGGCCCTCGAGCCGCAGGGTGCCCAGCCAGTGCTCGACCAGCTCTGGGCGGGCGCCGACCCCGAAGGCCAGGTGCTGGGCCACGGTCAGGTTGGGGAACAGCCCGAGGCCCTGGGGCACGTAGCCGATGCGCCGCGCCTCGGGGGCGAGCTTCTCGACCGGGCGCTCCCCGTAGTGGACCGGGCCCACCGAAGGGCCGAAGAACCCGGCCAGGCAGCGCAGGGTGAGCGACTTGCCCGACCCCGACGCCCCGAGGACCGCGAGGCGCGTCGCGCCGGCCCGGTGGGCGACCTTCAGGTGGAAGGTGCCGAAGGCGGCGTCGAGGTCGAAGGTCACCGGGAACCCGGCCGCCCGGGCGAAGGCCGGGGCGGCGATCGGTCGGGCGGCCTGGTGACGCTCGGGGGCCGGGTTGGCAACGGCCCGACGGCGCCCGAGGCGACTTGGTGCGGCCCAGCCGGCCACCCCGATCACGGCCGCGGCCCCCAGCGCGAGGAGGGTCGGCGCCCGGGTGGCGGGGATCCCCCGGCTCGAGAACTCGACGAAGGTGAACACCGGCAGGGAGTACGGGTGGTAGGCGAGCACCACGGTGGCGCCGTACTCCCCGAAGGCCCGCAGCCATGACAAGAGCAACCCGGCCCGGATCCCCGGGGCGGCGAGCGGGAGGGCGACGCGCAGGAACCGGGCGAGCTCCCGGTGGCCGAGGCTCGCCGCGTGCTCGAGCACCGAGGAGTCCACCTCGCCGAAGGCCGCCCTCGCCGTCACCACCAGGAACGGGGCCGAGACGAAGGTCTGGGCCAGGACGATCCCGATCATGGTCTCCGAGAGGCGCCCGCCGAAGGCCCGCCCGACCGGGGTGTCGGGGCCGAGGACGCTGATGAGGACGATGCCGCTCATGAGCGGTGGGATGGCCAGCGGGAGCTGCACCGCCGCCCCGATGACACTGCGCAGGCGGCTCCGGCCCCGAGCCAGCGCGTAGGCGAGGGGGATCCCGAAGAGCGCGATGACCGCCATGGAGATAGTGGCGGTGGTGACCGAGACGTAGAGCGCGCCGAGGAGCCCGGGCGTGGAGAAGCCCCGGTTGTGGCTGCCGAGCGACTCGATCACGAAGGCCGCCACCGGGACGGTGAGGTAGAGGCCGAGGAGGGCGCCCAACCAGGGGATCGGCCCCGCGCCGACCCGCTGGCGCGGGCGCGCGGGGACGAGCTCGGTCACCGTCAGTGCAGTCGGGAACGGAGCGCCTTGGGGATCGTCGAGCCCTTGCCGGCCACCCTGATCGTGGTCATGTGCAACCCGGCGTGGGTCAGGATCGACGAACCCCGCTTCGAGAGGAGGAACGAGACGAAGGCCACGGCCGCCCGTTCGTCGGGGGCCCGCTGCAGAAGGGTGATGGTGTAGGTGGCGTCGTAGGAGAACCCCGGGCCGAGGGAGACGGCGGGGATGCCGGCGGCCGAGGCCTCGACCGAGTAGAAGAAGCCGGCGTCGAGCTGGCCGGCCTGGAGCCGCCCGAGGAGCGACTCCTCGGGGAAGACGTTGGCGGTGGAGGCGGTCATCTCGGCCAGCGCCGGCTCGTGGTAACGCCGGGCCGCCTTCTTCAAGGCGTCGACCGTCAGGACCCCCTTGGGGTCGAAGGTCGGATCGGTCCGCCCGACCTCGATCCCCGGCATGGCGACCACCCGGTACCAGGGCTTGGTCCGCAGCGCCCGGGCGAAGCGGCTGTGGGGGTCGTAGCCGATCTCGAGCGGGGAGGACGCGAACGGTGCGTACCACAAGACCCAGTTGCCGTTGGCCCGGCCCTCGAGCGTGCGGTTGACCGACGGGCTGGCGCTGATGAAGACGTCGCCCTGTTCGATGCCGCCCTTGATCTGGCTGGCCAGGGCGTCCGACCCGCCGGAGAAGCCCGAGAGGCTGTACCCGGTCGCCCGGTGGAAGGCCGGGCCGACCTTCTCGGTCATCACCGTGGTGAGGGAGCCGGCGTAGAGGACGTTCACCTTCCCGGTCCCCTTGGCGGTGGCACCGGCCGCGGGTGCCCCGAGCGGGGCGGCGAGCGCCGCCGCGCAGAGCACGGCGAGCGAAGACCAGCGGCGCCGGAACACCCGACGATGCTAGCGCCCGTTTTCGAGCTCGATCCAACGAAACCCTCGCTTATACCGGAAAATACCCCTTGAATCCTCGGATATCCGGCTGGGAACCCGGGACGCCCCAGAGGGATCCGACCAGCCAGGGCGTTTAAGGTGGCTCCGTGGCCGAGCGCAACGAGTGGATCGAGATCACGACCGGCCCGCTCCCAGTGCCCGAGGTGCTTTCGTGGGCGACGGTGCCGGGGTGCGGCGGGCTGGCGGTGTTCTGCGGCACGGTGCGCGACCACTCCGAGGGGCGCGCCGGGGTGCTCTTGCTGGAGTACGAGGCCTACGAGGGCCAGGTGGTGCCGAGCCTGGCGGCCATCGCGGCCGAGGCCCGGCGCCGGTGGCCCGAGATCGGCCGGGTGGCCCTGTTGCACCGCACCGGGGCCCTCGAGCTCGGCGAGGTCTCGGTGGTGGGGGCGGTCTCGACCCCCCACCGGGCCGAGGCCTTCGAGGCCGCCCGGTGGTGCATCGACACCTTGAAGGAGTCGGCCCCGATCTGGAAGCGCGAGGTCTGGGAGGGGGGTGCCGACTGGGCGGCCGACGCCCACGAGCTGCGCGAGGTAGACCCGGCCGGCGGGGCGGCCCGATGAGCTCGATCCGGGTCACGTTGACCCGGCGCCCGTCCCCGGGTGGAGACCCCGGCGGCGCGCTGGTCGACCGGTTCGGCCGGGTGCACCGCGACCTGCGGATCTCGGTCACCGACCGGTGCAACTTCCGCTGCGTCTACTGCATGCCCGAGGAAGGGGTCCGGTTCCTGCCCCGGGCGCAGATCCTGAGCTACGAGGAGCTGGCCCGGGTGGCAGGGGTGGCCTACGGCCTCGGGATCCGACGGGTCCGGATCACCGGCGGGGAGCCGCTCGTGCGTCGCGGCGTCGAGTCCTTCATCGAGATGCTCTCGGCCATCGGCTTCGAGGATCTGTCCATGACGACCAACGGGACCGGTCTCGAGCGCCAGGCGCCGCGGCTGGCCGCCGCCGGGTTGCGCCGGGTCAACATCAGCTGTGACTCGCTGCGCCCCGAGCGATTCGCGTCGATCCGGCGCTCGGGCGACCTGGCGACGGTGCTGAGGGCGATGGACGCGGCCGAGCGGGCCGGGCTGTCCCCCCTCAAGGTGAACGTCGTAGTCCTGGCGGGGGTGAACGACGACGAGATCGTCGACTTCGCCCGGTTCGCGCGGGAGACCGAGCGCATCGTGCGGTTCATCGAGTACATGCCGCTCGACGGGGCCGGGAGCTGGGAACGCGCCAGCGTGGTTCCGGCGACCCGGATCGTGGAGGAGATCTCCCGGCATTGGCGGCTTGAGCCGTTGGCCGGGAGCGACGCCGATCCCTATGCCCCCGCGACCCGCTACCGCTTCACCGACGGCGCCGGCGAGATCGGGGTGATCCCCACGGTGACCGAGCCCTTCTGCGGCACCTGTGACCGGCTGCGGGTGACCGCCGACGGCGCCATCCGCAATTGCCTCTTCGCCAACGAGGAGACCCCGCTCAAGACCCTGTTGCGTTCCGGAGCCGACGACGCGGCCATCGCCCTCGCCTTCCGCCAGGCGGTGGAGGCGAAGCTGCCCGGGCACGGCATCAACGACCCGGGGTTCCTGCGGCCCCGGCGCTCCATGTCGATGATCGGGGGATGAGCTGGCGCTGGTCCTGTTCTTCGGCCCCGCACGGGAGGCGGCGGGAACGGGCCGGGCGGTCGTCGACGGCGCCTCGCTCGGCGAGGTGGTGGCGGCGGCGATCCAGCGCTTCGGGCCCGAGCTGGCCGCGCTCCTTGAGCACTCTCGGGTCTGGGTCAACGGCGTGGCCGCCGGATCCGACACCCCGCTGTCGGCCGAGGACGAGGTGGCGATCCTCCCGCCAGTCTCGGGCGGCTGAGGCCCTAGGGATGGGGGTGCGGGTCGCGTGCCCCCGCCAACAGGGAGAGCGCGTGGGGGAGCACCTCGAGCACGGCGCCCAGCGACTCGGTCGCCCCGCCGGTCGAGCCCGGCGTGTTGAGGACCAGGCAGGTCCCGAGGGTGCCGGCCGTCCCCCGGGACAACCGGCCGAGCGGGCTGACCGCCCGCATGGCCTCGGCCAGGCCGGGAGCGGCGCGGTCGATCACCGCCAGGGTGCCCTCGGGGGTGAGGTCGCGCGGGCCGAAGCCGGTCCCCCCGGTGGTCACCACCAGCCCGCTGAACCCCTCTGCGAGTCGTCGCAGCGTGCCGGCCACCTCGTCGACGCCGTCGGCGCACAGCGCCCGCTCCACGACGTCGAACCCGTGACCGGTGAGCAGGTCGCTCACCGCTTCGCCGGAGCGGTCCTCCCGGGTGCCGGCGACTACGCCGTCGGAGACGGTGAGGACCTTGGCCCGGAGCCGAGCCGCCGGCTCCGGGCCGCTCACCACGCTCGGGCGGGCGCGTCGTCCGCCTCGTCGAAGCGCCAGGTGCCCGAGCGCCCGCCCCGTTTCTCCCAGAGCCGCAGCCGCCCGAGCGTCATCTCCGGATCATTCTCCTGACAGAGGTCGCAAATGGCGAGCGCGGCGGTGGCGCAGGCCGTCAACGCCTCCATCTCGACGCCGGTCTGTCCGAAGCACTCGACCCGGGCGACCACCTCGACGGCGTCGCCTTCGACCTCGAAGTCGACGGCCACGTCACCGATGAGGAGCGGGTGGCAGAGCGGGATCAGGTCGGAGGTCTCCTTGGCCGCCTGGATCCCGATGACCCGGGCGGCGGCGAGCACCTCGGCCCGCTGCGAGGGACCCAGGCCCGAGATGGCCCCACCGGGCGAGGACACGAGGCAACCAGCCACGGCGCGGCGATGCGTGCTGGCCTTCTGGGTGACGTCCACCATCCGGGCCCGACCGTGCGTGTCGACGTGCGAGAGGCCCCCGTCCGTCCCGGACGTGTCCTCGCCGGGACCGCTGTCTCGCCCCTCAACCATCGGGTTGTCCGAGGCGGTGGCCGTCGAGCACCAGGACCCGGACCTCGTCACCGGCGCGGGCGCCGTCGCCGTCTTCGAGCACCACCAGCGCGTTGGCGTCAGCCAGCGCCTTCAGCTGGTGGGAGTCCTGCCCTCCGGATGCCACGACGTGCAGCCGGCCCTCGATATCGGTCCTCGCCCACGTCCGGACGAAGTGGATCTTGCCGTCGGGCCGTCGGGGGAGGTCGTGGTCGGCGAGGGCCCGCAGGGTGGGCCGGAACGGGTCGCGGTGGCCCTGCATTCGCCGCAGGGCCGGCCTGGCGAACAGCTCGAAGGAGATCGACGAGGAGACCGGATTGCCGGGCAGGCCGATCACGGGCACCCGCCCGTCGAGCAGCCCGAAGGCGAGGGGCTTGGCCGGACGGATCGCGACCTGCATCCAGTGCATCGAGGGTCCGCCGAGATCGGTGAGCACCATGCGCACGACGTCGAGGTCGCCCACGCTGACGCCGCCGCTCGTGACGAGGGCGTCGCAGGTCGCCGCAGCGTCGGTCAGCACGCGCCGCAGGGTCGCCTCGTCGTCGGGGACGATGCCGAGGTCGATAGTCGGGAAGCCCGCGGCCTCGAGGAGCGCGAGCAACATGGGCCGGTTGGCGTCGCGGATCGCCCCCCGTTCGAGCGCGCCCGGACCCTCGCGCAGCTCGTCGCCGGTCGAGAGCACGCCCACGGTCGGCCGCCGGTGGACGCAGACGGTCTCCAATCCGAGCCGGGCGATCATCCCGAGGTGGGCCGGCGTGAGCTCGGTGCCCGGTGCCACCACCTCGGTGCCACTGGCGATGTCGCTGCCCGGCCCCCGGACGGCCGTGCCAGGTCCCACCGCCACCTCGATGACGACCCGGCGCCCCTCCTCCTCGGTGCGGGTCTGCTCGACCATGCAGACGGCGTCGGCGCCGTCGGGCACCGGGGCCCCGGTCATGATCCGCACGGCCTCGCCCACCCCGACCTCGACCGCCCGCCCGTCCCCGGCCATGACCGAGTCGACGACCCGGAGCGCCGTGGGGGCACCGGTGACGTCGTCGGACCGCAGGGCGTAGCCGTCCATGGCCGAGTTGGCGAACGGCGGCACGTCCTCGGCCGCCACGATGCTCTCCGTGGTGATGCAGCCCAAGGCCGCGGCGAGCGGGCGACGCTCGGCCCCGAGGACCGGGCAGGCCGAAAGGACTCGCTCCTGGGCCTCGTCGAGCGGGATCACCGCGGACGCCCGCTCACTGTCGGCGTCGACGCCGGCGCCACAGGGCGACGATGACGATCACCACCACGACCGGGACGACGCGCCGGAGCATCGACCCGCCGGCCGCCTCCAGGAGGTCGAGCGGTGGGCGCTCCGGCGCGTCGATCACCCGTCGGACGGGGCCGGCCGGGGCATCGGTATCGGTGGACTCGGTGGTGGCCTCCGCCGACCGCTCGGCCGTGGCCGGCCCTTCGCCCGAGAGCACGCTCTGTTCCAGTTCGGCGACGAACTGGTCGAGGAGCTTCTCGCTGACCTCGCCCAGGACCCCCCGCCCGAACTGAGCGACCCGGCCCGAGATGTCGAGTTCTGTGGCGATGTGCACGATCGTGCCGGCCGGGCCGTCGCTGCGCAGGTCGGCGGTCACGGTCGCCGCCGCGGTGCCCTGGCCACGGGTCTCCCGGCCCTCGGCGCGCAGGACCGCCCGGTGGGCCTCGGTGTCGAGCTCCACGATGCGGGCCGCTCCCCGGTACTGGGCGGTGATCGGGCCGACCTTGACCTTCACCACGCCCCGGTACTCTTCACCCTCGACTTCTTGGAGCTGGGCGCCGGGCATGCACGGGGCGATCCGTTCGAGGTCGGTGAGGACCGCCCAGGCCTCGTCGATCGGCACCGAGACGTTGAAATCGTGGTTCAGCTCCACCGGGCGAGATCCTCCAGCGTGTCGATGTCGACGGCCTGACCTGGACACGCTACCGCCTCGACCAGCTCGGGATGCCGGGCCATCACCGCCCGTGCCCCCTCGTCGCCGTCGACCGGGAGCAGGGGCCAGATGGTGGCGGCCAGGCGGGTCGGCGGGCAACGCCGACCGTCGAAGGAGGCGACGGCGATCGGGCTGGCGGAGGAGGCGACGGCCCGCCAGGCCTCCGGCGGCACCAAGGGCTGGTCGCCCAGCCCGATCACGACCGCGTCGAGGCCGCGGGCCTTGGCCCAGGTGAGAGCGGCCTGCAGCGATCCGGCTTGCCCGTCTCGCCACGTCGGGTTCTCCACCACCTCGATCCCCGGCGGGACCACCGAGGTGAGGTCCACCGCCCCGGTCACGACGGCGATCGCCCCGAGCGCGGCGTCCCGGGCGTGCTCGAGGGCCCAGGTCACGAGGGGCCGCCCCCGGAACGCGGCGAGCAGCTTGTGCCCCTCGCCGCCGAAGCGGGTGGCCCCCCCGGCGGCGAGCACCACCACCCCGGTGCTCACGACACCGCGCCGCCCCGGTGGATCGCGCCGGTCGAGTGGGCGAGGGGGAGGACCGTCTCGGTTTCGGTCTGGCTGGCGATGATCTCGGCGCAGATGGACACCGCCGTCTCCTCGGGGGTCCGGGCGCCCAGGTCGAGCCCGATGGGGGCGCGGACCCGGGCGAGGTCGGCCGCGGCCACCCCGGCCTCGCGCAGCCGGGCGTTGCGCTGCTCCGTGGTCCGGCGGGACCCCATCGCACCGATGTAGCCGACCTCGGTGGCGAGCGCGGCGACGATGGCCGGGACGTCGAACTTGGTGTCGTGGGTGAGCACGCAGACGGCGTCGCGTGGCCCGAGCTCCGCGCCGACCTTGGCCAGGTAGCGGTCGGGCCACTCGACCACCACCTCGTCGGCGGCCGGGAGCCGCCGCTTCGTGGCGAACACCGCCCGGGCGTCGCAGACGGTCACGCGGTAGCCGAGGACCCGGGCCACCTCGGCCAGGGCGGCGCTGAAGTCGACCGCGCCGAGGATGATCATCTTGGGGGGAGGACCGAACGCCTCGACGAAGACGGTGACGTCGTCCTCGCGTGCCTCGCCGCCCAGGCCGTAGTGGCGGGTCGAGCTCTGGCCCGAGATCAGCGCGCCGAGGGCGTCGCGCCCGACGACGGCGTCGAGCCCGGGGTCGCCCAGGGTGCCGAGCACCTCGGCGCCGCGGGCGAGTAGCTTCGCCCCCAGCCGAGTGGCCTCGGTGCTGGTGACCACGGTGGCCAGCACCACCGGCACGTCCCGGGCGAGGCAGTCCCGCAGGACCTGGTAGAGGGAGGGCTCGCCGGCCACGCCCTACCAGTCCAGGGGCTCGACGAACAACGAGATCGTGCCGCCACAGGTCAACCCGACGGCGAAGGCCTCGTCGTCGGAGTACCCGAAGCTGCACAGGCGGGGGGTGCCATGTTCGAGCACCTCGAGGGCCTCCGTGACGACGGCACCCTCGACGCACCCCCCCGAGACCGAACCGGCCACCTCGCCGTCCTCGGACACGGCCATGGCCGCGCCGGGTCCGCGGGGTCCGGACCCCACGACGTCCACCACTCTGGCCAGGGCGACCCGGCGGCCGTTCGACCGCCACCGTTCGATGTCGTCCAGGATGTCCTTCACCTCCACCTCCTCATGCCGCCAACACCTCGAGCAGCGCCTCGAGCGACGCCACGTTGTGGCCCGGGAGGAATCGGTCCACATGCGGCAGCGCCGCCGCCATGCCCTGGGCCAGTGGCTGGTAGTCGGGATCGGCCTTCAAGGGGTTGACCCACACGCTCAGGTGGGCGATCCGGTGCAGCCGTGCCATCTGGGCGCCGAGCTCGTCGGGGTCCCCTCGGTCCCATCCGTCCGAGAGGACGACCACCTGGGCCCCGCGGGCCATGCCGGTAACCCCGAACCGGTCGTTGAACTCGCGCAGGCCGTCGCCCAGCCGGGTGCCGCCCGACCAGTCGAGCACCACCCCCGAGGCCGCGGCCATCGCGGCGTCGGGGTCGCGCGAGGAGAGCTGTCGGGTCAGCCTGGTCAGGCGGGTGCCGAGGGCGAACGCCTCGACGTTGGTGCGGCCGGCCACCAGGATGTGGGCGAAGCGCAGAAGGGCGCGGGCGTAGGGCTCCATGGAGCCGCTCACGTCGCACAGGAGCACCAGCCGCCGTACCCGGGGCACCCGGCGGGCCTGTTCGATGCGCACCATTTCGCCACCCCGGCGCATCGAGCGCCGGACGGTGGAGCGGAGGTCCGGGCGGCCGCGCCGCCGGTCCCCTCGCCAGCGGTGCGACGGCCGGATCACCTCGGTGACGGCCAGCTTGCGCATGGCGTCGACCGCCTCGGCCAGTTCCTCGGGACTGCACTCGGCGAAGTCCTTCTCCCTCAGCACCTCGACGCTGCTGTAGCGCAGGGCGCCGTCGCCCTCGCCGTCGTCCGCGGCCCCGTCGTCCTCGACGGCGAGCTGGACCCGGGTGACCACCGAGAGGTCGACTCGTTCGGGCAGCGGGTCGGCTGACTCCCCCGACCAAAACGACGTGAAGACCCGGTCGTAGGGCTCGATGTCCTCGGGGCTGCGCACGAGGGTGGCCCGACCGGCCCAGTAAACGTCCTCGCTCCGGCGGACCCCGATCACCCCGAGGGCGCGCACGAAGCTGAACACGTCGGACACCGGGACGCGCAGGCCCTCGTGCCGGAGCGCCCGGCAGAAGGTGACCGCTGTGCTGGTGGGGCCCGTCTCGAGGGGCGCCTCAACCATGGCCGGTCGCCGCCTCGAGGAGCGGGCCCAGCTCGGTGCGGGCCCGCTCGGCGTCCTCCCGGTACTTGAGCACCGCACCGAGGGTCCGGGCCACGCTCGTCTCGTCGAGGACGTCGCGCCCGAGGGTGTGGAGGGCCCGCGCCCAGTCGATCGTCTCGGCCACCCCGGGGGCCTTGTAGAGGCCCATCGAGCGCAAGGCCTGTACGGCCCGGGTCACCTGGCGGGCGAGCTGCTCGCTCGCCTCGGGCACCCGGGTGAGCACGATCGCCACCTCCCGCTCGAGGTCGGGGTGCTCCACCCAGTGGTAGAGGGCGCGTCGCTTGAGCGCGTCATGGACGTCCCGGGTCCGATTCGAGGTGAGGACCACCACCGGCGGGACCTCGGCCCGGAACGTCCCCACCTCGGGGACGGTGACTGTGAAGTCGGCCAGGATCTCGAGAAGGAACGCTTCGAACTCGTCGTCGGCCCGGTCGATCTCGTCGATGAGGAGCACGGGCGGGGCCGAGCCGTGGGCCTCGGTCCCGGCGATCGCCTGCAGGAGCGGGCGCCGGATCAAGAAGCGCTCCGAGAACAGCTCGTCCTCGCCCACGATCGGGCTGCCCGGGCCGCGGTCATGGGCCCGCAGGTACAGGAGCTGGCGCTGGTAGTCCCACTCGTAGATGGCTTGGTGGGCGTCGATCCCCTCGTAGCACTGCAGGCGGACCAGTTCGGACCCGAACCACCGGGCGAGCGCGTTGCCCACCTCGGTCTTGCCCACCCCTGGCTCGCCCTCGAGGAACAGCGGGCGCCGGAGTTCGATGGCCAGGAAGATTGCCGTGGACAGGCCGTCTCCGGGGAGGTACCCCTGGGCGCGCAGTGCCCGTTCGACGTCGTCGGGCGAGCCGGGCGGCACCCACGATCCCTGCTCGCTCCGGGACGCGCCGGGATCGCCATCTGGGTGCCCCATGCCGTCAAGCGTAGTGGTTTGGCGGCCGATGGTGGCCCCCTGACCAGGCCCGATGGTCGGTACGCTCGTCGGGTGCGCTGGGCCGACGACCGCTCATCTCGGGGAGTACGGGTTCGCCGCCTCGACCTGGACCGCGCCGGGCGGGTCGTGCCTGGGGTGCTGTGGACCCCGGTCGATCCGTCGGGCCCGGTTCCGCTGGTCCTGCTCGGTCACGGCGCCTCGGGGCACAAGGGCGTCGGCTACGTGGCCGATCTGGCCAGGGCCCTGGTCCGCCTGGACATGGCGGCGGTGGCCGTCGACGGCCCGGTCCACGGCGACCGCCGGTCCGACCGGGGCCGGAACGCCCAACTCGTTTTCCTCGAGTTCTGCCAGGCGTGGTCGTCGTATCCGACGATGACCGACGAGATGGTCGGCGACTTGACCGGGGTGCTCGACGCGCTGATCGCGTCGGGCGAGTTCGACGAGGCCCGGGTGGGGTGGTGGGGCCTGTCGATGGGGACGATCCTCGGCCTCCCGTTCGTCGCCGCCGAGCCCCGTATCTCGGCCGCTGTCCTCGGGCTGATGGGGCTCACCGGCCCGACAAAGGCCCGCATCGTCGAGGACGCGCCGCGGGTCCGATGCCCGACGCTGTTCCTCGTGCAGTGGGACGACGAACTGTTCGGTCGTGAGGCCTGTCTCGAGCTGTTCGACGCCCTCGGCTCCCCGGACAAGCGCATGCACGTGCATCCCGGTCGGCACGCCTCGGTCCCCCCCGAGGCGTTCGGGGCCTCCGAGGCCTTCCTCGCCGACAGACTTCGGACGCCAGGCGCCTAGGCCGGGGTGTCCTCGGGCGAAGGTCCGTCGGTGGTGGTCCATCCCGCGTCCTCGGGTGTTGTGCGCTCCCGCCAGGCCTGCTCGGCCCGCGACGCCACCTCCGAGACGGCCAGCCCGGTCTGGGCGGCGACCCGGGCCACGTCGTCGAACTCGGCCTTGACCCGACCCCCCCCGGCCTTGACGTTGACGGGGTAGCCGGCCACCTGGACCGGCTCGATGGTCCTCGCCGCCGGCCACCGTTCGCCGTAGAGAGCCCGCACGCCGAAGGTCCCGGTGGTCAGGCGAACCACGTCCCGGAGCGACTCGAGCAGGGAAGGGTCGGCGAGCACGTGGATGGTGTGCCCAGGGCGACCCTTCTTCATCATCACCGGGGTGATCCAGGCGTCGTGGGCCCCAGCGTCGAGCAGCGACCGCAGGGCGTGGGCGAGCTGCTCGCCAGTCGCGTCGTCGAGATTGGCCTCCAGGACCACGACCGGCTGCCCGGTGGTGCCGGCACCGGGCAAAGCACCGGTCGTCCCGAGGACGACCTGGGTGCAGTTGGGGAGGTCGTCGACGTCGCGGCTGCCGGCGCCGAAGCCGGTCCCACCCACCTCCATCGCCGGCATCGGTCCGAAGGACGAAGCCAGCGCGGCGACGATGGCCGCACCGGTGGGGGTGGTGAGCTCGACGGCCACGTCCCGGCCGTAGGTCGGCACGCCTTCGAGCAGGCGGACCACGGCCGGCGCCGGATTGGGCAGGAGGCCGTGCGCCGTGCGCACGACACCGGTGCCGGTGGCGACGGCGGACGCCCGGACCTCGTCGATGCCCAGAACCTCGAGCGCCGACGCGGTGCCCACGACGTCGACGATGGCGTCGTGCCCACCGACCTCATGGAAGTGCACCTGCCCGGCCGGCCGCCGGTGGAGTCGTCCCTCGACCTCGGCCAGCACGGCGAAGACGGCGAGTGCACGGGTCTCGACCCGCGCCGGGAGCTGGGCTCCCTTGATCATGTCGATGATGTTCGCGTGCGTCCGGACCACCACGTCATCGGGTGCGGACACGACGGCCCGGGTGCAGGCGATGCCACCGCGCAGGACCTGCTCGGTCCGGAGGTCCCACCCGGAGAACGGGACCCGCCGGAGCAGCTGGCGGATCTCCTCGACGTCGGCGCCGGCGTCGAGGAGGCTCCCGAGGGCCATGTCCCCGGCGATCCCTGAGAAGCAGTGGAACCAGGCGATGTTCTGCGCGGGTCCGGGCCCCGTCATGGCAGCATCCGTGCCACCGCGCAGGCCGCCCCGAAGCCGTTGTCGATGCCGACCACGGTGATGCCCGAGGCACAGGAGGCCAGCATCGCCAGCAGGGCGGTAAGTCCCTCGAACGCGGCTCCGTAGCCGACGCTGGTCGGCACGGCGACGACCGGGGCGGCGGTCACGCCGCCGATCAGGCTGGCCAGCGCCCCCTCCAGTCCGGCGACCACGACGATCGCGTCGGCGTCGGCGACCTCGTCGAAGGAGGTGAGGAGCCGGTGCACGCCGGCGACCCCACAGTCACTCAGGAGGGAGGGGGTAAACCCCAGCGCGTCGAGGACGGCCCGGCACTCCTCGGCCACCGGCAGATCGGCCGTTCCGGCGGTCACGACGAGGATCCGTCCGGTTCGCGCCGGCGCATGCCGCCAGGTCACCGTGGCCAGATCGCCGGTCCCGGTGACCCGGTGTTCGTTGAAGCCGGCCCGGGTCGCCTCCAGCACCGACGCGTCCACCTGGGCGGGGTTGGCCCGAGTCAGGAGCACGGGTCCGACCGAGCCCTCGAGGAGCTCGAGGACGATGGCGGCGCATTGCGGCGCGCTCTTACCCGGACCGTAGACGGCCTCGGGGAGGCCTTGGCGGAGCTGGCGGTGATGGTCGACCCGCGCGAACCCGAGGTCGGCGAACGGGAGCCGGCGGAGTCGGCGCACGGCGTCTTCGACCGAGCAGGCTCCGGATGAAACGTCGGCCAGCAGACTCTCAAGGGCGGACCGATCCATGATGTTCACTATCCTGCCCGGGAGTGACCCGCTCTGCGACCTCTATCGGGTATTTCGGCCCGTCCGGGACCTTCACCGAGCAAGCTCTCCTGACCCAGCCCGACTATGCGGCCGTGCGCCGCGAGCCGTTCCCCACCATTGTCGATGTCCTGGAGGCGACGCGGAGCGGCCAAGTCGACCTCGGGTTCGTTCCGTTGGAGAACGGCATCGAAGGTTCGGTACCCGTCACCCTCGACAGCCTGGTTTTCGACTTCGATCTTTTGATCCAGCGAGAGGTCGTGCTCGACATCCACCTTGCGCTATTGGCGAATCCGGGTACGAAGCTCGCCAACATCGCGGCCGTCGCATCCTTCCCGCACGCGCTCGCCCAGTGTCGGAAATTCCTCGGCTCTGACCTGCCGGGTGCTCAGACCGTGGCGGCAGCGTCCACTGCCGACGCGGCCAAGGAGCTTGCCGAGCATCCCGACGCGGGCACGGCGGTGATCGCCCCGCCGTCGGCGGCCGAGGTCTACGGACTCGTCGTGCTCGCCGAAGAGATCGAGGATCACCCGGAGAACCAGACTCGCTTCGTGGCCGTCGGCGCAGCTGGCGTGCCCCGCGCGACCGGACATGACCGGACGAGCATCGTGTGCTTCCAGGGCGCGGACCGTCCTGGAAGCCTCCACTCGATCCTGGGTCAGTTCGCCGCCCGGGACATCAACTTGACCAAGCTGGAGTCCCGTCCGACCAAGAAGGGACTCGGGGACTACTGCTTCGTCATCGATCTCGAGGGGCATATCGGCGACGAGATCGTTGCCGATTGTCTTCGGGATCTGCATGCCAGTGTGTTCCAGGTCAAGTTTCTTGGTTCCTATCCGGCCGCCGGCGCGCACGGACCGGGACGTCGACGCGAGGCCGCGCTCGCCTGGCAGCAGGCCGACGAGTGGATCCGATCGTTGCGGTCACAGATCGAAGCTCGCGAGTGAATTCAGCTCAGCTGACTTTCGACGGGGAGGGATGGCAGAGCGGACGAATGCGCGGCTCTTGAAAAGCCGTGGGGCCTCGGTCCCCGTGGGTTCGAATCCCACTCCCTCCGCTCGAAGGGATCGTCAAGGCACGACTCGGACGTTGGGCGTTCGGTCACGAGGCGATCGCCACGTCGCCGGCGGTCGTCCTCGCTGCCGCGTCTCGCGTGCCTGTCACCCACCGCCCGGATGGTCGTGGGAGACCGGCGCTGGTCGCCGTTGGGGAGCGAAGCGTGGCCAAGATCGCGTCCACTGTCGTCTCCAAGAGCTGACCGTCGACAGGTAAGACCAAGGCTCGCCCGCACTGGGGCCACCAGCCGATCACCCGGATGGCCGGCCCGAGCTTCGGATCCAGGGCCACGGTGAGGGCAGCCAGCCCAAGCTCGTGGCGGGCGGTCGAAGTCGGCCGGCCAGTCATGACTGCGAAGACAGCGCTTCCTGCCGGGTAGCCGTCTTGGAGGGAGCCAAGAGGGATCGGGCTGCGGACTTCGATTCTCCCTCGAAGGACGATCTGCGGGACCGAGGCGAACGAGATCGAGCGATCGTCGCCGACGAAGGGATGCGTGAGCCGTGGCCAGTCGATCGCTCCGATCAGCTGGGTAGCCAGGGTGACGGCCTCGGCCTGGACCGTGCTCTTCGCGCCAAGGCGTAAGCTGGCGATCCAGGTCCCGAGCGATCCACCGGCACCCCGCCACTCGTCGGTGGGGCGGGTGAGACGCTCGACCGCTTCGGCGACTGCCTGCATGGGAGTCATCCTCTTGTTCGCCAACCATCCTCGAACTCCTTCGAGTGCGATCGGACGTCGTGCCGTTCTCGGGCTCCACGCGAAGACATCAGGTCGAGAGCTCTCGGAGGCGTGGAAGCGAAGTCGGTACGCGTCGATTCGGACTCGCTGATGGATGCCGAGCGATCCCGCCGATTCCTGAAGGCCGTCTTCCAGTCGTCGTCGGACCTCGCCGAGTTCCGAGCGCGAGACCCGGGATTCCGCAGGCGCGATGAGGGCGTCGGTGAGGGACCGGGACCTCGGGAGGGCCATGGACGGGAGCGCGGTGCCGATCATCAGTGCCCCAGATGACGTCGGAGCGCCCCGAGCACTCGCATCACACAAGACGCCAGGAGTTCGTCATAGACGTCCTCTGCGTCGACCTGACCGGTCCGGGTATAGAAGGTCGCCACTCGAAAGGGAGGCGCACCGCTGCGGAGGGTCTCGAGGAGGGCGTAGAAGCGCAGATCATCACGATCTTCGAGGCGGGGCTGACCCGACTTCGCCTCCACCAGTCCGACCGAGGCCTGTCCGCTGGAGGGCGAGCCGATGACGAGGTCGATGACGCCGACCAGCACGACGTTGCCTCCGGCCAGCGGCACGGCCACCGGTTCGTGGGTTCGCGGCATCCAGGCGGGTGACAGCCGGGGCCACCGGCCGACCAGGATCGCGGTCTGGGTCTCGAGCTCGTCACGGAACTGGTGCAGCGTCGATCCTCCGAGCCGCCGGACGAAGCGGACGATCGCCGAACGTCGCGGGTCGAGCTCGAGCGAAGCCAGCCCGTCCTCCATCGGATCCTCGATGTGACCAATGGTCACGTACTGGCGGAAGAGCGCATCTATGAGCGCGCCGATGGCGATGGCAGGCGTGATCGACTCGCTGTCTTTGCGCCCCTCGCTCCTGAGCGTCTGTTTGGTGACCACGAGCTCGGTATCCCGTTCGAAGGGGAGGGAGCAGAGCCCGTCCTCCAGCCACTCCCGCAGACCGCCCGAGAGACCAGGGTCGACCGGTGGGCGAAGACTGGTGTTCCCCCTGATCGCTGCCAGGACGTCATCCCTCCCGGTGCGACCGTTTGGGGCTGGAGTCGGTTGGAGCAAGACAGCGAGGTCAGTCACGGGGTCACGATGACGGTTGGCTGTGACACCGGCCCTAGGCTCTGGCCGATGGTGACGGCCGCGATCCTTTCGGCGAGCGATGTCACCTTCGGGATCGTCTTCGGTGTGTTCGTGGCGGCGCTCGCCGTCCTGGCCGTCGTCGCCATTCGTTGGGGCGTTCGGCGGGACCGGCCCGGCCGGGAGGCTTGGAGGCAGCGCCGGCTCGAGTCGGCCTCGTCGTCGAGGGGCGCTCCTTTGGGCGGGTCGGTCGGCCCTTCGGACGCACCTCCCGACGACCAGTGATGGCCGACCATCCCCGCTTGAACCGAATCCGGTCCTGGATCGGCCGGCGGAGCGGCGAGGAGACGACGGCCTTCGTTCTCGCCGGGGGTGGCTCGCGGGGCGCTTCCCAGGTCGGGATGCTGGCCGAGCTCGCCGAACGCGGCATTCGGGCGGACCGTGTGTACGGCGCGTCGGTCGGTGCCGTGAATGCGGTCGCGTACGCGGCAGACCCGACCATCGAAGGGGTCAAGCGGCTCGAGGACACCTGGGTGCACCTTCGGCCCGACGACATCTTTCCCAAGGCCCGGGTGCACGGCCCTTGGCTGTTCTTCCAGCAACGGGCCTCGGTGTACGCCAACAGCGGGCTGCGCAACCTGTTGGAGTCGGGCTTGGAGATCGACCAGCTCGAGGACACCGTCATCCCGTTGGAGGTGGTGGCGACCTCGCTCACCGACGGCGCCGAGCGATGGTTCACGACCGGGTCGATCGTCGACGCCATCCTGGCCTCGGCGGCGATTCCGGGCATCTTCCCGCCGGTCTCGATTGATGGCGAGACGTTCATCGACGGCGGGGTCGTCAACAACGTTCCCGTGAGCAGGGCCGTTGCCAGCGGCGCGACCAGGATCTACGTCCTCTTGTGCGGTCCCAGTCGGCACACGCCGCAGGCGGCCAAGCGGCCCATCGAGGCCGTGATCTCGGCCTTGTTCACCAGCGTCCACGCTCGATTCGCCCGGGAAGTCGAGGAGCTCGGGGAACGCGAGGTGTTCGTGTTCAACGGGACCGGGCGCGTGTCCCAGGATTTCCGGGACTTCGGGTCCTCACCCGAGATGGTCGAAGCCGGTCGGCTCGAAGTCTGTCGGGTTCTCGACGAGTCCGGGCCACACGGTGGTCACAGTCCGGTGGTGGACTGATCCGGTGGGGACTTTCGCCGACGAACACCGGGCCGATCCCGCGGTGCTCGATCTGTTCCATCCGATCGTCCGGTCTTGGTTCACGCGCCAGTTCCCCAACGGGCCGACGGAGCCCCAGGCGGCAGCGTGGCCCAAGATCGCCGCCGGCTGGGACGTCCTGGTGGCCTCACCGACCGGCACCGGCAAGACGCTCACCGGGTTCCTGATGGCGATCGACTCGGCGTGCCGGTCCTTGATCGACGGGAGCCCCGAGCACTCGTCGGCCCCCCACGTCCTCTACGTCTCGCCATTACGAGCCCTGGCTGCCGACGTCCACGAGAACCTCCTGGTGCCGTTGGCGGGAATCCGGTCGGAGGCAGAACAACTCGGCCTTCGGGCCCCCGAGATCTCGGTTGCCACCCGGACCGGCGACACCCCTGCGGCCGAGCGGCGAGCCATGCAGAAATCGCCACCCCACCTCCTCGTCACCACCCCCGAGTCCCTCTACCTCCTGCTCACGGCTAGCTCTTCGCGGGCGGTGCTGGGCAATGTCCGGACGGTCATCGTCGATGAGGTGCACACCCTCGCCCGGGACAAGCGGGGCAGCCATCTCGCGGTCAGCCTGGAGCGGCTCAGCCGCCTGGTCGAGGACCGGGGCGGTCGGCTCCAACGGATCGGGCTCTCGGCCACCCAGAAGCCCCTGGAGGTGGTGGCCCGGCTCCTCTGCGGCGTGGGCCCGGACCGGCCGATACCAGACATCGTGGACTGCGGCCACCGTCGGGATCTCGACGTCGCCATCGAGCTGCCAGACGCCGAGCTCGAAGCGGTCGCGCCGAGCGGCCAGTTTGGCGAGATCCTCGACCGCATCGCTGAGCTCGTGCGTTCGCGCCGCACGACTCTGGTCTTCGTCAACACCCGGAAGCTGGCCGAACGCGTCGCCCATCAGCTGGCCGAGCGCCTCGACGAAGGCCCGACGGGTCGTGGCGACGGGTTCGTCGTGGCCGCCCACCACGGGAGCCTCTCGGCGGAGCGTCGGCGGATCGTCGAGGCCCGGCTGCGCGCCGGGTCCCTCCGCGCCCTGGTCGCGACGGCTTCGCTCGAGCTCGGGATCGACGTCGGACCGGTCGAACTGGTGTGCCAGATTGGGTCGCCCCGGTCGATCGGGACGTTCCTCCAGCGAGTCGGTCGGGCCAACCACCACCTCGAGGGAACTCCCGCGGGTCGGCTCTTCCCGATGACCCGCGACGAGCTCGTGGAGTGCGTGGCCCTGCTCTCGGCGGTCCGGTCGGGCCAGTTGGACCAGCTCGATCCGCCGCAGCGGCCACTCGATGTCCTGGCCCAGCAGTTGGTGGCCGAGGTGGCCGGCGCCGGAGAGTGGTCCGAGGCCGGGCTCTTTGATCTGTTCCGCAAGGCCGCCCCCTATGAGGGACTGACCGACGAGGAGTTCGAGTCGGTGGTCGAGCTGGCCTCCGAAGGCATCATGACCGGGCGGGGCCGCCGGGGCGCACACCTGCACCGTGACGGGGTGAACCGGGTGTTGCGGCCGAGGCGTGGAGCTCGTCTCGCCGCGCTGACGAGCGGCGGGGCGATCCCCGAGACTGGCGACTACCGGGTGGTCCTCGACCCCGACGGGGTGACGGTGGGTTCGGTGCACGAGGACTTCGCAGTCGAGGCCACCATCGGTGACATCTTCTTGCTCGGCACGCACTCCTGGCAGGTGAAGAAGGTCGAGGTCGGCACGGTCCGGGTGCACGACGCCGGCACCCTTCCGCCGACGGTGCCGTTCTGGCTCGGGGAGGCGCCGGCCCGCACCATGGAGCTCTCCGCCGAGGTGAGCCGGCTGCGCGCGCTGGTGGATGAGCACCTGGCCCGAGGAGACGAGGCGGCGGCCCGTCGGACGGTCGGTGAGCTGGCCGCCACCAGTGAGCCCGTGGCGGACCAGGTCGTCGCTTATCTGGCGGCCGGCCGGTCCGCACTCGGGACCCTCCCCACCCAGGAACGGCTGGTGATCGAGCGGTTTTTCGACGAGACCGAGGGGACCCAGCTCGTCATCCACGCTCCGTTCGGAGGAGCGGTCAACCGGGCATTCGGGCTCGCCCTGCGCAAACGGTTCTGCGTGTCCTTCGACTTCGAGCTGCAGGCGGCGGCGGACGACGACACCGTGTCCCTCTCGCTCGGGCCTCAGCACAGCTTTCCTTTGTCCCAAGTCACGGGCATGCTCCCGAGCCACCGGGCCGAGGATGCCCTCACCCAGGCGGTGCTCCCCCACCCGATGTTCGCCGCCCGTTGGCGCTGGAACCTCAACCGTTCATTGGTGGTTCCGCGCGCCCGGAACGGGCAGCGCCGCCCGATCCACCTCCAACGGATGGAGGCCGACGACCTCCTAGCCGCGACCTGGCCGGCCCTGGCGGCGTGTCAGGAGAACGCGCCGCCGGGACCGATCGCGGTTCCCGACCATGTGCTGGTCCGCCAGACGGTGCACGACTGCCTGCACGAGGCGCTCGACGTGGTCGGCCTCGTCTCGCTCCTTCGCCGCATCGAGGCGGGAGAGGTGGAGGTCCGGCTGGTCGAGTCGGTCGAGCCGTCACCGTTGGCCCACGGAATCCTCACCGGCCGGCCGTACACATTCCTCGACGGTGCCCCACTGGAGGAGCGGCGCTCGAGAGCGGTGGGCATCAGTCGCGGGCTAGCCCCGAGGCCGGACCTGCCCGTGTCGGCGGACGAGTTGGCGCCCCTCGAGCCGGCCGCGCTGCGCGAGGTCCTGACACAGATCGGTCCCGAGCTGCGCAATCCCGACGAGCTCCACGACCTGCTGCTCTCGCTCGTCCGGGCCAGGCCGGTCGAGGCGTGGCGCGGCTACTTCGAGGCGCTGGTCGGAGCGGGCCGGGCAGTGACCGTCGAGGGCCACTGGGTCGCCACGGAACGGGTCGACGTCGCCCGCTCGATGGACGAGGACGACGAGTCTGCCGCAGCCTGCATCGGGGGGCACCTGGAGGTGGCAGGTCCGGTCGGCTTCGAGCGGCTCATTGACGAGGGCCCCCTCCCGAGCGGGACCGTTCGCGGTGCGCCCCTTTCCGCCGCCCGCGCCAAGACCGCGCTCGCGCGCCTGGAGGGGGTGGGGAGCGCGATGCACCTCCCCGGCGACGAGTGGTGCGCCCGTCATCTCCTGGTCCGCCTGCACGCCGCGAGCCGATCCCGCCGTCGGCGCCATGTCGAGCCGGTGAGCATCGCGCAGTTCGTCCAGTTCCTCGGCTGTTGGCAGCACGTCGCGCCGGGCACCCAACTGGAGGGCCGAGCGGGCCTGCTCGAGGCGATCGAGCAGTTGGCGGGATTCGAGTCGCCCGCCGGCGTTTGGGAGTCCCACCTGTTGCCCTCGAGGGTCGCCGGCTACCAGCCGCACTGGTTGGACGAGCTGTGTCTGTCGGGCGAGGTCACCTGGGGCCGGCTCACCCCCCGCGGCACCGATGCCGAGAGCGATGCGCCTCGGCGCGGGCTCGCGACGCCGTCGCCCGCGACCCCGCTCACGTTGGCGCCGAGGGAGGACTTCGGTTGGCTGCTGGCCGCCGTCCGTCTCGGGGATCCGGCGAGGGATCCCTCGGTCGGCGCGGCCGCCGACGTCCTCGCCGCTCTTCGCGACCGGGGTGCGTGCTTCCGCGCCGAGCCTCCGGCCGCCACCGGTCGGCTGCCCGCCGAGGTGGACGAGGGACTGTGGGACCTTGTCGCCCGTGGGCTGGCCACCGCCGACGCCTTCTCGGCGGTGCGCTCGCTCCTCGGGGCTCGCCAACGTGGTCGCAGCCAGAACCGGACCCGGGCTCGCCATCTCGCCCTGGCCCGGCGGCGAACGTCGGTCGGTTCGGGGACCGGCGAAGGCCGCTGGGCGCTCCTGTCCGCCGGCCCCGCCGAGGTCGGGGATGAGTTCGGTTGCCCCATCGACGAGCTCGCCGAGGCGGTGGCCCGGCAGCTGTTGGCCCGGTGGGGGGTGATGAGCTGGGACCTGTGGTCGCGGGAGGGGTTCCGAGTCCCTTGGCGCGAGGTCATTCGGGCCCTGCGGCGCCTTGAAGCCCGGGGCATCGCGCTCGGGGGGCGTTTCGTGGTCGGGCTCTCGGGGGAGCAGTACGCGACGCCCGGGGCTGCCGAACTGCTGGCGGCCACCCGACGCGACGGGACCGACACCACGGTGGTGGTGGCGGGGGCCGATCCGCTGAACCTGACCGGCACCGTGCTCGGGGGCTCACGGGTCCCGGCCATTCGGAACCGCAGCGTCGCCTTCCGTGCGGGCGTGGTCGTCGAGGAGCACGCGACCGCCTGACGGCGCGCTTGGGATACTGGCGAGGTGGCCCTCGCCGACGTCATCGACCTGAACGCCGATCTTGGTGAGCGCTACGACGCCTGGCGGCCGGGCCAGGACGTGGCCCTCCTCGAGGTGGTGACGACCGCCCACATCGCTTGTGGCTTCCACTCCGGCGATCCCGGGGTGATGGTCGAGACCGTCCGGCAGGCGGCGGCGTTCGGGGTGTCCATCGGGGCCCACCCCTCGTACCCCGATCGCGAGGGGTTCGGGCGGCACGCCATGGCGCGGAGCCCCGAGGAGATCCGGGCCGATGTCCTTTACCAGGTGGGGGCGCTCGACGGCATCGCCCGCGCTGCCGGCATTCGGGTCGGATCGGTGAAGGCCCACGGCGCCCTTTACAACCGCATGGCGCAGGACGAGCGCGAGGCGACGGCCGTGGCCCTGGCGGTGCGGGACCTCGACGCCGACCTCTGGCTGGTGGTGCCGGCCGGCTCGCTTGCCGCCGACGTGGCGCGCCAACTCGGAGTGCGGACCGTTGAGGAGGGTTTTTGCGACCGCGCCTACGCCCCCGACGGGTCGTTGGTACCTAGGGATGTCGCGGGGGCGGCCGTGACCGATGCCGCAGAGGTTGCCGCCCGGGCGTTGCGGCTCGCCCGGGAGGGCGAGATCGACGCCTCCGACGGCTCGACCCTGCGGCTCGCCGCCCGCACCCTGTGCCTCCACGGCGACACCCCGGGCGCGGCGCACCTCGCCCGCGCCGTCCGCGAGACGCTGGAACAGGCGGGGTTGAGGGTGGAACCGTTCGCGGGCCGGTGAGTGGGCTTCGACGCGGCCGAAGGGTCTCGCTGGTCGACCCGCGCCCCTTCGGCGACACCGCCGTGTTGTTCGCCGTCCGGGCACCGGATGCCGCCGGGAGGCTGTCCGAGGCGGTCCGATCGGCCGGGGTGCCCGGCGTCGTCGACGTCGTCGGCGGCCTTGAGTCGGTGCTCGTCCACTTCGACCCGAACCGTTGCGACGCCGACGCACTAGCCCCCGACCTGGTCCGGATACGGGCTCGGCGGGCAGGTCGGAGTCGCCGGACCGTGGTCCTGCGGAGTTGTTTCGACGGCCCTGATCTCGAGGAGGTCGGCCGGCTCAGCGGACTCGGGGCCGAGGGCGTGCGGCACGCCCTGTGTTCCAGCGCGCTCCGCGTCTCGTTCCTCGGGTTCACCCCGGGGTTCGCCTACCTCTCGGGCCTCCCGGGGTCCCTGGAGACGGTGCCGAGGCGGGCCAGCCCGCGCCAGCGCGTGCCCGCCGGATCGGTCGCCTTGGCCGGCGGCCACGCGGCCGTTTATCCCCAGGCCACGCCGGGTGGATGGCAGCTCGTCGGGCGCACCGACGCAGTTCTCTTCGACCCCGATGTTTCCCCGTACGCGGTGCTCCGGCCCGGTGACGCTGTCCGGTTCGAGGCGGTCGAACCCGGGGAACTCACCGCGCCCTCGGTGGCGCCCGGGCCCCCGGCGCGGCGCGCTGAACAGGGCGTGTTCACCGTTCACTCGGCCGGGACCCTTACTACCCTCCAGGACCGCGGTCGGCTTGGCTTCGCCCATCTCGGGGTGCCGCGAGCCGGTGCAGCCGACCCCGTCTCTTACTCGTTGGCCAACGCCCTGCTCGGGAACCTTTCCGGTTCCGCCTGTCTCGAGGTCACTGCGGCGGGCCCCGAGCTCGTGTGCCGTCGTGAGACCTACGTGGCAGTGGTGGGAGGGGACGTGGCGGTCACCCTCGACCGGCGCCCGGTAGGTAACGGCCGGGTGGTGCCGGTCGCGCCGGGGCAGCGACTGCAGGTGGGGCAGACCGGGCGGGACCTGCGTGCCTACGTCGCGGTGCGCGGGGGCTTCGCGACGCCCGCGGTGCTCGGGTCCCGGTCCTCGGACCGGCTGGTGGGCCTCGGTGGCGGGCCGCTCGCCCCCGGTGACGAGCTCGCGGCGGGTGAGCCGGCGGGACCCATGGCCGACCACCTGCGGCCCGAGGTGGACGCCAGCTCCCCGGACCGACGGGTGCTGCGGGTCCTTCCCTTCGGGTCGGGCTGGTCCGACCCGTTGTTCGGCCCGCTCTTTTCGGTCGAGCCGGCCAGCGACCGGGTCGGGATCCGCCTGCGCGCCCTCGACCACACCCCGGTGGCGGTGCCCGCGGGGCCCGGGGTCTCGGCCGGCACCACCACCGGGACCGTGCAGGTCCCGCCGGACGGGAACCCGGTCGTCCTCGGCCCGGACCACGCCACCGTGGGCGGGTACCCGGTGGGTGGGGTGGTGATCTCGGCCGACTGGGCAGAGCTCGGACGGTGTCGGCCCGGTGACCGCCTTCAGTTGGTGCCGGTCGACGACGGCGAGGCCGATGTGGCCCGTCGGGCCCTCGAGCGGAGCCGCTCGGGCGCGGTCGTGGGCCAGTACCCGCTGCGGGCCGACTGAGCGATCAGCCGACGAGGAGGCGGATGCCGGTGGCGAGCCCGATCCCGACCACCACCACCCGCAGGACGGACGTCGGCAGGGTGCGGGCGAGCCCCGCCCCGGCGTACCCACCGACCAGGGCGCCGATGGAGAGCATCCCCGCCGCGCCCCACTGCAGGTGGGCGTGGACGATGAAGACGATCGCGGCGACTCCGTTGGCGATCACCGACAGCACGGCCCGGATCCCCCCCGCCCGCGCCAGGGTGTCGGGGAGGGCGAGTCCGAGAACGGCGAGGATGATCACCCCCATTGCCGCCCCGAAGTAACCGCCGTAGACCGCGGTCAGAAGGGTGCCGATCGCCAGCAGGACCGGGCGTTTGCCCGAGGCGTGCTCACCGGCCAGCCATCGGGCGAGGCGGGGACCCAGGGAGAAGAGCGCGGTGGAGAAGAGGACCAGCCAGGGCGCCAGCCGTTCGAAGTCCGAGGCGGGCGTCGTCAGGAGCAGGACCGCCCCGCCGGCCGACCCGACGACGGTGAGCGGGGCGAGCAACGAAAACCGATCCCGTTGGTCGGCGATCTCCCGTCGGAAACCGGCCACGTTCCCCACGTAGCCGGGCCAGATGCCGACCGTCGAGGTGACGTTGGCGCTCAGCGCCGGGTAGCCGAGCGCGAGGAGGGCGGGAAACGAGATGAGCGTCCCGCCGCCGGCCACCCCGTTGAACAAGCCCGCCCCCAGCCCGGCCAGAGCTAGCAGGACGTCGCGACCCGGGTCGAGGTGGACGAGCCCCAGGTTCACGGCCCAGCCGGCGACCACGGTGCTCGGGTCAGGCGTTCCGGGGGGCGTCGTCGCCGGGGAGGATCGCCTCGGGTCCGGGACCGAGCGTCGGGATGGCCGCGCCGGGACCTCCGACGCTATGGGGAAGGGCTCGCAGTGCCGTCGAGGTCGCCGCGGCCGCCCCTGAGGGACGGACATGCCCATCGGGAGTCGTCTCCCCCCGCAGTCGCTCGAGGGTGCGGGCCAGGTGTTGCCACTCGTCCCCGGTGAGCACGTTCACCTTTGAGTGGGCGCCGGCGAGCAGTTCGGCGGCGTCGGCGCGCGCCTTTTCGGCCAGAGTTCCCATCAAGAACACCAGCCCGCGTGAGAGGGGGGGCTGGGAGCTGGTGGCCAGGGCGTGCAACCGCTCCATCGCCACCTGGCAGTCCTGGATCGTGCCGAGGAGGTCCTGGAGACGGGTCAGCCTGCGGGTGAAGCTGACCGCCGACTCGCCGTAGAGGTCCTGGACGAACTCGAGCGCGTAGCGGAGGCGTTTGCACCGGATCCGCAGCCGGTGGAAGTCGGTGGCGGCCCCGCTGTGCCGGGCCCGTTTAGCCGCCTTCACGGCCGCCCGGTGGCGCTGCTCGAGCAGCCCGGGGACGACCGCCGTCGCGCGGAGCCGACCGGCGGTCGATCGTTGGCCCGCTCGCTGCTGCACCAGGGCCATGAGGCCAGTCGTGAGCCGCTCGTAGCGAGGCGAGTCGAGGGCTGAGAGGAGGGCGGCGCGCGCCGCTTCCCGTTCGCGGATGAAGAGCGCGCGCAGCTCGTCGAGCGGGGACACCTCGCCCGGGCCCGATGCCCACGCGTCGCGCCACTCGGGCGCGAGCTCCAGCCGTTCGAGCTGGACGTCGAGGTCCCGCACCGAGCCGAGCATCGAGGCCAGCCAGGCCAGCTCGGGGGCGAGGGCCCCGAACTGGGGGGGCAGGACGTCGGCGAACACCCCGATGGCGGCCCGCAACCGGCGCGTGGCCACCCGCATGTCGTGGAGGTCCTCGGGATCCTCCCCGAGCCGGGTCCCCGCCTCGTGGGTGAGCAGGGCGCCGAGCTGGCGACGGAGGACGGCGTCGGCTAGGGCCCCGATCGAGGCGTCGGTGCCCACCGAGGTCGGACCGAGGTCGACCCGGGCCGGGATGGCGTAGCCGCGGGCGAGGATCCCGGCTTCGAACTTGGACAGGGCCGCCGGCGAGAGCCCGGCCAAGCGCCTCAGGTCCTCGACCAACGGAGCGAGCGCCTCCGCCCAGGCCGCTTCCACCTCGACCTCGACCCGGAGGAGGCGCATCGGGTTCTGGTCGTCGATGGAGATGGCGGTCTCGTCGAGCGCCACCTCAGCGACGTCCTCGTCGCCGATTCGCAGGACGAAGGGGCGGCGCCTCGTCCTCACGTCGAGCATCGGGTGGAGGGGGCGCCGACCGATGAGGGCGCTGACCCGCCAGCCGACCGGCCCGGCCTCGGCCAGCCACCGGGTAGTCGGCGCGGTGAAGGGCTCGGTCACCTCGCGGCGGCGCTTGGGCTCGGTGCCGGCGACCACCCCGGGGAGGGCCTTCAGGGTGATCTCCTGCTTCTCCTTGGCGTGACGGACACGCAGCACGTAGCCGGCCTGGGCTATCCGCCAGTCCTCGGTATCGAGGTAGAGGTCGTCCTGCACCACCGCCGGCCGAGCCACCGCGCCGACCACGCCGAGGAGCGGGCCGGGCCGGGACCCGGCGCTGCGCGAGGCGAGCCAGCGCCCGGCCGGCCGCAGGTCCAGGGCGTCGAACTGCCACTCGATCTCGACGGTGTCGCCCTGCCCTGGACCGATGGCCATCAGCGGAGGCTACTTCCGCTTCGCGGAAGTCGCCCCCTTGCGTACCCGGTCGGTGATTGCCGCGCCCTCGGCTGCGGCGCTCGATACTGTCGCCTTCGTGCCCGAGCCAATCGCGATGGTCAACCTCGAGGAACGTCCGGCCGAGCTCGTCCTGGCCGCCGGGGGGCTGGTCGTGCGACCGACCGGGGCCCAGGCGATCGAGATCGCCCTGGTCCATAGGCCGATCCGGGAGGACTGGTCGTTCCCCAAGGGGAAGGCCGAGACCAAGGAAACCCTCACCGAGTGTGCCCTGCGCGAGGTGTTGGAGGAGACCGGGCTGGCGTGTCGGATCGTGTCCTTCGTCGGCACCACCGAGTACCGGGACCGCAAGGACCGCCCCAAGATCGTCGCCTACTGGGCGATGACCCCTGAGACCGGTGCCTTCCGGGCGAGCCAGGAGGTGGACGAGCTCCGCTGGGTCGAGCTCGGAGAGGCCGCCGATGTCCTCACCTACGAGCGCGACCGCGATCTGCTCGCCAACCTGGTCGAGCCAGCGGAGTGGGTCTTCAGGCAGCTTCGCCGTACCGCCTGAGGTCGACCTCCACCCTTCTCCTGGCCCGGTCCGCGCAGGAGCCCCGGTCACGGTTCGCCCCGCCACTCGAGGTCCGCCACCTCGAGCCCACGGCGGCCCGGCCGAGGTCGAGGCCCCGGGTCCGCCGCCTCCATCACCTGGTCGTGCGTTCGAGCACGGTGATGCCTTCTTCGGCCTTCACGTAGGCTTTCCGCAGGGGGAATGGCCGGCGACGCCTCGAACGAAACGTGGTCGGCCGTTCCTGCTGGAGAGGTGCGAGAGCGGCCGAATCGGACTCACTGCTAATGAGTTGACTGGGGAGACCCGGTCCGAGGGTTCAAATCCCTCCCTCTCCGCAAGCCCGACTCTGCGTCGGACATGCCGCTCCGAGCGTTCGTCGGGGCGGCGTGTTGCCGCGGGCGGACAGGGAGAGGCGCGTGGACGAACAGCGGTACTGGCTCGAGACCTTGGGTTGTCCGAAGAACCGGGTGGACTCGGACAAGCTCGAAGGGGTTCTCGGCGCGGACGGGATGGTCCCGGCCGGAGCCCTCGAGGACGCCGACCTCGTGGTCGTCAACACCTGCGCGTTCATCGAGGAGGCCCGTCGGGAGTCCGTCGAGGTGATCCTCGATCTTGACCGCCGCCGTCGCGACGGATCTCGGCTGGTGGTCACCGGTTGCCTGGCCGAACGCTATGGCGGCGAGCTGGCGCGCGCTCTTCCCGAGGTCGACCTGGTCTGCGGGTTCGGCGTCCCCTTGGCGCCAGAACGCACGGCGGTGACCTTGACCCGCGGCTCGAACATCGGACCGAAGCGGTCCAGCTTCGACCTCCTGGAGCTGGCACGGCCCCCGTCGCGATCGGCGTGGGCGTACCTGAAGGCAGCCGAAGGCTGTGACCGGGCCTGCGGGTTCTGCGCCATTCCCAGTTTCCGTGGGCGCCAACGTTCCCGCGCGTTGCGCGACCTCGCGGCCGAGGCGGAATCGCTGGTCTCGGGCGGGGTCAAGGAGGTGGTCATCGTCGCCCAGGACCTCGCCTCCTACGGGCGCGACCGTGCTCTTCGGCGAACTCGGCGCGACGGCTCCGACTCGCCGTTCGGCCACGGGATCGTGGAGCTCGTCCGGCTGGTCTCGGCCGTCGCCCCCCGAACCCGGTTGTTGTACCTCTATCCGTCCTCGCTCACCGAGCCCCTGATCGACACCATCGTGGCCACGGGGGTGCCGTACTTCGACCTCTCCCTCCAGCACGTGTCGCGTCCGCTGCTCGCCAGAATGCGACGCTGGGGCGGGGGGGAGCGGTTCCTCACCCGCATCGAGCGGATCCGGGCGCTCGAGGAGCACGCCACCTTCCGCTCCTCGTTCATCCTCGGCTATCCCGGTGAGACCGAGGAGGACCACGATCGGCTGCTCGAGTTCCTCGAGGCAGCACAGCTCGACTGGGCCGGCTTCTTCCCCTTCTCGGCGGAGGAGGGGACCCTCGCCCTCGACCTCCCGGACCAGGTCCCTCCGGGCCTGGCCCTCGAACGGCTGCGGGAGTGCACCGAGCTCCAGGACCGCATCACCGCCGCCAGGCGGGACCGCCTGGTGGGCCAGCGGCGATCGGTGCTGGTCGATGCAGCCGGGGTGGGGCGAACCGTGCACGAGGCCCCGGAGATCGACGGGGTGGTGCACGTCCCCGAAGCCCTGGCGCCCGGCTCGATCGTCGACCTCGTCATGTCCGAGTCCCTCGGCGTGGATCTGGTCGGGATCCCCGAGACGACGAGCTTGACGGTGCGCCAACCGGTTCGGACCGGTGCCCGGTGACCGACACCGCTCGCCACACGTTCGGGCCGTCCGCGCTGGCCACGCCGGCGAACGCACTGACCATTGCCCGGTTGCTGGCGACACCGGCGTTCATCCTCGTCATCGCCCAGTACGGCCCCAGCTGGTGGACCATCGCGGTGGGGGTGCTGGTGGCCGGCACCGACGGTGTGGACGGCTGGGTGGCGCGTCGCCAGGGCACCACCCGCTCCGGCGCCTTCCTGGACCCCCTGGCCGACAAGGCGGTCGTGCTCAGCGCGCTGGTCCTGCTCAGCTACGAAGGGATCCTGCCCTGGGTCCCGGTGATTCTCATCGGTGCGCGGGAGGTCGCGATGAGCGTCTACCGCTCCTGGACCGGTCGGCGCGGAATCTCGGTGCCGGCCCGGACTTCTGCCAAGGCCAAGACCCTCATCCAGGACCTGGCCATCGCGACCTGCCTTGTGCCCCCGCTCGCGCACCAGCACGACCTGCAGCTGGCGGCGATCTGGGTCGCAGCGGCCTTCACGATCGGGAGCGGACTGCAGTACCTGCTCGACGCCCGTCGGGCAGCAGCACGGGGGGAGGCACGGTGAGGGTCGAGATCGTCGCGGTGGGCACCGAGCTCTTGCTCGGCCAGATCGCCGACACCAATTCGGCCTGGCTGGGGGAGCAGCTGGCCCTCGGCGGGGTCGACTCGCACTTCCACCAGGCGGTTGGCGACAACCAGGCACGCATCGTGCTCGCCCTACGTACCGCGCTGGCCAGAAGTGACGCCGTCATCATGTGCGGCGGTCTGGGCCCGACCCAGGACGACATCACCCGGGAGTCGATCGCGCAGGTGATGAACGTCGAACTCGTGCGGGACGAGGCCCTCGTGGAGCGCATTCGGACCATGTTCTCGTCGCGCCGCCGGGCCATGCCCGAGAACAACCTCCGTCAGGCGGACGTGCCGCGAGGTGCCACGATCATCGAACAGACCCGGGGCACCGCGCCGGGCCTCGTGTGTCCGCTGGGCAACAAGGTGATCTACGCCGTCCCCGGTGTCCCCCACGAGATGCAGGAGATGTTCATCCGGGCGATCCTGCCCGACCTGCGCCGCCGCATGGCCGACGCCGGGGAAGAGGCGGTGATCAAGAGTCGGGTCATCCGGACCTGGGGTGCGAGCGAGTCGGGCCTCGCCGAGGCCCTGGCCGATCGGGTCGAGGAACTCGACCACCGGGTGTTCGACGACGGCTCCACGCTCACCATGGCCTTCTTGGCCAGCGGGATCGAAGGGATCAAGGTTCGGATCACCGCCCGGGCGACGACCGAGATCCTGGCTGAGCGACTTCTCGCCGAGGAGGAGGGTCAGGTCCGAGAGGTCTTGGCCGAACGACTCGGCGATGTCGTCTTCGGCGTCGACGACGAGGCGATGGAGCACGCGATCGCGGCGCGCCTGATCGACCGGAAGCTCACGCTCGGCCTGGCAGAGTCGCTCACCGGCGGACTGATCGGGGCCCGGCTGGTCAACGTGCCGGGCTCGAGCCAGTGGTTCCGGGGGTGTGTCGTCGCCTACGACTCCGCCGTCAAGCACGCGATCCTCGGGGTCCCTCCAGGCCCAGTGGTCTCGTCGTCAGCGGCCGAGGCCATGGCGAGCGGGGCACGCAACGCGCTCGGGTCCGATGTCGGACTCGGGATCACCGGGGTGGCCGGTCCCGACGAGCAGGACGGGGAGCGGCCCGGTACGGTCTTCGTCGCGATCGCGCCGCCCGACGGTCCGGTGTTCAATCGGCAGCTCTACCTGCCCGGCGATCGGGACCGAGTTCGGCAGTTCTCGGCGATCTCGGCGCTCGACCTGCTCCGCCGCACGCTGGACGGTGGCCCGCCCTTTTAGGAGCCGGCATTCCCTCCTGAAGTCGGACTCGTCGGACCGGTGGTGTCCTCGACAAGCGTCGAGCCCAAATCGGTAAACAGCTCGATCGGATCGACTCCGAGGGTCGTGGCGACCCGCTCGACGGTCCGGAGCGTCAGGTTTCGCTCGCCCCGCTCGACTCCGCCCATGTAAGTCCGGTGGACGTGGAGGGAGTCGGCGAAGGCTTCCTGGCTCATCCCCTTTGCCTTTCGCAGCTTGCGAAGGTTCTGCCCCAGTCGGCGCTGCAGGTCGCCCTCCACCTGCCCACCCTCGGCGCCTGCTACTTCTCGGTCTACAGACTGATAAGTAGCAATACCGGCTTCACGCGCCGCTCATGTGGAGGTGGGGACGCCACGTCCCGTCGGAACCGGGCCACGCGTCGAGCTCGAAGACGGCCCGGCCCTGGGCCCGTAGCTGGAGCCCGATCGCCGGTCCCAGCTCGAGCGGGCCCGGACGGGTTGACGACACCGCGAAGAGCAGTAACTCGGCTCCCGGCTCGCCGGCGGCCGACGGCAGCTCCAAGCGGAGCTCGGCGACGTCGGCGAAGACCTCGCCGACGATCCTCGGGCGGTCGTCGTCGTCGACCACGACGAGCTGGTGCGTCCGGATCTCTTCTGCGAATCCCCGGAGTGCCCGCTCCAGGGCGCTCACGGTCTCCTCGAGCTTTTCCAGTCGGTTGGATCGCTTGAGTCCTGGTTCGGAATCGGCTGCCACCACGGTCCTCCCTCCGTGTCCTTTGGCTTCACGGCGCGGCCGGCCTGTTCGACGGGAACTGGCAGCTGCACGAGGCGTCCACCGTGATGGAGCAGATCGATTGGTAGCGAGACCCTGTGACACCGACGACAGCTTTGGCGGCAAGACTGGACCGGTGGGGCTTTTCGTCGCGGTGTGGCCGACCGACCCGGTTCGAGAGCTCCTCCGCGCCGCCCGACTCCCCATCGGCCGGGACGATCTGCGCTGGGTCTACCCGGGCGACTGGCACGTGACCCTTTCGTTCCTTGGCTCGGTGCCCGACGACGACGTCGATGGGGTGCTCGAGGCACTTCGAGGGGCCGCGGACTCGGCCGTGTCGACCGCGGCGACGCTCGGTCCGAGCACGAGAAGGCTGGGGCGCTCCGTCCTGTGCGTGCCGGTCGAAGGGCTCGGTCCTCTGGCCGACGCGATCCGTCTCGCCGTCACCCCCTTCGACCGTTCGCCGGACCGGGACGCCCCCTACCTGGGTCACCTCACGCTGGCCCGAGCGAGGCGAGGAGGCTCGATCCCGAAGAAGCTCGTCGGCCGTCAGGTCACGGCTGTCTGGTCGGTGAGCGAGTTCTGCCTGGTCGCCTCGAGCACCGATCAAAAGGGCCCCCACTACAGCCCGTTGGCGCACCTCGGGCTCCGTCACTAGGGAAGTCGGCGGATCACGGTCCGAAGCGTGCCATCCGCGACCGAACATGTGTTCGGGTATAGGGTTCGAACACCGACCGGCTGTCACATCCCGTCCGTAAGGTCGTCCTCACTCGCGACGATCAGGTCAAGGAAGAGGGGAAGAGAGGGACGATGACCGAGGAGAACGAGAAGGCCCTGAGCGTGGCGCTGAGCCAGATCGAGAAGCAGTTCGGCAAGGGCTCGATCATGCGGATGGGCGAGACCGTGCACATGGCCATCGAGGCCATCCCCACCGGCGCGTTGTCCCTCGACCTCGCGCTCGGCATCGGCGGCCTGCCCCGTGGGCGGATCGTCGAGATCTACGGGCCCGAGTCGTCGGGCAAGTCCACCCTGGCGATGCACGTCGTCGCCGAAGCGCAGCGCAATGGGGGGATCTGCGCCTATATCGACGCCGAGCACGCGATGGACCCGATCTACGCCAAGGCGATCGGCGTCAACGTCGACGACCTGCTGATCTCCCAGCCCGACACCGGGGAGCAGGCGCTCGAGATCTCCGACATGCTGATCCGCTCGGGCGCGCTCGACGTGCTGGTCATCGACTCGGTGGCGGCGCTCACCCCGCGGGCCGAGCTGGACGGTGAGATGGGCGACACCCATGTGGGGTTGCAGGCCCGGCTCATGTCACAGGCGCTCCGGAAGCTCACCGCTACGCTGTCGAAGTCCAGGACCATCGCGGTCTTCATCAACCAGCTGCGAGAGAAAGTCGGTGTGATCTACGGGTCGCCGGAGGTGACGCCGGGGGGACGTGCGCTCAAGTTCTACTCGTCCATCCGGATCGACATCCGGCGGATCGAACAGATCAAGGACGGCGCCGACATCATCGGCAACCGAACCCGGGCCAAGGTCGTGAAGAACAAGTGCGGAGCCCCCTTCAAGCAGGCCGAGTTCGACATCATGTACGGCAAGGGCATCAGCCGGGAGGGGTCGCTGCTGGACGTCGCCGTCAACCTCGGGTTCGTGAAGAAGTCCGGAGCATGGTTCACCTACGAGGGGGAGCAGCTCGGCCAGGGCCGTGAGAACGTCAAGCAATTCCTCTTGGAAAGTCCCCAGCTCATGGCGGAGATCGATCAACGGGTTCGCGAGCGACTCGCTCCGATGGTCTCGGACGAGGGGACCGTCGAGGTCGATCCCGACGACCTGCCGATCACGCTGGACTGATCCTTCCTCGGGCCGGCCCGAGGAAGGATCAGTCCAGCGTGACCGGCGCGGTGACCGCGACCGTGCTCGGCACCAGCTCAACCCACGTCCGGCCCGGTTGCAAAGGGATTGGGGTCCCGGCCGAGGAGATGAACTGGGTCGGGTGTCCGAGCGAGCTTCGGGACCAGGTGGCGGGGACCTCGACGCCGTTGCGGAAGATGGCGGCCGGCCCACTGGCGTCCTGGTACAGGTTGGCCTGGACTTCCAACCCTCCGAGATTGTTCTCCAGCCACGGCCCGTAGGTGACCTGCACCACCTGGACGATTACGTTGGCGGCCGAGTTCTGGGTGCCGTCCGACAGGACGTCAGGCGTGGAGCCGAAGAAGCGGAGGTACTGCTTAGTTGCCGGGTCGTAGTTCCAGACGACATTGCCTCCGGCGTAGGCGATCGACACCGACGTCGCGGGGACCCCGCTCGGGATGAGGGTCGAGTACTGGAACACCGGGGCCGGTGGGGTGTGTTGGGTAGGTTGGAGGCCCCAGAGCGCCGATGTTGAGGCATAGGTGTCGTACGGGGCATAGCGCCCCGGCGGGTGCTGGGTGACCGAGGAGTCGACTCGGAGGTCGTTGTAGATGATCGGCGACGCCTCGATGTTGCTGAGCACTGGATTGATGCCCCCGACGCTGACCAGCAGGGGCCGACCGAACTCACCCAGGATTCCGATGTCGATGTTGCGGGCGGACCGGATCGGACCCACCATCGCGGCGTCCTGGCACTGGAAAACGGCGACGTAGCGGGTGATGCCGCCTTCCACCGGTTCCTCGAAGACGATGTCGGCGGCGTCGAGACCGCTCTGGGGTCTGGCCGCCATGTAGTTGTCGACCTTGACTGCGAGCGCCGGTCGCTGGGGCACCACGCCCGACGGGGCTGGTTCGTCGGTCAGCGGACACGGAGCGCCGGCCGGAAGGGTCGTCGTGGTGGTGGTCGTGGTGGTGGTCGGAGCGGCCAGAGGCTTGGGAGAATCCGAGCACGCGGCCAGCCCCAGGGCGAGCAGGGTCACCCCGACCACGGGCCGTGTCCGGGACCGGAGGTGGGTGCGTCGGGTTGGGAGGGAGAACTCAGGCAGCGAGACGCTCCTGGCTCATCCGGGCCACTCCCCCCACCCCTGCCGGGGACCCGACGCCCCCCCGTCTCCGCGCCGGGCCGGACGCCACCCGCTGAGAGTGTTCCGGTGCTCGAGGGCGAACGGGTGGGTCGAGACCAGTCCGGCCGACGACGGCATCATCGTGGCGACGGCCCCTTCACTCCTGGCGTTCTGCCAGACCCCGTCGGCACGGGCAGAGGGCCGCTCGAGGACAGCGAGATAGCGTCTGGCTGTGACGTTGAGCTCGATCGTTGGATCACTACTGCGGCGCCGATTCGGGGTGCTGGTGCGCCGTTCTTCGCGTTGGGCGCGGCTCGCGGCGTCGATCGGACCCGACGACCCCGAGGCAAGACAGTTCGGTGCCTTCGGACGGGGTTCATGTCTGGTCTTTCCGCAAGGCACGATCCTGAACGCCGATCGTATCCAAATCGGGGAGGACACCATCGTCGGCCCGTACGCGTCCCTGACCGCGGGGATGGTCGAAGGCCAAGAGATCCTAAGTGATCCGGTCGTGAAGATCGGAAGCCGCTGTCTCATCGGTCGTGGCAGCCACATCGTCGGCCATTGGAACATCGACATCGGCGACGACATCCAGACCGGGCCGTACGTCTACATCACCGATCAGAACCACTCCTATGCTGACCCTGACGAGCCGATCGGTTCTCAGATCCCCACCGAAGCGCCGGTCCGGATCGGCTCGGGGAGTTGGCTCGGGGCCAACGCCGTGATCCTCCCGGGGACCACGATCGGCGAGCACGTCGTCGTGGCGGCGGGGGCCGTGGTACGGGGCGACATCCCGGACCACTGCGTCGTGGCCGGGGTACCGGCCAAGATCGTCCGTCGGTTCGCGGCCGGCAGTGGATGGGCGCCCGTCGTTGACGGGGTCCAGGCCTGAGCCCTCCGGTCGTGGACGTCCACGTCGGTGTCGTCGGGTCGGCCGATGCGGCTCCGGAGTTCGAGGCGATTGCGGAGCCCGTGGGGCGTGAGCTGGCCTTGGCCGGTGCCGTCGTCGTGAGCGGCGGTCTCGGTGGGGTGATGGCGGCTGCGTCGCGGGGAGCGGCCCGAGCCGGTGGGATGACCATCGGCATCCTGCCCGGCCCCGCCCGGGACCAAGCGAACGAGTGGGTCCGAGTCGCCGTGCCGACCGGGCTCGGTGAACTCCGCAACGGGCTGATCGTGCGTGCAAGCGACGTGGTCATCGCGATTGGTGGGGAGTACGGGACGCTATCGGAGGTGGCCCTCGCGCTCAAAGCCGGCGTCCCGGTCGTCGGTATCGGGACCTGGTCGTTGATCCGTCCCGACGGCGCGAGCGATCGGGGGGTCATCCCGGTCGAGGTCGACGATGCGGTTCCTACCGCGCTCGCGCTCGTCGCATCGAGCTGACGATGCGACATCCCGTCGGCGCGCGTACCCAATTCTCGGTTCTCCAAGACTCCAGGAGCACGTGATGGAGTACGTGATCTCGGTTGTCGACACGCCATTGCCCGACGACGTCGCGCAACTCGTTCGCCGGTCCCCGAAGAGCACGTACACGCCCTCGACAACGGTGGGCCCACGGACCCTGCCGGACCGTGTTGGCCGCCAGGCATACGGGTGCACTGCTGGGCATTGCGGCCCTCAAGCACCTGGGCGACGATCACGCCGAGATCAAGTCGGCGCCCAGCGGGGGCAAGGGTTCGGGAGGGCCATGGTCCTGCACCTGCTCGCGTTCGCCCGGGATCGTCGCGATAGGCGAGTGAGTCTCGAGACCGAGACCATGGAGGGATTTGCCCTTGCACGAGAGCTCTTCCGGAGCGTTGGGTTCAGGCCCTGTCCGCCGTTCGCGGGCTACACGGTCATTCCCTACAGCATCTGCATGACGGTCGAGTTGTCGGTCCCGTCCGGCGGTGGGGAGCCGGGCCCCGCTGAACTCGGCCGGCAGTAGTGTGGCTCGATGGTGAGCGGCGACCGAGGGGCGCATTGGGATGCCGCCTATCGAGGTCGCGGATCTGAGGGGGTGAGTTGGTACCAATCGTCACCCACCATCTCGATCGAGCTCATCGACGATCTGAGCCCGCCCAGAGAAACCGCGGTCGTTGACGTCGGGGGTGGGGCCTCCAGGTTGATCGACGTCCTTCTCGACGAGGGATTCTCCGACGTTTCGGTGGTCGACGTTTCGGACGTCGCTCTAGCGGAGGTCGGACGACGTGTGGGCCCGACAGCTGCCAGCTTGATCCACGCCGACCTCTTGGCGTGGACGCCGACGAGGCGCTACGGGCTCTGGCATGACCGTGCCGTGCTGCACTTCCTGGTCGATCCGGCGGAGCGGAACCGCTACGTCGAAGTTCTGCACCTCGCCCTGAAACCCGGTGGGTACGTCGTGGTTGGGGTGTTCGCTTTTGACGGCCCGGAGCGGTGCTCGGGGCTGCCGGTCGTCCGATACTCGGCCGACGCGCTTTCCGAGTTGTTAGGGGCTGATTTCGAGGTCGTCGCGCACCGAAGGGAAGAGCACGTCACCCCGACCGGCGCCATCCAGCCGTTCACGTGGTTGACCGCAAGGCTCTGCATGCAGCCTCGAATACCGCTACGAGCGGCCGCGGACCCGCACGACGCCACGGAGGGGTGACGAGTGATCGGGATGGTCCCGCGCTCCCCCCAGTCCCGATCGACCACCCAACTGATCGAAAGAGAGGTGTTGATTCGCCCTGGGTTCCTTGGAGGCTCCATACCTTTGAAAGGAAGATGGAGCTATGCCAACGGAGAAGAACCCAGGGAAGCCGTCCACGCGGCGCTACACCCCCGCAGAGAGAGAGCAGGCAGTCCGCCTGGTTCGACAGCTGCGTAGTGAACTCGGGACCGACCAGGGGACAGTTGCCCGCGTCGCCAAGCAGCTCGGCTACGGGGTCGAGTCGGTGCGAGCCTGGGTCAACCAGGCCGATGTCGATGGTGGCCTGAAGGGCGGGACCAGCACCGAGGACGCGAAGCGGATCAAGGAGCTCGAGCAGGAGGTCAAGGAGCTCAGGCGAGCCAACGAGATCTTGAAGAAGGCGTCCGCGTATTTCGCCCAGGCGGAGCTCGACCGCCCACCGCGGTGATGGTGTCGTTCATCGACGAGCACCGGGGCGAGCACGGGGTCGAGCCCATCTGCAGTGCGCTGCAGGTGGCCCCGAGCACCTACTCCGCGGCCAAGAAGCGTGAGCCCTCGGCCCGGGCGATCCGAGACGCCGTGTTGAAGCAGATCCTCTTCGTGCTCTGGAGCACGAACCGCAAGGTCTACGGGGCCCACAAGCTGTGGCTGGCGGCGGGGCGGGCCGGCCACGAGATCGGACGGGACCAGGTGGCCCGCTTGACGCGTGAGCTGGGCATTCGCGGGGTGAGCCGCCGGCGCAAGAAGGTCTTCACCACCAGAAGTGATCCCGACGCCACTCGGCCACCGGACCTCGTCAAGCGGGACTTCTCAGCCGCCCATCCCAACGGCTTGGGGTCACCGATCTCACCTATGTGCCGACGCGGACGGGGATGGCCTACGTGTGCTTCATCACCGATGCCTTCTCCCGGATGATCGTCGGCTGGCGCGTCGCCGCCCACATGCGCACCGACATGGTGCTCGACGCCCTCGAGATGGCGAGGAGCTCTCGACGGGCCGGCCGATTCGTCGGGCTCGTGACCCATGCGGATGCCGGGTCGCAGGGCGGAATCAACCGGTTGTCGCAACACCTCAAGATGATGGAGGTGTTGGATGGTTCGACGGCAGCAGCAGGCAAACCGGGCTTTGCGACCAGCGATGCGGTCACCCGGCCGGCCGATCCCGGCTCGGCATGTAGAGCGCGAATTCTGGCGTCTGATCGCACAAGGCAAGTCCACGGAGGACGCGGCGGCCGAGATCGGCGTGTCCATCCCCGTTGCGTCACGTTGGTTTCGCCACGCTGGCGGCATGCCGCCTTTGAGCCTGGCCGAGCCCACCGGCCGCTACCTGTCGTTCAGTGAGCGTGAGGAGCTCGCTCTGCTGAAGGCCAAAGGCCTGGGTGTTCGAGCGATTTCCCGTGAGCTAAGGCGGCACCCCAGCACGATCTCCCGGGAGCTGCGACGCAACTGCGCCACCCGGAGCGGCAAGCGTGATTACCGCGCCACGGTGCTCAGTGGAAGGCGCAGGCGGCGGCCCAGCGACCCAAGTCGGCGAAGCTCGTCACGGACCCGCGGCTGAAGGAGTATGTGCAGACGCGGCTCAGTGGGCAGTTACGTCGTCCAGACGGCACCGTCGCCTCCGGCCCTGAGACGCACTGGAAAGGATTGAACAAGCCGCACCGGGCGGACCGGCGCTGGGCGATGGCTTGGAGCCCTGAGCAGATTTCGCAGCGGCTGGTCGTGGACTTCCCTGACGACGAAGATATGCGGATCAGCCATGAGGCGATCTACCAGGCGCTCTACATCCAAGGGCGCGGTGCGCTCAAGCGCGAGCTTGTGGCCTGCCTGCGCACCGGACGAGCGTTACGCAAGCCCCGAGAACGGGCCCGGAACAGGCCGCTGGGTCACGTCACCGCTGACGTCGTCCTAAGCGAACGGCCCGCCGAGGCTCCCGACCCTCCTAGGCCGTCCAGAGTCTTACGGAGGGCGACCTCATGATCGGGCTGAACTGTTCCGCGATCGGCACTGTCGCCGAACGCACGAGTCGCTACACCCTGCTGGTCCACCTCCCCCGCATGGAGGGCTACGGCATCATCGCGCCAGTCAAGAACGGACCCGCTCTGGGCGGCTACGGGGCCGTCGCCATGAAGGACGCGCTCGAGGCAACGATGACCTCAATGCCGGCTGA
>DAHUZS010000033.1 GCA_027315045.1 Acidimicrobiaceae bacterium
TGAGCAAGATCATCCGTGCCCGCTTGGCTGCTCGGGCCTCGATGGTGTTGGACCGCACACGCGCTTCGAGCTCAGCACGGTCACCTCGATGCAGTTTGAGTGGAGGAAGTCGCATTCCTTCATGGAACCATATCAGTGTTATTATCGCGAGGAACCACTAGGGTCCAACGGTGCCCGTCCGAAGATCGCTCGAGACGCCCCGGCTCCTCCTCCGACGCTTCGGTCCCGAGGACCTCGCCCCCTTCGCCGCTCGCAACGCCGATCCCGAGGTGATGGCGTTCTTCCCCTCGACCCTGAGCCGCCGGGAGAGTGACGAGCTGGTGGCGCGGATCGAGTCGGGCTTCTCAGCCCACGGGTTCGGGCTCTGGGCGCTCGAGGTCAAGGCGACCGGGGCGTTCATCGGCTTCACCGGGCTCGCCGTCCCCGGCTTCGACGTCCCCTTCGCCCCGGCGGTCGAGGTCGGGTGGCGGCTGGCCCGCCCGGCGTGGGGCTCGGGGTTTGCCAGCGAGGCGGCCCGGGCCTCGCTCCGCCACGGGTTCGAGGAGCTCGGCCTGGCCGAGGTGGTCTCGTTCACCTTCGAGGGCAACCGACGGTCCCGGGCGGTGATGGAGCGGCTCGGCATGGTCCGCGACCCGGTCGACGACTTCGAGCACCCTCGACTGGTCGGCCACCCGCTCGCCCCCCACGTCCTCTACCGGCTGGGTGCCGGGCGCTGGTTTGCCGCCATCGCCTGAGTGGACGGCGGCGGGGTCCCGTGCTCGGCCGGCCGGCCGACCGACCGATCGGCGAGACTGGTCGAGGTCGTTCATCGAGAATGGGGGAGCGGTGTCGCACAGCGTTCGAGGGGTCGTGGCCACGCGCCGGGGGGCGCCGGTCGAGGTCGTCACGATCGAGGTCCCGGACCCCGGTCCGGGCGAAGCGCTGGTCCGGGTCCAGGCGTGCGGCGTGTGCCACACCGACCTGCACTACCGGGAGGGCGCCATCAACGACGACTTCCCGTTCTTGCTCGGCCACGAGGCGGCCGGCGTGGTCGAGGCGGTCGGCGAGGGGGTCGACACCCTCGCCGCCGGGGACTTCGTGATCCTCAACTGGCGCGCCGTGTGTGGACGGTGCCGGTCCTGTCGCCGCGGGCGACCCTGGTACTGCTTGTCCACCGACAACGCGGCGCAGCCGATGCGCCTGGACGGCAGCGCGCTGTCGCCCGCCCTCGGCATCGGCGCCTTCGCCGAGCGGACGCTGGTGGCCGCCGGCCAGTGCACCAAGGTCAACCCGGCGGTGGCCCCGGAGGCGGCCGGTCTGCTCGGCTGCGGGGTGATGGCCGGGCTGGGCGCGGCGCTCCTGACCGGCGAGGTCTCCCCCGGCGACAGCGTCGCGGTGTTCGGGTGCGGCGGGGTCGGCGACGCGGCCATCGCCGGGGCCAAACTCGCCGGTGCGACCACCATCGTGGCCGTCGACCTCGACGAGAAGAAGCTCGCGTGGGCCGGGGAGTTCGGGGCCACCCACCTGGTTGACGCGTCGAGCGAAGACCCGGTGGCAGCGGTGCGGGAGGCCACCGGGGGCAACGGGGCCGACGTCTGCATCGAGGCGGTCGGCAACGCCAAGGTGTTCGAGCAGGCGTTCTTCGCCCGCGACCTGGCCGGGACCCTGGTCCAGGTGGGGGTGCCCACGCCGGACATGCGGATCGATCTGCCGTTCATCGAGCTGTTCGGCCGGGGCGGGCGGATCAAGCCCAGCTGGTACGGGGACTGCCTCCCCGATCGCGACTTCCCGGCCCTGGTCGACCTCCACCTCCAGGGTCGGCTGCCGCTGGAGCGCTTCGTCTCCGAGACGATCTCCCTCGAAGAGGTCGAGGAGGCCTTCACCAAGATGGCCCGCGGCGAGGTCCTCCGGTCGGTGGTCGTGTTCTGACTTCGCCGTCGTTCCGGCCGGTGAGCGGTCTCACAGGCCGCACCCGGGCGCCGTGGACCACTGCCCCCACCCGCCGCTCAGGTAGATCCGGTAGTTGATCTCGTCCTGCACCGCCGCCAGGGCGTTGCTCGGCAGGCCGGTGCCCCCGGCGGCCTCCCAGGTGCTCAGCAGGTCCTGGTACGCGCCGTAGTACCCGTTGCCGGTGTTCTCGGCGTAGTTGTCCCCGGACTCGTGGTCCCGGATGCAGACGACGCCGGGGCTGGCCGCCCACGCCGCCGCCGGGCCGATGTCGACCACCACCGCGGCCGGTGCCGGTGGCACCAGAGCCAGCGCGCCGGTCGGGAGTGGCGCCGGTTGGGTGGTGCTCGTTGTGGGTGGGGGCGTCGCGCTGGTGGTGCCCGGGATGAGCATGTGGGGGATTCGGTCCACCGTCGGCTGGAACATCCTCGGCCCGAGGGGGAGGGTGTCCGAGGTGCCGCCGGGGACGGTGGCCGACGCCAACGTCACCCACAACAACGTGGCCGTCAGTGCGAAGACGCCGACGGCCAGGGTCGGTCGGATGGGAACCTTGTCGAAGTGTGTCGATCGCCCGAGCGATCGCGCGCTGAAGTCGATGCGGCGGATGTCCACGTCCGCTCCTTTCGTCGCCCAACTCGGGCTGATCGGGTGTCGTGGGCTGATCGCCGCTGGTATTTCGCTCACCGGTCGTGAGCCCCCGAGACGAAGGAGGGCGCCGGAGCACTCGTGGTGCCATGCCGGTTACAGGGTGCGGAGACGTACAGAGCCCGTGGTCGCTACGCCAGGGGCGACTCCGCCACTCGCCCGGCGCCCCCTCGCTCCGGGGGCCAGCGCCGGGACGCCACCTTGGGTGCGCTGGCCGGGCGCGCCCGGTTAGCTCGACGGGCCCGGGGGCCGGTGGTTCCGCGACCCGCCGGGTCGCGCTCGTTGCCAGGGGTGGTCATGGTCTACCGTCCAGCGAGCGGGCGGCGACCCCGTGTTGGTCAGTCTCGCTCGGGTCGCTGCGACCGGTCGGGGGGCCCGAGGGCGCTCCGACGTCGTCTCGCTGGCGGCCCGGAAACTATAGCCGACCGGTACAGTGCGCTGAACAGGGATTTCGCGACCGGAGGGGTTGAAATCGGGGGTCCCCCCCCGGGGGGGTCGCTCAGGGGGCGAAGACGGCGGCGATCACCTCGTCGAGCGGGGGCGCGCCCGGCACGTCCTTGAAGCCCGACAGCCGCTCGTAGAGAGCGCCGGCCCCTCGGGCGGCGCCACCGGGCAACCCGGCGTCCTCGAAGGTGCGGGCGATCTCGGCCATCTCGTCCACCCACCGCCAGGCCCGGCCGGCGACCGCGCCCTCGTGCTCCGAGCGCGCCCAGAGCCCTGGCTGACTCCGTCCCCACAGCTCGCCCAGCGCGCCGTCGACGCCATGGTGCCGCGCCAGCGACCTGATGGCGATGAGCAACGCCGAGGTCCCCTTGGTCCACGCGGCGTAGCACATCTTGAGCGCCGAGGCGGCGGTCTCCTCGTCGCCCACGACCGTCGCCACCAACTCATCGGTGCTCAGCTCGGAAGCGAGCGCGTCGGCACCGGGGCCCGAGAGCACGAGGTCGGTGCGGCCCCCCCGACCCGGCGGGCCGCCGACGATCCCGCCGTCGACGTAGCGGGCCCCGGCCCGCTCGACAAGGCGGGCGACCTCACCGGCCCGGGCCGGTGAGATGGCGTTGGCGTCGAGGACGGTCGGCCGACGGTCGCTCCGGGCCATGGCCCCGACGATCGCCGTCGCCGCCTCGAGGGCCGCGGCCGGAGGGACGATCGAGACGATGAGTTCGCTCTCGGCCACCAGGCCCTCCAGGCTCCCGACGTCCTCCAGGCCGGCCGCGGTGGCGCGTCCGACGGTGCGATTGCTGCGGCCGTCGAGGGCGACGACCACCCGTGAGCCGGCGGCGGCCAGGCTCCCGCCGACCGCCGAGCCCATCGCGCCGGCGCTCACGATGCCGATGCAGCCGATCATGGTCGCTCCTCGTCTCGCTTCCGATTCAGGTGAGTCGAGCCAGCGCGAGCGCCGCCGCCAACAGGACGACGCTGGCCGCCAGGGCGTGCAGCGCGCGCTCGAGGGGCTCGAGCACGGTCGCGCGGTCGAGCGTCCGATCGGGCCCTTCGACCATCTCGATCCGCCCGGTCACCCCGAGGCTGCGCCGGCGGAGCAGCCTGGCCGGCGTGGAGAGGCTCCGCTGGGCCATCGACAGGGTGAGGGCGCCGCCGGCGGCGGCCCCGGCCGCCCACGAGAGCCGCCCCGCCTGGGCGACGTAGCCGGTGAGCACCGGGAACGCCCCCCAGGAGGCGGCGAAGAGCAGGTCCTTGTGGAGCGGCGCGACATCGAGGTTGTACGCCACCACCAGCACCGGTCCGACGACGACGAAGGGGACGAGGGCGAGCCCGACCCGCCCCACGCCGAGGACCCCCAGGCCGACCGCGCCCCCGAGCGCGAGGACGGCGGCGGCGAGGAGCCAACGGGTCGGGATGCCGGTCTCGAGGGGCCGCCCGTGCACCTCGTCGAGGGCATGGGCGGCGACCCCGACAGCCAGGAAGAAGGCGACCACGGTGGCGACCAGCCGATCGGTGCGCACCTGGGGCGCCAGGCAGGCCCCGATCACGACGTAGCCGAGGTGCCAGGCGGTGTAGGGCGGGTGGAGCACCGTCCACCAGTCGCGCCAGCCGCCGGGGTGGGCGGCGTAGAAGGCGGGCCGGAGCGTGCCCGGGGCGTCCCGGCGGGTGCCGGTCTCAGTCACCGGCCCGACGGCCCCACATGACCAGGCCGCCACCGAGGCTCATGGGCTTGACCCCGACGTCGACGAACCCCGCCGACTCCCACGCCCGCACGGTCCAGGGGACCGGGTAGCGGCGGTAGTGGGTGGTGATGTTCGGGCCGAGGAACCGCCCGACCCGCCACCACGACCGGCCACCGGTCAGCCAACCGGCGACCGGCAGCACGAGCCGCGTGTAGCACCACCAGGCCGCACGGCAGAAGGGGTTCGCCGGGGCGAGGACTTCGAGGCTGGCCATCGGGGCCCCCGGCCTCAGCACCCGCGCCAGCTCGGCCAGCGTGGCCGCCGGGTCCTCCACGTAGCGCAGCAGGTAGGTGAAGGTGAGGGCGTCGAACGAGCGGTCCGGGAACGGCAGCCGTTCGGCGCGGCCCTGGACGAGGTCGACCCGACCGCGCAGGCCGGCGGCCTCCACCCGGTCGACCCCGACCCGCAGCATGCCCAGGGTGAGGTCGAAGCCGACCACCCGGGCCGAGCTCCGCCGGCCGAGCTCGACGGCGACGCCGGCCGTTCCCGAGGCCACGTCGAGGACGGTGGCCGGCGACCCCGGCACCACCTGATCCACCATCGAGCGCCGCCACCGTCGGTTCTGCCCCATCGAGAGGACCTCGCACAGCAGGTCGTAGCGGGTGGCGAGGGGAGAGAACAGCCCGGGGACGAAACCCTCTGTCCCCACCGCTGCGTTCCGCCCCACCTCGCTCACCCTAGGTGTGCCCGGCCCGGGATGCCTTGCGCCCCGTCGGGCGGTGAAACCCCTGGTCACACCGCTCATGCATCCCCGTTCCGGGGGATCTGGGGTTCTAGGCTCTTCCTGTTCAAGGGCAGCTTCAGTGATGCCGACGAAAAGGCAAAACCTTCGCGAGAAGGCGACGCAAAGCCACGGGACTCAGGGAGTCAGCCGGGCCGTCGAATCGGTGGCGGGTCTGTGCCGGCTCGGGCGGTTCCCAGGTCCCACAACCAGGAGAGAAACGGGGACGCGCTGATGGCCAACGGGTGTGGCCCGGTCGGCTGGTCGTGCTGACGCTCTGGGGGGCGCACTGGCGCCGCCTCGACCGACGCCGGGCCAGCGCCCACCAGCCCGACGAGGAGGGCTTCGGCCTGGTCGACTGCATCGTGGCGATGGTGATCCTGCTCGCCGTCCTCGTCCCGACGAGCTACCTGTTCACCAACGTGCTGGCCAGCGCAGCCTCGGCACGGCAGCGGCTGACCGCCCTCTCGGTCGCCGAGCAGTGGATCGAGACCTTGAACAACCAGGGTCCCCCGTCCAACTCGGACAGTCAGCCCGAGGTGGGCACCCCGATCACCGAGCCATCGTCGGTCCTCTCGGGGATCACCTACAAGGTGGTGGCCACGTTCAAGTGGACCGACGCCACCGGCGGGAGCCCCGACTTCTGCAACACCAATACCTCGCCGGTCCTCGGCTTGCAGGTGACCGTCTCGTGGACCGGCAACCAGAGCATCTCGGACCAGGCCATCCTCAACTTCCCCCCCTCGGGGAACCTGACCGACGGGTTCCTCGCCGTCCAGGTGGACGGCGACCCCGTCTATCCGGGCGTCCCCCCGACCGACGTGTTCTCGAACTCCTGGAGCACGCGGGTGCAGAACATCCCGGTCCAGGTCTCGGGATCGAACCTGGCGAGCCCGTACTCGGTCACGCCGGCCTCCAACGGCTGCGTCTTCCTCGAGCTGGCCCCCGGGACCTACACGGTGCAGGTCGGGCCCGGCCCCACGTCGTCGTATGTGGCCAACTACAACGAGGCGTCGTCTGAGACCCAGGCGCTCGCCACCCAGTCGCCCATCACCGTCACCGTCGCCCAGATCACCGAGGTCACCTTCCAGTACGACGAGGGCGCCTACGTCGGCCTGTCGTATCCGACCACCACCGCGGTCGCCGACGGGATCAGCTGCCCGAACCAGGGCCCGCTCGTCTGCCTCGTCAGGGGCCAGGCCCCCTCGAGCGCCTCGTCGCCGGCCTCTTCACCCAGGGCAAGCGCGATCGCCCAAACCAGCTCGGGCTGGTCCGTGGCCACCCTTTTCTCCTCGTTCACCCGGATCGAAAGTGTCGGCTGTACGTCGGGGGCGTGCATCGCCGTCGGGTACGGCAGCTCGGGCGGTGCCGCCGCGGTCAGCACCAACGGCACCTCGTGGTCGAACAGCAATCTCCCATCGGGCGTCTCCCAGCTGAACGACATCGTCTGCCCGTCGGGCGCCACCACTCCGGCGTGCATCGCCATCGGCTCGGGGAGCTCGGGCGGCGTCCTGCTCACGGCGACCGTGTCGGGGTCCAGCGTCAGCTGGACCACGGACAACATCCCGAGCAACAACTCGTTGAACCAGATCGTGTGCCCGAGCTCGTCCTCCCAGCCGGTCTGCTTCGTGACCGCCACGACCGGGTCGACGGCCATCATCATCTCCAACTCGGCGTCCGGCTACCCCGGGACGTCGTGGCAGAGCTACTCGACGGGGAGCGGGTTCAACAACAGCTTCACGATGAACGCGATCACCCAGATCGCCTGCAACAGCACGACCTTCTGCGTAGCGATCGGGACGACGCAGACCTCGTGCGGCTACTACTGCACGACGACGACGCCCGAGATCATCCAGCTGACCAGCAACGACCAGGGTCCGTACTGGCAGGAGTACTCGGACAACCTCGGGTTCACCCCCAGCTCGTTCAGCTTGATCGCCTGCACCACCTCGGGCAGCCACTGCTGGGCCACCGGGACCCAATCCTCCTCGCCGTTCGTCGGGTACCTGAGCTCCGGCTCGACCTGGTCTTCGGATTCGGGGCTCCCGTCGGGGGCGACGTCGCTCAGCGGCCTGACCTGCCCCGGTTCCACCTCCGGCTGCTTCGCCCTCTATCAGACGTCGACGAGCGCCGGGGTGACGTCGAACAATGGTGGGACCTCGTGGTCGACTGCCAACCTGCCCGCCGGCACGGTGTCCATGGACCAGCTGGTGTGCCCCTCGTCGTCGTCGTGCTTCGCCGTCGGCACCTCGACCCACGCCGCCATCGTCGACGTCTTGAAGTCCGGGAGCTGGTCCGCTGCGACCTTCTCGGGGACCACCGGCGGGAGCCCGGTGGACATCACCGGGCTGGCCTGCACCGGGGCGACGACCTGTGCGGCGGCGGCGGCCACCGAGTCGGCGGGTCAGGTCCTCCTCTACGCCAACTCGACCACTTCGTTCAGCGGCTCGTCGACCCCGACGGGGCTCTCGGGCATGTACCTGCAGAACCCGCCGATCATGGTGTCCGACGCCAACCTGCAACCCAACTCGACGGTGGAGATGTCGGCGCCGACGACCGGGAACGGCCCCCAGAACGAGGTCGGGCCGCTGTTCCCGTTCCAGTCCGGCTACTCGATAGCGCCCGGCTACTGCGCGTCCGAGCTCACGACGGCCTCGGTCAGCGCGTCGAGTGTCCCCGGCGCCACGCTGACCAGCTCCCCGGCGGCGCCGACGGTGACGCTCCCGATGGGGCTGCTGCCGATCGAGGCCACCAACTCGAACGGGACCCCGATCTCCGGCGCCACCATCTCCATCGCCGACGCGTCGTGCACGTCGTCCACCGAGCTCACGCCGCTCAGCTCGGGCAACTTCCCCGCACTGTCCAACCCGCCGGCCAACCCGTCGAACCCCACCAGCTACTCGATGCCGAACTCCGGCGCCGACGGGCTCAGCCGGATCGCCGTGATCTACGGCACCTACGTGGTCACCGTGACTTCCGGGTCCACCTACGCCTCGACCACGATCACCGTCAACCCGACCTCGGTCGTCGTCGGGTCGACGACGTACTACATGCCCGCCTTCGTCCCGATCCCCGACTGATGACCCCACTCGTCGACCGCCTCCCCCGTGCGCTCCGCCTGTTGGTGGCGCGTCGGCGTGACGAAGAGGGCGTGACCCTGGTCGAGCTCCTGGTGGCGTTGATGACCCTGCTCGTCCTGTTCGCCATGACCGTGCCCATCGTCGACGTCCTGTTCTCGACGGTGGCCAGGGTGAACAACACCTACATCAACGTCAACCAGCTGCTCCCGGTGTCCACCAACCTCCAACGGTTCGTCCGCTCAGCGGTCGAGCCCGGCCCGGCCGTCAACGGCGTCCCCGATCCGCCCTTCGTCACCGGTGCCATCTCACCGACGTCGCTGACCTTCTACACCAACATCGGCGACCCGAACGGCCCGGCCAAGATCGTCGCCAGCTGCACCTCGGCGAATCCCTCGAGTGGCCTGTGCGACGCCGGCGGCACCTTCACGGTCACCGAGGCGGCGGCAAGCGCCACCACCTGTCCCCCGAGCGGATCCGGGTGCACCTGGGGCGCACCCCGCACGTTGATCACGGTGGACGGGGTCTCCAACGCCAACGACAACCAGCCGCTGCTCGAGTACACCCTGTTGGTGGAGGACGCCACCTCGACGTCGACCACCTACACCACGCCCCTGGTCGGGAACTCGACGATCAATGGGAACACCTACTCGTGCCTCCCCGCGACCCCGAACACGCCGTCGAACCCGTACTCCTCGAGCGTCGCCTCCTGCCTCTACGGCGCCGACAACAGCACCTTCGCCGGCTGCACGAGCACCCCGAGCAGCTCCACCGACCCCAAGGCCGACTGCCCGCCGGACGAGATCTACGCCGTCACCATCGACCTGCAGGTGAACGGGGTGTCGACCGGCCGAACCGCCGGCGGGCAGTCCGAGGACGACAGCACGGTGTACCTGCTCTCACCGATCTCCTCGGAGTACCAGGCAATGGTGGGTTGACATGAAGAGCACAACGAGAACCAAGAGTTGGAGACCGGTCGCCTACCACCTGCAGGACCAGCGCGCGGTCCGGTTCCTGAGCCGGGCTCGCGACGTCGGGCAGGCCGGGATGGGCATGGTCATCGGCCTGGTCCTGCTGATCTCGCTCAGCGCCGGCACGCTGGCGGCGACGGCGATCCAGCACGACCCGCTCGTCTCCAACGACGTGGTGCAGCACCTCGCCTACCGCGCGCTGCAGTCGGGCATCGACTCCTACCTGGCGGCCATCAACCAGAACCCCAACCTGGTCGACTGCAACTCGAACAACACGTCGAGCACGAGCACTTCTTGTCCCTCTTCCGAGCTGCCCGCCCTGAACGCCTGGCAGACGGTGACCGGCAACACCAACAACCCGGTGACCGAGAAGTTCATGTGGACCAACCCCGCCCTGTGCTTCAACACCGCCTGCTCCGCCGTCAGCACTACCGCCGGCCAGACCCTCGACTACGTGAAGGAGCTGATCTACGGGGCGGCCAGCGTCGGCAAGACCGTCTCGTTCCAGAGCTCGTACGTGGACTTGTCCCCGGAGAACGGGTTCCTGACCCACCTGTTCTGGAGCAACTACGAGTCGACCGTGCCAACGTCGGGACAGACCCAGAACTGTACCTACGACTGGAACAACAACTACGAGGGCCCCGACATCAACGCGCCGGGCAGCTTCACTAACTCGATTTGCTCGGCGGTCTTCTTCGGTCCCAACGACCTGCTCTACGGGCCCATCTACACCAACGACTCGATCTATGTCGCGAACCAGCCCGACTTCGGCTCGACCTCGGACCCCTCGACCGTCACCACCCACGACCCTCACTGCCTGTTCGTCGACCCGCTCGACAACCACGGGAGCCAGAGCACCTGCAGCCAGGCGACCTCCGACGTCGGCATCTACAACGCCGCCACCAGCACCTACAACGCCCCCTACGAGCCGCTGCCGACGACCGACACCGCCCTGGCCGCCATCGCGGCGGCGAGCGGGTGCCTGTACTCGGGACCCACCACCATCACCTTGTCCAACTCGGGGACCACCGAGTACATGACCGTCACCAGCCCGAACACTCCGTACTCGTCGTCGGGGGTGAACGAGAACGACGCCACCTACAATCCCAACGACTGTGGGACCGGCAAGGTGCCCGTTCCGAGCAACGGGGTCGTCTACGTCCAGAACACCCCGTCCTCCCAGACCTGCAACTCGTTCGCCAACCCCTTCGACGGCGAGGCCCCCAACGGGACCTACTCCCAGCTCGGGGACTACTACGGGCAGACCGGATCGCCGGACTGCGAGGGCGACGCCTTCGTGCAGGGAACGGTGTCGGGCGCCCTCACCATCGCCACCCAGAACAACATCATCGTCGACGGCGCCATCACCTACGTCGACTGCGGAAGCTCGTTCAACAGCACCTATGCCAACCAGTGCGGGTACAACACCGCGCCGGGGACCACCAACGACGTCCTCGGACTCATCGCGTACGCCTACGTCGAGGTGGACCACCCGATCACGACGACCGAGTCCTGCAGCTACTACTACTGCAACCAACAGACCACCGTGATGACCAGCTGCGGCCAGAGCGGCGCCCAGCCTCCGCCGCTGTGCGACCCGGGGGCGGGCGGGCTCGTCATCGACGCGGCCATCTTGGCCTTGAACGACGGCTTCGGGGTCAACAACTACGCCGTCTCGGGCAACGGGATGGGCGACGGCAACAGCGAGGGCGCTCTCGACGTCTATGGGACCATCGCCCAGAACTACCGGCCGGCCGTGGGGACCTTCAGCAACGACCAACTGACGTCGGGGTATTCGAAGTACTACCTGTGGGACAGCCGCCTCGAGTACGTGAACGTGCCCCACTACCTCAATCCCGGGACCCCCCACTGGTCGATCGCCTCGACGGCGGTGAACCAGGGTGTGCCCTGCACGGCCACGACATTGCTCCCCGGCTACTGGTCGCCCAGCCAGAACTACGGCAGCTACACCCAGTCGAGCGGGGAGCCGTACTGCGACACCGCTCCCAACCACCCGTGAGCCGCTAGGCCGGACCGGACACGCTCCGGCGCAACCCCGGTGTCGGCAGCGGCGGGGGGCCGGCAGCCCGGATGACGGCGACGATCTCCGGACCGACCAGCTCGTCGCGTTCGAGCAGCGCGTCGCGCAGCGCCTCGACCACGTGGCGGTGCTCGCCGAGCATCGAGCGGGCCTCGGTCTTGGACCGGGCCAGCAGCTGCTCGACCTCGTCCCGGCCGACGTCGCTGGCGAGGATCTTGCCCGCGGGGTCGACCGCCCCGGTCGGCCCGGGGGATCCGTCGACGATGAGTGATGAGCCCATCCCGAGGGATCCGACCATCTGGCAGGCGGTCGCGGTGGCGCTGGCCAGGTCGCCGCCCACCCCGGTGGAGGACTCCCCGAAGAACAGCTCCTCGGCCGCCATCCCCCCCATGGCGATCTGGATCAACGCCTGCATCTCGCTCTTGGTCCGGGTGAACCGTTCCTCGGCGTCGGAGTGGGCCAGGAGCCCGAGGGCGTCCTTGCGCTTCACGATGCTCAGCACGTCAAGCGACCGCCCCCGGCCGACCAGCCAGGCCACGGTGGCGTGCCCCGCCTCGTGGGTGGCGATCATCCGCCGCTCGGCCTCGGTGTAGACGGTGCCGTGGGCCAGCCCGATCTCGTTGGCCATCTTGGCGGTGGTGATGTCGGCCCAGGCGAGGGCGTTGCCACCCCGCCGGAGGGCCCAGATGAGCGCCTCGTCGAGGAGGTGCTCGATCATGACCGGGGAGTAGCCGGCGGTCATCCCGGCTAGCGCGTCCCGTCGGCCCGGCTCGTCGAGCTCGGGGCCGTGGGCCTTCTTCTGGAGGTAGTAGTCGATGATCTCTCGGCGCCCGGACCGGGTGGGGACGTCGAAGTAGATCGACCGGTCGAAGCGGCCCGGGCGTAGGAGTGCGGGGTCGAGGTCCTTGGCCCGGTTGGTCGCCCCGATCACCAAGATGTTGGCCGCCGCCGGCGCCGGCTTGCGCAGCTGGCGGCGCCTCGGCAGCCACTGGTTGGCGAAGTCGACGGCCACCCCCCGCAGCCGGGCTCCGAAGGTCGGCGCCTCGAACGACTGCAGCTGGATCAAGAGCTCGTTGACGACCCCGGCGATGCCCTCCCGGTGCCCGAGCCCGTTGCCGGCGCGGGTGGCACCGATGGCATCGATCTCCTCGATGAACCCGACCGCCCCGCCCTCGCGCCGGGCGTAGCGGCGCAGGGCCCGGAAGTAGGAACGGATCTTGCGGTTGGTCGCCCCGTAGTACATGGACTGGAAGGCCGAGGACGACACGAACAGGAACGGGACCCCGGCCTCGGCGGCCAGCGCCTTGGCCAGGTAGGTCTTGCCGGTCCCCGGCGGGCCCTCGAACAGGATGCCCCGGCGGGGGGTGCCCCCCATCTCGTCGGCGAACGTCTGGTGGGCGAGGAACAGGTTGAGGGTCCGGCGCACCTCCTCGACAAGGGCTGGGACTCCCACCACGTCGTCGAAGCGCATGTCGATCTCGCCTGGGCGGTACAGCACGTGCGGGGACCGGCCGCCGCCGAGCAGGGACACCGCGATCAGCGCGACGAGCAGCGCGATCAAGACGACCGCCGGTAGGTAGTGCAGCTCGGTGTCGGTGAGGTGCGGCAGCCCGAAACCGCCGCGGTGCCAGGCGAAGTCCCGGATCGCCAGCCACGCGGCGATCGGTACGAGCACCAGAGCGACCATGAGCAGCCGGCGCTGCCGGGCCCGTTCCCGGCTCTTGGCGACGTCCGCGCCGTCGGCGAGGACGCTCGTGGCGCCGAGCACCCCGAGCGATCCGGCTCGGGCGGGCCCGGGCACCGGGTCAGCCCTCGCCGGGCCAGCACCCTCGGCGCGAGGCTCGGCTCCCGGGCGTCCCGTCTCGGTGGGTTCCTCCGTCCGACCCACACCCGTCCTTTCGGTTCGCAGCTCCGAAAGGGCGTCGGTTTCGCCACTCGCTCCCCGCCAGCCAGGCGACCAGGTGTGCCTGACGGATCAATGCGCCGCCCCTGGTGTCAGCGGTTCCCCCGCGGGCACCGCCGACAGTGTGCACAGCTCTCCGTCTCTCCAGCGTCCCACACCCCAATGCCCTTCGGAAAGTGGCTTTTCGCCCGGTGGCCGCCCCGGCTTGCCGTTGCACCGTGCGGCGGATCATGGTGGGCTGCACCACCGATGCCCCGCCCCCCCTCCTTGTCCGCGGCCCGTTCGCCGGCCGGGCGCCTCCGACGGTGGCTGGCCGGCACGCTGCCCGAGCCGGCCGTGGCCCGGATCCAGGCCCTCCGGGGCCACCCGCCGCCGGAGCCGGTCACCCTGGCGCGGCTCGACGCCAAGCTGGCCCAGGCGGCCGAGCTCTTCACGACCTCCGAGGACGAGGCCCGCCGGTTCCTCAAGGGCTTCAAGATGGCGCCCCCGCCGGGCCGTCCGGCCGACCCCTTCTCGCCGGCGTACCGGGAGTGGGTGTGGGCTCTCTACCGCGAGGTGTCGGGCCGTCCCGACTACTCGCTGGCCAACGAGGCCAGCACCTTCGATCTGGAGGAGGCGGTGGCGACCCCGTACCCGTACTCGACCGGCTCGACCGCCGTGGTGGGGGAGGAGCTGGTCGCCCGGGGCTTCATCATCTCCAACCTCGGTCTCTCCCCGCCGGCCCGGATCGTCGAGTTCGGCTCGGGGTGGGGAAACCTCACCCTCGACCTGGCGGCGACCGGGTTCGACGTCACCGCGATCGAGGTCGAGGAGCGATTCTGTGCCCTGACCGAGCGCCGCAGCCGGCACCCCGACCGGGTCTCGGTGGTGCACGCCGGGATGCTCGAGTTCGAACCGGACGAGCCGTTCGACGCCGCGGTCTTCTACGAGTCATTCCACCACTGCGCCGACCACCTGGCCATGTTGGAGCGGTTGGGACGGATCGTCCGGCCCGGCGGGGTGGTCGTGTGGGCCGGCGAGCCGGTGGCCCCCATGGCCTACCCGTGGGGCCTGCGCCTCGACGGCTACTCGCTCTGGTCCACCCGCACCTACGGGTGGCTCGAGCTCGGGTTCGACGAGGCCTACTTCGCCCTCGCCCTGGCCCGGGCTGGGTGGCGGGCCCGCCGGCACGCGCTCGGCGCCGGCTCCCGCCTGGCCGACGTCATCGTGGCGGTTCGCTCGGCGCCGGACGTGCCTCCCGGGGCGGTTGGTCGCTAGGGTCGGGTCCGGGGAGGGGGGGTGAGGATGGCGACCCGGGCGAGGACACGACGCTGGTTGCGGGCGGCCGCGCTGGTCGCCGGGCTCTCGACGACCGTGCTGGTGACGCCGACCCCGGCGTCGGCCGGCACCGCCCGGGTGCTGCTGGTCGGCTCGTTCCACGGGGTGAAAGGGCAGTACTCGAGCATCCAGGCCGCGGTCGACGCGGCCCGCCCGGGGGACTGGATCCTGATCGGGCCGGGCGACTACCACGAGCGCCACGACCTGACCTCGCCGCCAGCCGACGCCTCCGCCTACCGCGACGGCGACTACGGGGGCGTCCTCATCTCGACCCGCGATCTGCACCTGCGGGGCATGAGCCGTTCGGGGGTGGTGGTCGACGGGACCCTGCCGGGCGCCCCGACGCCCTGCAGCGCCGATCCGGCGTGGCAGAGCTTCGGGCCCATCGCCACGGTCGGCGCCCCGCCGGAGGGGCGCAACGGCATCGTGGTGTGGAAAGCCAACGGGGTGAGCATCCAGAACCTCACCGTCTGCAACTTCCTCGGTGGCTCGGGCTCGTCGGGCAACGAGATCTGGTGGAACGGGGGATCGGGCCGGATCGGGCTGCACGGCTATTCGGGGAGCTACCTCAGCGCGACCTCCACGTTCTTCGGGCCCGAGGGGGCCGTCGCCACCGCCGAGCAGACCGCGGCCCGCTACGGGATCTTCTCCGAGGCGAGCTCGGGCGGGACGTGGAACCAGATCTACGCATCGAACTTCAACGACTCGGGTGCATACGTCGGTGGTTGCCAGCAGGTGTGCAACGTGACCATCGACCACGCCTGGATGCAGTACAGCGCCCTCGGGTACTCGGGCACCAACTCCGGTGGCGCGGTCGTCGTCGAGCACTCCCAGTTCGACCACAACAAGGATGGGTTCGACACCAACACCCAGTTCGACGCCGACCCCCCGGCGCCCCAGAACGGCAACTGCCCCGGGCACAAGATCAGCCCCATCACCCACACCCGCTCGTGCTGGGTCTTCATGGACAACTACGTTCACAACAACAACAACCCCAACGTGCCCGAGGCCGGTTCGGCGAGCAACGGTCCGACCGGCACCGGCATGACGGTGTCGGGCGGGACCAACGACACGGTCATGGACAACCGGTTCGTGAACAACGGGGCGTGGGGGGTGCTCTTCGTCCCCTATCCCGACGAGAACCCGCCGATCCTCGGCCAGACCTGCTCGAAGACCGGCGGGGTGCAGTTCCCTGGCTTCGGCTGCGTCTTCGACCCCAAGGGCGACGCCCTGCTCCACAACACCTTCCGCCACAACGGGTTCTTCGCCAACCCGTCGAACGCCGACTTCGGCGAGCTCACCTTGAGCAAGGGCGAGCCGCAGAACTGCTTCCGGGCCAACTCGGCCCCGAAGGGCAGCGTCCCGGCCAACCTCGAAAAGGCACAGGCCCGCTGCGGGCCGCTCACCAAGGCGGCCAACACCGACCCCACGCTTTTGGCCCAGGTGCTGTGCGACACCGGGTTCGGGTCGTGCCCGGCCGGGTCCTCCTATCCGGCCTTCACCGGGGTGGTCATGCACCGTCTGCCCAAGCTGGCCTCCATGCCCAACCCCTGCGCCGGGGTGCCGGCGAACCGGTGGTGCCGTTCCGGCCGGCCGCTCTGAGCCCCGGTTTCAGGCCCCGCCGGCGCCGGCTTGCCGGCGCGAGAGGTCGGCGCACTCGAGGCAGATCCGCTCGGGGATGAGGCCCGCCGCCATCAGGACGGCGAACAGCCGGCACCCGAGGCAGAAGCCCGCCACCGACTCCAGGCTGGCCGCGACGATCAAGGGGAGGAGCACGAACCGGGCGACGGACCAGCCGGCCAAGAGCCAGGTGAGGAGGGCGGCGGTGCTCAGAACGGCCCCGATCCCCTGGGCGAAGCGCTTCGGCGGCCCCGGCACCGGCCTCGGCGCGACCGGCAGCACCCGCCCCCCGACCCTGGTGGCCAGCTGCCCGAGCGGGCTCAGGGTCGGACCGGTGAGGACCCGGGCCCAGAACCCGTAGGCCAGAGGCACCAGGAGCCACGGCTGGCCCAGGCCGAGCGCGAGCACGCTCATGGCCACCACCCCGCCCGCCACCAGGCGGGCCGCCACCTCGTTCACCGGGTTCGGGAACGAGAACAGGCTGTCGCGTCGCGCTGCCATAGCTCTCCGGTCGTCCTCCCCGGACTCAACCGGGGTGGCCGCCCGCGTATTCCGGTCCCGTCCGGCCCGGGCCGAGGCGGCCCGCCCGACGGCGGGCGAGGGCGGTCGCCGTCCGGGTCAGGGCGTAGGCGAGGAAGGCCAGGCTGGTGATGAAGAAGCTCACCGGGTAGCTGACGTAGTAGCCGATGGCCAGGCCCAGCCAGCTGCAGGCCAGCGAGACCGCGACGGCCGCCACCATGGCCGAGGCGGGCCGCATGGTGAGCCGCTCGGCCACCGCGGCCGGGGTCACCAGCAGCGAGAAGATCAGGAGCACCCCGACCACCTGGACGGCGACCGCCACTGCGAGGGCCACGGTGAGCAGGAAAGCGATCGAGAGGAGGCGGACCGGGACCCGCCGGGCCACCGCCACCTCCTCGTCGACCGAGGCGAACAGGAGGGGGCGGTACATGGCGCCGAGCGCCGCCAGGGCGATCGCGCCGACCACGGCGGTGAGGACGACATCGGAGGTCGAGATCCCGAGGATCTCCCCGAACAAGATGGAGTAGGCCTCGGTGGAGAACCCGCTGTAGAGGGCGATGAACAGGACCCCGAGCCCGAGCATGAAGGCGAGGACGATCCCGATGACCGTGTCGCGGTCCCGCAGGCGCTGGCCGAGCGAGCCCATGGCCAGCGCCCCCCCGAGGCAGAACGTGAGCAGCCCCCAGACCGGGTTGACCCCGAGCAGCACCGCCCCGGCCGCCCCGGCGAAGCCGATGTGGGAGAGCGCGTGGGCGGCGAACGCCGTCCGCCGGAGGACCACGAAGTACCCGACCACGCCGGCCACCACCGAGACGATCGTCCCGGCTAAGAAGGCGTTGCGCATGAATTGGTAGGAGAGCATCTGGGAGAGGTCCGAGACGAGGTTCCAGCTGAACGACGCCGATCCCGATGCCGCGATCACAACGACACCCCGTCGGGCCCGTGCCGGTGCGGGTGGGCGGTCTCCTCTTCGATACCGACGACGAACCGCCGGCCCCGGCTGTCGACCAGCACCTCGACCGGCGCGCCGTAGAGGGTGGAGAGCACCTCGGAGGTCACCACCACCTCGGGCGGTCCGAAGGCGACCCGGCCGTTGGCCACGTAGCAGACCAGGTCGATCGCGTTGCGCAGCGGGTTGAGGTCGTGGGCGACGAGCAGGACGGTGAGTCGGCGCTCGAGCGCCACCGACGAGATGAGCTCCACCATCGCCGCCTGGTTCCGGACGTCCATGCTGGCCAGGGGCTCGTCGAGGAGCAGGAGCCGGGGTTCGCCCACCAGGGCCTGGGCCAGAAGGAGGCGCTGGCGTTCCCCCCCCGACATCGCCCCCAGCCGGCGCCCGGCGTACCCGGCGGCAGCCACGCTCGCGACGGCGCGCTCGACCGCCTGCTGGCGGGCGGCCCGCGACCCCCACGGGGGGGCGAAGCCGAACCGGTGCCCGTCGAGGCCCAGCCGGACCAGGTCCACCCCGCGGAAGGCGACCTCGGGGTCAAGAGTCCGCGCCTGGGGCACGTAGCCGATGGACGGATTCCCCCGGTGCGGCGGCTCGCCCAACACCTCGAGACGCCCGGCGAGTGGCCGGAGCAGGCCCAGGAGCTGGCGCAACAGGGTCGACTTGCCGGCGCCGTTGGGCCCGAGGATGGCCACGAAGGATCCCGGGGCGACGTCGAAGGTGGCGTGTGACCACACCGCCGACTCGCCGTAGCCGGCGGCGAGGTCGTGGGCGCACACCGCCGGCTGGTCGGGAGGGGTGAGGGGGTGCGAGCTCACGACCGGGCCTTGGCCAGCGCGGCGCCCAGCCGGTTGAGCTGGCCCACCATCCAGCGTTGGAAGGTCGAGTTCGCCGGCACCATGGTCTCGGAGATGGCGACCACCGGGATGTGGCGGGCCCGGGCCTTGGCCCGGATGGTGGCGGTGAGGGGGGTGACGGTTTGGACGTTGTAGACGAGCACCTTGATCCGTCGCGCGCTGATCTGGCGTTCGAAGGTGACCAACGAGGAGATCGGGGGATCCACCCCTTCGGAGACCGCGTCCATGAACGCCTTCGGCGTGATCAGCTTGAGATGGAGCGCACCGGCGAGGTCCACGAAGATGCTCTCGGTGGCGCCGACGGCGGTCCCGGCGTAGCGCTTCGTCAGAGTGGCGAGGCGGGACCGGTAGCCCGAGAGCGCGGACTCGACCGTCCGGTTCCGGGCGGCGAAGAAGCCCCGCTCACCCGGTTCGAGCGCGCGATAGAGGGACGTGATCCTGTCGATGACCCGGGAGACGTCGGCCGGGTCGTACCAGAGGTGGGGGTTGGCGCCGGCCGGCCGGTGGAGGAACGTCGCCACGTTGAGGACCCGGCGGCCCGCCCGGGGCGACGCTGCGAGCAGCTTGTCGGCCCAGGTGTCGTAGCCGGCACCGTTGACGATGACCAGGTCCGCCTGGGCGAACAGGCGGGCGTCGCCTGGGCTGCTCTCGTACTCGTGGGGGTCGGCGTTGGGGTCGGTGACGATGCTCGTGACCTGGACCAGGCGCCCGCCGAGCTGGGCGGCGAGGCTGCCCCAGAAGTTCTCGGCCGCCACCACGCTGAGGACCCGCTGCGCCGGGGCCGCCGCCCGGGCTGGCACGGCCGGCACCGCCGCCGTGGCCAGGGCGGCGGTGCCGGCCAACGCCACCAAAGCGGACAGTCGGCGGATCGAGCGCACGCCATAAGTATAATGAGAATCACTCTGGATTGCCCACGAATTCGGACAGGCGATGGGTACGATGGCGCAGATGGCGGTGGACGAAGGAGCGAGGTCCAGGCCCCGGGCCACCCGCCAGAAGCGGGCGGTGGCGACCCTCCTCGACGAGACGGGGGAGTTCACGAGCGCCCAGGAGCTGTTTGCCCGGCTCCGGGCGGCGGGTGAACGGATCGGTCTGGCCACCGTCTACAGCCAGCTCCGATCGCTAGCCGCGGCCGGCGAGGTCGACAGCGTCCGGGGGGACTCGGGCGAGACCCTCTACCGGCGCTGCGGGTCGCCGGTGCACCACCACCACCTGGTGTGCCGTCGGTGCGGGCGAACCGTCGAGCTCGCCGCACCCGAGCTCGAGGCCCTGGCCCGACGGCTCGGCGAGGAGCAGGGGTTCTCCGAGCTTCACCACGTCGTGGAGATCACCGGCGTCTGCCCGGAGTGCCCGGGCCCCGGGTGACGGGCGTCTGCCCCCTCGGCTAGCCCTCGAACACCGTCTCGTAGTGCTCGACAAACGGGGGTGCCGGATAGAAGTGGTGCAGCAGGCGTCGCCACTCCTGGTAGGCCGGTGAGGTCCGGAACCCATGCTCGTGGGCCTCGACCGAGACCCACTCGACGAGGAGCACGTAGCGGTCCGGCTGCTCGATGCACCGGCTGAGGCGCAGCGAGCGGAAGCCGGGCGCGCCGGTGATGATCGGCTTGGCGACGGCGAAGGCGGCCTCGAAGTCCCGCTCGGAGCCGGCCCGCACGTCGAGCACTACGTGTTCTAGGACCATGGCCCAATCTTCGCCTGTGGCGGCGACACCCTGGCGCACCTCACCGGGCCGACCCTCGGATCCTCGTCCCGGCCGTCCGGCAGCGGGCGGTCGGGACGGTCGCGACCAGGGTCGGCCCGCGTGGCACCACGGTACGATGGAGCGCGCGCACCAGGCGCACCGGTTGCCTGGGGCCGGCTGCTCGTCGACCGGCCTCCGACGAGAAAGGCATCGAGATGACGAAGACCGACGAGGTGCAACAGAACAGTCCCTCAGGGGACGTGGTCGAGGAGATCCGCAGCTGGCTCAAGGAGAACTGGGACCCCGACCTCACGGTGACCGAGTGGTGGGAACGGCTGGGTCTGGCCGGTTGGTCGGCGCCCAGCCTGCCGAGGCACGCCTACGGTCGGGAGCTCTCCCGGACCGACGCCAACGCCGTGGCGCGGGAGATCGCCGCCTTCGGGGCGCTCGGGGCGCCCGGCGGCCTGGGCCTCCTGCTCGCCGCCCCGACCATCGCCACCCACGGCACCCAGGAGCAGATCGACCACTACGTCCGGGACATCGTCACCGGTCAGGCGGGCTGGTGCCAGCTGTTCAGTGAGCCCGGTGCCGGCTCGGACCTCGCCGGGCTCACCACCCGGGCCCTCTTGGACGGCGAGGAGTGGGTGATCAACGGCCAGAAGGTCTGGACCTCGCTCGGACAGGTCGCCGACCTCGGCATGCTGCTGGCCCGGAGCGACCCCGAGGTGCCGAAACACCAGGGGATCTCCTGGATGGTGCTGGACATGCGCCAGCCCGGGGTCGAGGTCCGCCCGCTGACCGAGATGACCGGCAACGCCATGTTCAACGAGGTGTTCATCACCGACGCCCGGGTGCCGGTGGCCGACGTGATCGGCGGCGTGAACAACGGGTGGGCGGTCGCCAACTCCACCCTGGCGTTCGAGCGCGCCGGGCTTGGGTCCGGTGGCGGCGGGGCCGCGGGCTCCGCGGCCACCCCCGGGACCATCGCCGGCCACCTCGGCCGGCGGGCCGGGGACTTCGTGGTGGCCCGCCGCCGGGCGGGGCCGGGGCCGGACGAGGGGCCCATCCTCCAGCCGATCGGGCCCCAGATGCTGGTGGCCCTGGCCCGCCAGCGGGAGCGGGACCAGGACCTGGTCATCCGCCAGGGCCTGGCGAAGCTGTACATCCTGGGCGAGCTGGGCCGGTTCAACACCGAGCGGCTCCGGGCGGCCCGGGCGGCCGGCCGGGACATCCCCGGCCTGCCCAACATCGCCAAGCTGTCCATGAGCGAGATGATGCGGCTGTCGCGCGACGTGGGCATGGCCATCGCCGGCTCCGCCGGCATGCTGCACGCCTACCGGCCCGAGGACCAGGGTCCCCTTGAGGGGCTGCCCGACGCCGACATGATCGCGGCCGTCACCGGCATCGCCCTCTACGCCCAGGCACCCCCCATCTACGGCGGTACCGACCAGATCCAGAAGAACATCATCGGCGAGCGGGTGCTCGGGTTGCCCAAGGAGCCCAACAACGACCGCACGGCGAAGTTCTCGGAGCTGCCTAAGAACGGCTGACCCCTCGCCCGCCTTCGGGCCGGACGAAGGTCCGGCGCGACCGCTGGCGGACGTCGTGCATCGACTCGAACCTCGCGTCGTCCCGCGTTCTCAGAGCACGAAGGACACCCGGGAGACGCTTACCGCATGGCCACCCAGCACGACCTGGTCGCCGGCCGTGCGCATGCGCACGGTGCCGCCCCGGGGCGACGCCTGCTCCCCGAGAAGGCTCTGGCGGCCGAGTCGGGGGGCCCAGAACGGCGCCAGCGTGCAGTGGGCCGAGCCGGTCACCGGGTCCTCGGGGACCCCGAGGTTGGGGGCGAAGAACCGGCTCACACAGTCGACCCCGGCCTGGTCGCCGGCCGCGGTCACGATCAGCCCGTCCGCGAATTTCGCGGCGATGGCTGGGAGGTCGGGCACGAGAGCACGGACCGCCGCCGCGTGCTCCAGCTGCGCGAGGGCATAGCGGCGACCCCGACCGAACCAGACCACCGGATCGAGCCCGGCCCCCTCGGGCAGCTCGGCCGGAGCCGGGGGGTCGGCCGGGAAGTCCATCTCGATCAGTCCCTCGGGGGTGAACGAGCAGGCGAGGTCACCGCTTCTCGTGTGGAACGTCACCGAGCGCCCGATCACGTGGGCGGCAGCGAGCGTGGCGTGGCCGCACAGGGGCACCTCGAGCGTGGGGGTGAACCAGCGCAGGTCGTAGCGGTCCGAGCTGCGGGGAACCGCGAAGGCCGTCTCCGACAGGTTCAGCTCGGCGGCGACGGCCTGCATGAGCCCTTCGTCGGGGAACGCCTCGAGCAGGCAGACGGCGGCGGGGTTGCCGGCGAAGGGGCGGTCGGTGAAGGCGTCCACCACGGTGAGCTCGAGGGCCACCAGCTCACCCCCCATGATGACCGAGGGAGCGCCCCGGCATGTGCGAGATCGTTTGCATTGAGCGAAGATAGGGCTGTTCGAGCGGGCCGGCCGGACGCCCGCCGCCGATGAGGAGGAGAGCCGTGGGGGAGCTGTCGGGGATGGTCGCGGTCGTCACCGGGGCCAGTCGAGGGATCGGGGCGTCGGTGGCCGAGCGCCTGGCCCAGGCGGGGGCGGCCGTGGCGGTCACGGCGCGCACCGCCCACGAAGGGGACCACCCGTTCGAGGGGAGCGTGGCCACCGTCGTTGACCAGATCAACGAGAACGGCGGGCGGGCCATCCCGATCCCGGCCGACCTGTCGGTCCAGGATGACCGCAAGCGGATCGTCGACACGGCCACCGCCGAGCTCGGCCCCATCGACATCCTGGTGAACAACGCCGCCATCACCTACTTCGAGCCGGTGAGCGAGTTTACCGAGCGTCACTACCGCCTGATGTTCGAGGTGCAGGTGCGGGCGCCCTTCGAGCTCGCCCAGCTGGTGCTGCCGGGCATGCGGGAGCGCAAGCGGGGCTGGATCGTCAACATCTCCTCCGGCGCCGCCCGCCACCCGGTCGGCCCGCCCTACGCCGGGCGCATCGGCGGCGGCGGCACCGTCTACGGCATGTGCAAGGCCGCCCTCGAGCGGTTCACGACCGGCCTGGCATCCGAGGTCTACGAGGACCAGGTAGCGGTGAACGTGGTCTCGCCCTCGGGCCTGGTGGTCACGCCCGGCGTGAAGCACCACCGGCTGGACGAGTTCACCCCCCCGGAGCGCCAGGAGCCGGTCGAGGTGATGGCCGAGGCCGTCTACGCGCTGGCGACCGGCGACCCGGCCACGCTGACCGGGAAGGTCACCTACGCCAAGGAGATCTTGGCCGAGCTCGGGCGGTAGGGCGGCGGGGCGGACACCGGATCAGAACGCCGCCGCCGCAGCTTCTTCGATCAGGGCGTCGGCCTCGCTGGCGCGCAGCACCCCAGCGCCGACCGCCGCCACTGCGGCCGCGGAGAACCGGGCCAGGTATTGCTCCCGGTCGCCGTAGAGGGCGACGAGTTGCTCGCGGGCGAACGGTTCGTGGGCGCCGCCAAGGCCGCCCAACCCCTGCACCGGGCTCACCCCGGTGTTGTGGGCGACCGGCACCTCCACGCCAGGCATGCGCACGCCGCCGAGCGCGTTGGCGTGCCCGTCGCGTCCGATCTGTGGGGGATCGCCCGACACCTCGATCAGCGGCTGGGCCGGCGGCGGGGGCCCGCCGGTCATCCAGCGCTGCAGATGGCCGAGGGCCGCCGAGGCCGCCGGGATGTAGGAGATCTGCGAGGGCGGGTTGGGGCTGGGGCGCATCGGCACCCCGTCGCGCTCGCACTTTGCCCGGCGCCGGGTGAGCTGGGGAGCCGAGACGTGGGCCGCCCCGGCCACCTCCCAGAACCGGAAGCGTTCGGTGTCGGGTTGGCGGGAGGAGAAGTACGCGGGGGTCTCGGTCTCCGAGTTGACCAGCATGATCGGGGCGTCGAGGTCGTCGCGCAGCTTGGCGCGGGTGCGGAAGACCGGCGCCGGACGGGCAGCGTTGGCGTCGAACACCGTGTCGTCGTCGATCGCGGCCCCGTTGCCGAAGTGGATGAGCACGAGGAACCCGTCGAAGGCCCCGGTGACGGGCTGGACGGCGTTGATGTAGGTGGCCAGCCGGGCCGCGGACTGGGAGGCGCCGAGGGCCACGACCCGCTCCACCGCCAGGCCGCCGAGCGGGTCGGCGTCGCCCGAGCGCTGCGGGCCGACCGCCCGGGCCGCAGCGGTGAAGATGCCGTAGGAATAGCGGTCGCCGGGATGGTGCAGCGACCCGTAGCGGTCGGGGTCCCAGCTGCGCAGGCCGTGGGGATCGGCCCCGACCCCCTCGACCCCGACCGCCTGCACCGAGGCGCAGACGTAGGCGTAGCCCTCCTCGACGAGGATCGGCAGGTCGGCCAGCAGCTCGTAGCCGGCGGTGACGTTGTTCCACCCGACCACCACCGTCCCGTTGAACCGGGCGGCGTCGCGCGGCCGTTGCACCAGGAGCCGGGTCAGGAAGGAAGCGGTCCCCGCCGGCTCGGCGGCCCAGACCCCGCGCTCGTCGAACGGGGCAGCCGGGACGTAGGTGGTCGCCTCGCCGGCCAAGAAGTACTCCTCCTCGACGTAGCCCACGGCGCCCAGGTCGTCCAGCGACGCCGCGAAGGGCCAGCCGTGCCGCCCGCCGGTGACCGGACCGGATACCGCGAGCTCGGTCGTCTCCGGACCGCCCGTCACGTACCGGTGAACCGGGCCGGACGCCGTTCCCGGAAGCTGGCGATGGACTCGGCCTGGTCGTTGGGCGCCCGCCGGGCGTAGCCCAGGCCGGCGGTCTCGTAGAGGAGGGCCTCGTGCAGGGCCACGTCCACGTTGTGTTGCAGGACGCGCTTGGCCGAGCGGATGGCGATCGGGGGCAACGCGACGATCGAGCCGGCGAGCTCCATGGCGGCGGCCAGCGCGCCCTCGCCCTCGGCCAGCCGGTCGAGCAGGCCCATGCGGTACGCCTCCTCGGCACCGACATCGCGGCTGGTGAAGACGAGGTCGGCCGCCCGCGCGTACCCCACGATCCGGGTGAGGAAGTAGCTCATCCCCGAGTCCGGGCTGAGTGACCGCTCGGCGAAGACCGTGCGGAAGCGGCTCCGGGGGTCGCCGGTCCTCAGATCGCAAGCGAGGGCGAGGCTCATGCCGGCGCCGGCGGCGACGCCGTTCACCGCTGCGACCGTGGGCTTGGTGATCCCCGAGACCGCCGTGGCTTGACGCCCCACCCAGCCGAGCTCGTCGAGCCGGTCGGTGTGGGTCTGTTCGGAGAGCCCGAGGCGCTGACGCCCGCCACCGCGCAGGTCGACCCCCGAGCAGAAGCCCGCGCCGGCCCCGGTGATCACGAGCGCCCAGATCCCGTCGTCCGCGTTCACCTCGGCGCAGAGCTCAAGCAGGTCGGCCGAGAGCTCGCCGCTCAGCGCGTTGAGCTTGTCCGGACGGTTGAGCGTCGCGACGCCGACATGGCCGTCGTGCTCCAGGCGGAGGATCTCACTCACCTCGGGACCCCGAGGTCAGTTCGTCCGCTCGATGATCATGGCCATGGCCATACCCCCGGCAGCGCACATGGTCTCGAGCCCGACCGACTTGTCGAGCGTCTGGAGGTCGTTGATGAGGGTGGTCATGATCCGCGCCCCGGTCATGCCGAAGGGGTGGCCGAGCGCGATGGCTCCACCGTGGGGGTTGAGTTGCGTCTCGATGTCGATGCCCGTCTCGCGGCACACCGGGAGCACCTGGGCGGCGAACGCCTCGTTGAGCTCGACGACGTCGATGTCGGAGAGCTTCATGTTGGCCATCTCCAGCACCTTGGGCACGGCGTCGATCGGGGCCACACCCATGATCTCGGGGTTGTTCCCGCTGATTGCCGAGGCCACGATCCGGGCCAGGGGCTTGAGGCCGAGGCTGTTGGCCCTCGTCGCGCTCATGACCATCACTGCGGCCGCCCCGTCGTTGAGCGGGCAGGCGTTCCCGGCGGTGACGGTGCCACCCTCCTTGAAGGCCGGCTGGAGCTCGGCCAGCCGCTCGAGGGTGGTTTCGGGCCGCGGGCCGTCGTCCTTGCTCACCACGGTGCCGTCCTCCTTGGTCACCGGGGTGATCTCCCACTCGAAGATGCCGTTCTCCTGTGCGGCGACCGCCCGGTCCTGGCTGAGCTTGGCGAATTCGTCCTGGTCCTCGCGCGACACGTTGAACTTCTCGGCGACGTTCTCCGCCGTCATGCCCATCGGGATGTAGACGTTGGGGAACCCCGAGTCCCGCCCGAGCAGCTTGGGGTTGAGGCCGCCCGGGCCGATGCCCCGGGCCCGCGGGGCGGCCGGCGCCTCACCCTCAGGTGCCGGCGGACGGGAGCTCTTCTCCACGCCGCAGGCGATGAAGACCTCGCCCTCGCCCGCCTTGATCGCGTGGGCGGCGGTGCGAACCGACTGCAGGCTCGAGGAGCAGAACCGGTTCAAGGTCAGTCCCGGCACGGTGAGGGGGAACCCGGCCAGGATCCCGGCGGTGCGGGCGATGCTGAACCCGGTCTCACCCTGCTGGGCCACGTTGCCGCAGATGATGTCGACGACATCCTCCCGGTCGACCTCGGGGACCTTGTCCATGAGGGCGTTCAGGATGGTCGCCATGAGCTCGTCGGCCCGGTAGTCGACCAACGACCCCTTGTTGGCCCGGCCGATGGCACTGCGGGTGGCTGCAACAATTACGGCTTCTTCGTCCGGCACTCGGTGCTCCTCGTCTCTCGGTGGATGCTGCGTCTCTGTGTGGATGCTGTTTGGCTGTCGATGCGTGGTCGGTCTCGAATGATCAGGGTCGCGTCAGCCGACGACGGGCTCCTTGGGGAGCCCGAGGGCCCGCTCGCCGATGATGTTGTGCTGGATCTCGCTTGTGCCCGAGAAGATCGTCCCGGCTCGGCTGC
>DAHUZS010000035.1 GCA_027315045.1 Acidimicrobiaceae bacterium
GCGCCCGCCTCATGTTCGACGCCGCCCACCCGGCCGGCCTGATCGCCGGCGGGGTCCATCCCAACCCGGTCGGCGTCGCCGACGTGGTGACCTTCACCACCCACAAGACCCTCCGAGGTCCGAGGGGCGGGGCGATCCTCACCACCGCCGAGTTGGCCAAGAAGATCGACAGCGCTGTCTTTCCGGGGCTCCAGGGCGGCCCGCTCGAGCACGTCGTCGCGGCCAAGGCCGTGGCCTTCGCCGAGGCGGCCACCCCGGGGTTCGGACGCTACGCCGAAGCGGTGGTGGCCAACGCCAAGGCCCTGGCCGCGGCGCTGCGCGCCGAAGGATTCCGGCTGGTCGCCGGGGGGACCGACAACCACCTGTTGCTGGTGGACCTGCGGACGTTCGACCCCGGGCTCACCGGGAAGACGGCCCAGGAGGTGCTCGACCGCTACGGGATCACCTGCAACCGCAACACCATTCCCGACGACCCGCGCTCGCCCTTCGTCACCTCGGGCCTTCGGCTCGGCACCGCCGCCGAGACCACTGCCGGGATGGGGACCGCCGAGATGGCCACCATCGCCTCGTTGATCGGCCGGGCGCTGCGTCATCGCGACGACGTCGCCGAGCTCGAGGCCGTGCGGGCCGAGGTTGCGTCGCTCTGCACCACCTTCCCGCCCTACCCGGACCTCGCCGGGTCGGGTTGAGCGGCCCGGGTCGCGGAGCTCGTTGGGGTGCCGCCGCTCGCCTGGTACGGGATCGTGCTCGGGGTTGCCGCTACGGTCACCGCCGCCGTGACCATGCCGGCGCGCTGGCTCTCGTTGCGGGTCGGCTACATCTACCCGCCGAGCGAGCGGACGGTGCACGAGACGCCGATGCCCTACGGGGGCGGCGCCGCCATGTTGCTCGGGTTCCTGGTCGCGGTCACGGTGGCCGCCCTCAGCCCGGCGATGCACGGGATCTTCTCGAATTCCTCAGAACCGCTCGGGGTGGTGCTGGCCGGGGCGGCCATCTTCACCATCGGTCTCGTCGACGACGTGTTGGACCTGTCGGCGCCGGCCAAGATAGCCGGCCAGGTCCTGGCGGCCAGCATCTTGTACTTCCTCGGCGTCACCATGTACGAGATCAAGGTCCCGCTGGCAGGGCTCATCGCGCTCACCCCGAGCGTCACCCCGCTCATCACGGCCATCTGGGTGATCGCACTGACCAATGCCATCAACCTCATCGACGGCCTCGACGGCTTGGCCGCGGGCATCGTCGCCATCGCCGGCGGCGCCATGGCCGTCTATGGGCTCCGACTCATGGAGCTCGGCGTCCTGCCGCTCGATAACATCGGGCCGCTCATCGCGGCGATCGCCTGCGGGGTCTGTCTGGGGTTCCTCCCCTTCAACTTCCATCCGGCCAAGGTGTTCATGGGTGACGCCGGCGCGCTCTTCCTCGGGTTGCTCATGGCAGCGTCGACGACGGTCATTGGGGGCCGGATCCCGGTCACCAGCGGTTCGACTTACTTCTTCTTCGCCCCCCTGTTCATCCCGCTGTTCATCCTCGGGGTGCCGATCCTCGACAAGGCCTTCGCGTTCGTCCGTCGCACGGCCAGGGGTGGGAGCTTCCACGCCGCCGACAAGGAGCACATCCACCATCGGCTCATGCGGCTCGGTCACGGCCAGCGGCGCAGCGTCGTCATCCTGTGGGCCTGGACCGCCGTGCTCTCGGGCTTCGTCCTGTTCCCGCTGTTCATCCCGAAGGTGAACGCCTTCATTCCCTTCGGCGCTGCCGCCTTGGGCGTCGGCCTCTACACCCTGTTCCACCCGGGTCTCCGGCGCCGGGAGGCTGAGGTGGTCCCGGCCGGGACCCCGCGCGCTGAGCGGTTTTCGGCGAGCGAGGCCGGGGGTCCCGCGCACCCCAACGGGTCGCCGCCGCCGACGGGCTTCGAGCACCGGGGGCGCGTCGAGGACCTCGTCTCGGGCCCGCCGGCCCCCCGGCCCGGCGCTTCGGGGGCCCGGACGCCCAGGCGCGCGTGACGTTTTGCCCAGGGGCGAGAAGAGATGCGATGATTTCGGCGGTGGCTAGGGACTGCGTCACCGCACCGACGCGGCGTCCGCGGCGGGCCGAGCGCACGCCGAGCACCATCGCCCCTGCGTGAGCACTGGATTCCCGGTTGACGAACATCAACACCAACACTCCGTCTGACGCGGCGGGGGGGCAGGCCGATGGGGGACTACGAGGACGACCCGCAGGGTACGCCCGGCCGCGCCGGACCTGCCTCGCCGGGCATCGGCGACCTCTTCTGGATCGGGACGGCCTGTGCGCTCAGCGTGGTGGGGGGGATGGGGCTCGGCTACCTGGCCGACTGGCTGGCCAACACCACGCCGTGGTTGACCTTCGTCGGGCTCGCCTTCGGCATCGTCTCGGCGGTGCTGCTCGTCGTGCACCAGCTCCGGCGCTTCGTCTAGGCGCGCCCGGCCGTCGGGAGCGCTGAGGATCGCCGTGCTGTTCTCCCAGGTGTCGCTCCCCGATCTGGCCCGGATCTCGCGGCGCACCGTGTTGGGCTCCCTGGCCGTCGGTGTCGGCGGGCTGGTCCTGTGTGTGGTCCTCCAGGCGGCGCTGGTCGGGCTCGGGCTCTGCGTCGGCATCGCCCTCGGCATCGCCAACTTCCGCATGGTGCAGGGCTCGGTAGCGAGGGCCGGCCGCCGGACCGGTCCCAAGCGCCGGCCCCTCGCCCTCAACACCATGGGCCGGCTGGCCGTCATCACCGCCGCGGCCCTGGGGCTCCTCTTCGTCAGCTTCGACCTCGGGTTCGGGGTGATGGCGGGCTTGGCCGTCTTCCAGTTCCTCCTGCTTTTCGGGGTGGTCCGCTCCATGCTGAAGGGGGCCGGCACCTCCTTCGGCGGCGAGTCCCTGTTCTCGGGGATCTCGGGCATGCTCTCGGTGGACCAGCTCGATGACGATCCGGTTCCGGGACCCCAAGCCGGCCCGCCCGAGCTCGGGGCGTCGGACGAGGGACCGGGGGAGCGTTGATGACGCTCGCACCCTTCTCGTTCGCCGCCGACATCACCGTGGGCGACCACGTGGTGCGCAAGTTCCTCGGTCTCACCATCAACGTCGACACCGTCTGGGCGACCGGGGCGGCGATGGTGATCGTCGTGCTGCTCGGCCTGCTGCTACGGCATCAGGTGGTCACCGGTCGGCCCGGGCGCGTCCAGGTCAGCTTCGAGGCCATGGTCGAAGCGGTCACGAGCCAGGTGGAGGGCTCCATCGGGGAGGCCGGACGATCGGTCATCCCCCTGGCGGTCTGCCTGTTCGTGTTCATCTTCATCTGCAACTTGTTCGAACAGGTCGGGCTGGGCAGCCACTTCGAGTGGCTGGCCGCGCCCACCGGGGACATCAACCTGACCCTGGCGATGGCGCTGTTCGTCATCGCTCTCGTGCACGCGGCATCGATCCGGTCCCGAGGGCTCGGCGGCTACATCCGCCACTACCTCTTCCAGCCGTTCCCGAAGGCGCTCCTGCCGTTCAACCTCTTCATGAACCTGGTCGAGGAGCTGTCGAAGCCCGTCACCCTGGCCCTGCGGCTCTTCGGCAACCTGTTCGCGGGGGCGCTCATGCTCTCGGCGATCGCCGCCCTCGGGGCCTGGAAGGTGTCGGGCGCCCCGGTCGGGGACGTCGTGATCGTGATCGTCAATCCGCTGTGGAAGCTCTTCGACCTGTTCATCGCCGGCGTCCAGGCGTTCATCTTCGCCCTGCTGGCCATCATCTACTTCGACACCGCCATGAGCGGTGCGCACCGGTCCGACCGTCGGCCCGGGCGGCTCCGCCGGCTGGTGGACGCCCGGGCGAAGCCCCTTTCCTCGTAACCCACACCAAAGGAGACCAGCAATGGCACACGACACGACCCAGCAGGCGATCCAGCTGGCTGGCGCCATGGTGGGCGGCGGCCTGGCCCTCGGTGGCGGCGCGGTGGGCGCCGCCATCGGTGACGGCCTGGCCGGAAGTCAGACCATCGCCGGCGTGGCGAGACAGCCTGAGGCCCAGTCCAGGCTGTTCACGATCATGTTCTTGACCGTCGGGCTGGTCGAGGCGATGTACTTCATCAACCTGGCCTTCACCGCGCTGTTCATCTTCTCCCTCTACAAGAAGTAGGGGCCTTCGAAGCGGATGAACGGACCCCACGGGCGCCCGCGGCTCGGAGCGCCCAATCCAAGAAACCGGTGAGTGCAGATGATCGCGACCAGTAATTTCCTCGTGCCCAACGGCACGTTCATCGTCGAGCTCGTGGCCTTCGTGATCGTGCTCGCGGTCGTCGGCCGTTTCGTGCTGCCCCTCGTCAACCGGGTGATCAGCGAGCGTCAGGCGCGGATCGAGGCCGAGATCACGGCCGCCGAGCAGGCCCGGCAGGACGCGGCGCGCATCGCAGAGGAGCGCCGGGCCGCCCTGGAGGAGGCCCGGCGTCGGGCCCGGGAGATCATCGAGCAGGCCAACCGGTCGGCCGACCAGGCACGAGTCGCCGCCGTGGCCCAGACCCAGGAGGAGCACGACCGGATCCTGGCCACCGCCACCGCCGAGGTGAACCAGGCCCGGCAGCGGGCCCTCGACGAGGCCACGGTGCAGATGGGCGAGCTGGTGATGGAGGTCGTCGAGCGCATCATCGGGCGGGAGGTCAACCCCGAAGTCCACCGGGACCTGATCGACGAGGCGATCGCCGCGGTCCAAGAGGGCGAGGCGGCTGGCGGGGCGGGCGTGTGAACCCCTCGCTCGAGGGCTACGCCACCGCGATCTTCGAGGGCGCCGATCGCCGGACGCTGGCCGACGAACTGGACGCCGTCGAGCGGTTCGTCGAGAGCAGCGAGGAGCTGCGCTCGGCGCTCACCGACACCGGGATTCTCCGGGCGTCCCGGCGAGCCGCGCTCTCCGAGCTGCTGGAGGGCCGGGTGAGCGACGAGGCGCGGCGGCTGGCGTCGTTCGCCGTCTCGGCCGTCCGGGCCCCCGACGTGCTGGCTGCACTCAAGTGGGTGGCGCATCGGGCCCGGTCGGAGGCCGGCGAGCAGCTGACCCTGCTCGGCCACCAGGCGGCCCGGCAGCGGATCGGCGGCTACGCCGCCGCCCTGTTCGAGTCCATGGGCGCTGCCGACCTCGAGGAGGCCGAGGACCAGCTCTTCCGGTTCGCCCGGGTCGTCGAGGCCAACCCGCCCCTGCGGGCCGTCCTGACCGATCGCGAGCTGCCGGTCCCGGTCCGCCAGGGGGTCGTCGACGACCTGCTCTCGGGCAAGGTCGAGCCGTCCACGCTGCGCCTGGTGCACGTCGTGGTCGCCGGTGGGCGGCCCCGGGACTTCGTGGGCGCCCTGGACTGGCTGGTCGAGCGGACGGCCGAGGCCCGCGGGTGGCGGGTCGCCCACGTGCGCACGTCGGATCCGATCGCCGGTCCCCAGCGCGAGGCCATGGGGGCGGCCCTCGCCCGCCTGGTCGGGGTACCGGTCGAGGTCCAGGTGACCATCGATCCCGAGTTGTTGTCGGGGGCGGTCGTCGAGGTCGGCGACCTGCGGGTGGACGCCAGCGCCCGCGGGAGGCTGGAGCGGCTGCGCGAGGAGCTGGTGCCGGCCTTCCCCGGCGCCGAACGGGAGCGACGAGGAACAGGAGAGCCATGACCGAGTTGACGATCGACGCTGCCGAGATCACCGCGGCCCTGCGACGTCACGTCGAGGAGTACTCACCGAGGGCCGAGGCCGAGCAGATCGGGCGCATCGTCGAGGTCGGCGACGGCATCGCCCGGGTGTCGGGCCTGCCGGGAGCGGCCGTCAACGAGCTCTTGGAGTTCGAGGACGGAACCGTCGGGCTGGCGCTCAACCTGGACGAGGAGACGATCGGTGCCGTCGTGCTCGGGCCGGTGGACAACCTCGAGGAGGAACAGATCGTCCGGGCGACCGGGAGGATCCTGTCGGTCCCGGTCGGTGACGCCCTGCTCGGCCGGGTGGTCAACGCCCTCGGTGAGCCGATCGACGGCAAGGGAAACCTGAGTGCCACCGAGACCCGCCGGATGGAGGTCCAGGCCCCCGGTATCGTCTCCCGCCAGCCGGTCTCCGAGCCGTTGCAGACCGGGATCAAGGCCATCGACGCGATGACCCCGATCGGCCGGGGCCAGCGCGAGCTGCTGATCGGGGACCGCAAGACCGGGAAGACCACCGTCGCGATCGACACCATCCTCAACCAGCGGGGCCAGGGGGTGAAGTGCATCTACGTGGCCATCGGCCAGAAGAACTCCTCGGTGGCCCAGACGGTGAAGACGCTGGAGGACCGTCACGCCCTGGAGTACACGGTGGTGGTGGTGGCCTCGGCCGGGGACCCGGCCCCCTTCAAGTACCTCGCCCCCTACGCCGGCTGCGCCATGGGCCAGCACTGGATGGAGAACGGCGACGCCGCGCTCATCGTCTACGACGACCTGTCCAAGCAGGCCGAGGCGTACCGGCAGGTCTCCCTCCTGCTCCGACGCCCCCCGGGCCGGGAGGCGTACCCCGGGGACGTCTTCTACCTCCACAGCCGGCTTCTCGAGCGGGCGGCCAAGCTCTCCGACGCCAACGGCGGCGGCTCGCTCACCGCCCTGCCCATCATCGAGACCAAGGCCGGTGACATCTCGGCCTACATCCCGACCAACGTGATCTCCATCACCGACGGCCAGGTGTTCTTGGAGGCCGACCTCTTCTACGCCGGCGTCCGCCCGGCGGTGAACGTGGGCAACTCGGTGTCCCGGGTGGGCGGCGACGCCCAGGTGCGAGCGATGAAGACGGTCGCTGGGACCCTCAAGATCGACCTGGCCCAGTTCCGGGACCTCGAGTCGTTCGCCACCTTCGGCTCGGAGCTGGACCGGGCTTCCCAGGCCCAGCTGGACCGGGGTTACCGGCTGACCGAGCTGTTGAAGCAGCCCCAGAACGCCCCGGTCCCGGTGGAGGAGCAGGTCCTCGTGATCTACGCCGGAACCCGCGGCTGGGTGGACGAGATCCCGGTCTCCGAGGTGCGCCGGTTCGAGTCCGAGCTGCGCGACTACCTCCGGGCCAACGCGCCCGAGCTGCTGGCCGCCATCCGGGACACCGGACAACTCCCCGACGCCGACGCCATCGACGCCAAGCTGCGCGAGTTCCTCGACGGGTTCGACAAGGGCACCTCGGAGTGACGAGGACCCCGGGCACGGAGGGCTGAGCGGTGGCCGGTGGGGTCGTCCGGACCCTCAGACGGCGGATCCGCACCGTCGAGGCGACCAAGAAGATCACCCGCGCCTTCGAACTGATCGCCGCGTCTCAGATCATCCGGGCCCAGAACCGGATCGCAGCGAATCGCCCCTACCGGGAGGCCGTGGCCCGGGTGGTGCGGGAGGCCGCCAAGGGCGACCCGGCGGCGGCGGGGCTGATGGGCACGCCGGAACACCCGACCAAGGTCGCCGTGGCCCTCATCGTGGGTGACCGCGGGCTCTCGGGCCCCTACAACGCGAACGTGTTCCGGGCGGCCGAGTCGCTCCTGGCCGAGCAGCGGGAGAGCGGCGCCGAGGTGCGGCTGGTCACCGTGGGACGCCGGGCCATCGCCTACTTCCGTTTCCGGGGCCGCGGGACGGCCGAGTCCTTCAGCGGCATGGCCGACCGGCCAACCTTCGGCGACGCCCGCCAGGTGGCCGGGTGGCTCTGGCACCTCTTCCGCACCGGCGAGGTCGAGCTGGTGCAGCTGGTCTCCACCCGCTACGAGTCGGCGGGCCACCAGCGGGTCGAGGTCACCCAGCTGTTGCCGCTGCCCGAGCCGGTGGCCAAGGAGGCCGGCGAGCCCGGCTCCCTCGGGCCGAGCGACGAGACGGCCCGCAGCGGCTACACCGAGTTCGAGCCGGACGTGGCGAGCCTTCTCGCCCAGCTGATGCCCCGATCGGTCGAGGCCGAGCTGTTCGCCGCCCTGCTCGAGGCCTCGGCTTCGGAGCACGCCGCCCGCCAACGGGCCATGGCCGCCGCCACCGACAACGCCGAGGAGCTGGTCCGCACGTTGACCCGGACGATGAACCAAGCGCGCCAGGACGCCATCACCAACGAGATCATGGAGATCGTGGGAGGGGCCGAAGCCCTCCGCGAGGCGAAGGGAGCCTGAAGTGACCACCACCGAAGCACGGCCCACGTCGAGAACCGGCGCGATCGAGGAGGGCCGGGTGGTCGCCATCGCCGGGCCGGTCGTCGACGTCGAGTTCCCGTTGCACGCCCTGCCCGAGATCAACCACGCCGTGGAGATGGAGGTCGAGCTCGAGGGCGAGCGCGAGACCATCGTGGCCGAGGTCGCCCAGCAGATCGGCGAGGGCCGGGTGCGTTGCATCTGCATGCGCTCGACGGACGGTCTGGTCCGTGGCACCCCGGTGCGCAACACCCGCCAGGGCATGAAGGTGCCGGTCGGCGACGGGGTGCTCGGCCACGTCTTCAACGTCCTCGGCAAAACGCTGGACACCGACTCGATCGAAGGGATCGAGGACCACTGGGAGATCCACCGCAACGCTCCGGAGTTCGACGAGCTCGAGCCCCGGGCCCAGATGTTCGAGACCGGCATCAAGGTCATCGACCTTCTGGAGCCGTACCTTCAGGGGGGCAAGATCGGCTTGTTCGGCGGGGCCGGGGTGGGCAAGACCGTGCTCATCAAGGAGATGATCCACCGGATCGCCACCCAGCACGGCGGGGTCTCGGTGTTCGCCGGTGTAGGGGAGCGGACCCGCGAGGGGACCGACCTGTGGCTCGAGATGCAGGAGTCCGGGGTGATCGAGAAGACCGCCCTCGTCTACGGCCAGATGGACGAGCCGCCGGGTGTGCGTCTCCGGGTCGGCCTGGCCGCCCTCACCATGGCCGAGTACTTCCGGGACGTGAAGCACCAGGACGTGCTCTTGTTCATCGACAACGTGTTCCGTTTCGTTCAGGCCGGCTCGGAGGTCTCCACCCTGCTCGGCCGGATGCCCTCGGCCGTCGGCTACCAGCCGACGCTGGCCGACGAGATGGGCGAGCTCCAGGAGCGGATCACCTCAACCCGGGGTAAGTCGATCACCTCCATGCAGGCGGTGTTCGTGCCGGCCGACGACTACACCGACCCCGCGCCGTTCACGACCTTCACCCACCTCGACGTCACCACCGAGCTCAGCCGTCAGATCTTCGCCCTCGGCATCTACCCGGCGGTCGACCCGCTGGCGTCGACCTCGAACATCTTGGCCCCCGAGATCGTCGGGGACCGCCACTACCAGGTGGCCCGCAGCGTCCAGGCGGTGCTCCAGCGGTTCCGGGAGCTCCAGGACATCATCGCCATCTTGGGGTTGGACGAGCTGAGCGAGGAGGACCGGGTCACCGTCAACCGGGCGCGCAAGATCCAGCGCTTCTTGTCCCAGCCCATGTTCGTGGCCGAGGTCTTCACCGGGGTGCCCGGCCTTTTCGTGCCGGTGCAGGAGACAGTCGAGTCCTTCGAGGCCCTGGTCAACGGCGACCTCGACCACGTCCCCGAACAGGCGTTCTTGAACGTGGGCGGCGCGGAGTCGGCGCTCGAGAGGGCGAAGGCAATCGGGGCCGACTGATGGGCTTCGCCCTCAAGGTGCTGACTCCGGAACGGGTCCTCGTCGACGCCGCTGCCGTCGCCCTGGTCCTGCGATCGAGCGACGGGGACATGACCGTCCTCGACGGGCACACCTCCGTGGTGGCGGGGGTCGTCCCCGGCGTCGTCCGCATCGACCTGGACGAAGGGGAGCCGCTGCGCCTGGCGCTCCACGGTGGGTTCCTCCAGGTCGACACGGGGTCGGGGGGAGAGGGGCCCTCGGGGTTGGCGACCGAGGTCGCCCTGATGGCCGGCGTCGCCGAGCTGGTGACCGAGATCGACGTCGAACGGGCCCGCCGGGCCAGGGACGAGGCCGAGGCCGAGCTGGCCGAGCTGCGCGCCGGCCGCCCCGAAGAGGGGCGCGAGCCGAGCGCCGAGGAGGAGGGGGCGGCCAGCGCGCTGGCTCGGGCGCAGCTTCGCCTGGAGGCGGCCGGCGCCACCGAGACGGTCCGCTGAGCGGCCCAGCCCCGGTCCGGAGGGGCCTGGGGTGAAATGCCATGGATCTCGCTCTCGGCGCTGCAGCCTTCGCGGCGATCGTGCCCCACGAGCCGTGCGCCTCGAGACACCGCGGCGGCGCCCGAAGGAGTCGCCTTTGCCATCCTTAGAG
>DAHUZS010000040.1 GCA_027315045.1 Acidimicrobiaceae bacterium
CCAACAGCCGCGTGGCCCACACCGACCGCCGCGACACCAGCCGCCGCCACCCCCACAGCAACAGCCGCCACAGCCACGACGACGTGGACGGCTCCACCCGGCGCCGGCGCCGGCGCGACAACACCGGGGACAGCGGGGACACCGGGGTCCGGCCCACCATCGGCGAGCGGCGACACACCTCCGGCCAGTTCGTCCACGACAGGTTCGATCACGACAAGCTCTGCGACGGGTTCGGCGGCAACGGGCTCGGCGACGGGCCCCACCCCGACAAGCTCGGCGACGGGTTCGGCGGCAACGGGCTCGGGCTCACCGTCCCCGGTCGCTTCGTCGACATCGGGGTCGAGCACGACATCGTCCTCGTCGACACCGGCCGGGGCCCCGGCAACCCCGAGCCCAACGGGGTCGGGCTCGACAGGCCGCGGCTCGGCGGAGAGCAGCCTGGGCTTCTGGGCAATCGGGAGCGACGGCGGGGTGTTCGCGTTCGGAAGTGCCGCGTACCTGGGCTCGCTTCCCGCCGAGGGGGTCACCGTCGACGACGTGGTCGGCATCGCCTCCTCCGGCTCGGGTCACGGCTACTGGCTGATCGGCGCTGACGGCGGGGTGTTCGCGTTCGGCGACGCACCGTTCCTCGGGTCCCTGCCCGAGGTCGGCAGCTCGCCGGTCCAACCCGTCGTCGGGATGGTCCCGACCAACGACGACGAGGGCTACCTGCTCGTCGCCAAGGACGGCGGTGTGTTCGCCTTCGGCGACACCCCGTTCCTCGGTTCGCTCCCGGGCATCGGCGTGCACCGGGACGACGTCGTCGGCATCGCCTCCACGCCCTCGGGCAACGGGTACTGGCTCGTGACCACCGACGGCACCGTGTACGGGTTCGGCGCGGTCGCTGCCCTGGGGTCCGCACCCGCCGGGGCGTCGCCGCTCACGGCCATCACCGCCACGTCCGACGGCGGTGGCTACTGGATCGTCGGGAGCGACGGCGGGGTCTTCGCCCTCGGTGACGCCCGTTTCTACGGTTCGCTCCCCGGCCGATCCGTGTACCCGGTCGGCAAGGTCGTGGCCATGGTCCGAGCCCCCGACGCCGGCGGCTACTGGCTGATCGACACGCGGGGCGCGACCTTCGCCTTCGGCGACGCCGACGACATGGGCTCCCTTCCCGGCCTCGGAGTCCACGTGAACGACATCGTGGGCGCCGTGCAGGCGGGCACCTAGGAGGCGGCGGACCACCCGACCGCGGACCACCCGACCGCGGACCACCCGACCGCGGACCACCCGAGGCCGACGAACAGGGCGCCGACCACTCCGGGTGCCCGCCGCGGGCAACGCCCAGAAGGACCCGGTTGACGACGGCGCCCTGTAAGGCCATAATCAAAGTACTCTTCTCAACAAAGTTCTCTGGAGTCCTCATGGGCGCTCGCCACACGAATCCGACCAGCACGTCCCGCCTACCCGGCGCCGCGACCGAGGGGGGCTCGACGCCGGCCGAGTCCCTCCGGCTCATCGAGGCCCAGCGCGACGAGGCGGTCCGGGCCTTCTTCGGCCCGCCCGTCCCCACGCTCCTGCTCTGGGGGGCCACTTGGCTGTTGGGCTTCGGGGCGTTCTTCTACGCCACCTGGAACAACCGCCGCCTCCCCGGATGGGCGGCGGCCCTGGTCGTGGTCGTGCTCGGCGCCACCGCCGCGTCGTCGTCGTTCGTCCAGCTCGCCCGCCAGAGCCACGGCCTGCGGGGGCCGTCGCCGTCGGTCGCCGCTCGCTACGGCTGGTCGTGGACCATCGGCCTCCTCGCCGTGACGGCGTTCGACCTGGGACTGGACCACCAGCACCTCCCGGCGTCCGTCCAGCCGATCCTTTGGCCTGCCAGCTTCCTCGTCGTCGCCGGGCTCCTGTACCTGGCCGGCGGCGTCGTCTTCGGCGACAAGGTGACGTTCGCGCTCGGCGCCTGGACGTTGGTGGTGGCCGCTGCGAGCACGTTCGCCGGCGTGCCGGGCAATTTCGCCGTCCTGTCCCTCGCCGGTGGCGGCGGCCTGCTCGCCGCTGGCG
>DAHUZS010000043.1 GCA_027315045.1 Acidimicrobiaceae bacterium
CGATGACCCGGTCCTCGCCGGCGACCCCGTCGGCGACGGTGGTGACTCGTCCCGCCGCCTCGAGCTTGCGGACCGAGACGTGGTGGGTGGCGAACGCCGCCACCTGGGCCAGGTGGGTCACGACCAACACCTGGCGCACCCGAGCCACCTCGCGCAGGGCGCGGGCCAGTGCCAGCGCCGCGGTCCCCCCGACCCCGGCGTCGACCTCGTCGAACACCATCGTCGGGGGACCACCCGGGGCGACCAGGCGGAGCGCCAGCATGGTGCGGGCGAGCTCACCGCCCGAGGCTGTCTTGGCCAGGGGCCGGAGCGCCTCTCCGGCGTTGGCGGCCAAGAGGAGGGTGACCAACTCCCCCGCGCCCGAGGGTGCCACCTCGGTCTCGAACCGGGCACCGGCCATGGCCAGGTCGGCCAGCCGGTCCTGGACCGCCGCTGCCAGCCCCGGGGCCGCCTTCCGACGGGCCGACAGCACGTCGGCTTCCGCCGCCGCCAGTGCTTCCTCGGCGACACGAAGGTCGGCCTCGAGCCGGGCCGCCTCCTCTTCGGCCCGCTCGAGCCGGACCAGGCGCTCGCGCGCCGATCGGGCGTAGGTGACGGCGGCCTCACGGTCGCCGCCGTACTTGCGGAACACGTCGGCCAACTGCCGGCGTCGGGCCTGGACGGCCTCGAGCGCGCCTGGGTCGTCCTCCCAGGTCTCGATCGCGCCCCGCAGCTCACGGGCGATGTCGGACCCCTCGACTTGGGCCGAGCGCAGGCGGTCAGAAAACGATGCGAAGGCCTCGCGGCCACCGAGCGCGCTCGCCGCCGCGCCGAGCAAGTCGACCGCCCCGAGTCCCTCTCCTTGCCCATCGAGGGCGCCCAGGGCCTCGGCGGCCCGCTCCCGGTGGGCGGCGAGGTCACCCAGCCGTTCCTCCTCGGCCCGTAGCCACCGGTCCTCGTCGGGGTCGTCCAGCCTGGCCTGGTCGAGCTCGCCGACCTGGTGCGCGAGGACGTCGAGGTCCCGAGCCCGGGTGGACTCGTCCCCGCCGAGCTCGCGCAGGCGTCGGGCCAGGGTCCCCAACCGTGCCCGTTCCCGCTCGAGGCGGGAGGTGTCGATGCGACCGAACGCGTCGAGCGCCCGGCGTTGCGCCGACGTGTGCATGAGGTCCTGGTGGTCGCCCTGGCCGTGGATGTCGGCGAGCTGCCCGGCCCGTTCGACCATGGCGGCGAGCGGCGCCATGCGGGCGTCGATCCAGCAGCGCGACCGGCCCTCCACCGGCACCGAGCGGGCGAGGACGGTCTCAGACCCCGAGGGATCGAGGAACCGGGCCTCGACCGTCGCCTCGGTCGCCCCGGTGCGCACCAGCCCTGCCTCGGCCCGCTGGCCCAGCACCAGCTGGAGCGCCTCGACCAAGAGAGTCTTCCCGGCCCCGGTCTCCCCGGTGAGCACCGTCATGCCCGGCCCGAACTCGATGGTCAGGTCCTCGATCACCCCGAGTTGGCGGACCCGCAGCTCGGTCAGCACGCCGCGCTACCGGTCGCGCTCGGCGGCCAGGGTGTCGCGCAGCAGGGCGCCGAACCCCTGGCGGGCGAGCGCGACGAAGCGGACCGGTTCGGGGGCGGCACGGCACGTGATCGCCGAGTCGGGTGGGATCCGGGAGACGGCGCGCCCGTCGATCACCACCAGGGCCGGTCGGACTCCCCTGATGATGACGGTGACGGCCTGGCCGACGTCGAGGACCACGCTCCGATCGAACCCGAGATGGGGGGCGATCGGCGTCACGACGAGGGATCGCAGCGTCGGCGAGAGGACGGGTCCACCGGCCGAGAGGTTGTACGCGGTCGAACCGGTCGGGGTGGCCACCAGCACGCCGTCGGCGACGTAGCTCAGGAACCGCTGGCCGTCGATCTCGGTGCCGAAGCGAACCGTGTGCCCGGGGTAGGTGCGTTCCACCACTACCTCGTTGAGCGCCAGCCAGTGTCGGACGACGTCCTCGGGTCCCTCGGCCAAGACCACCGACGGGTTGCGCTCGTCCACCGGGATCTGGCCACCGTCGCTCGTGATCGTGAGCACCGCACGCTCCTCGACGATCGCGTCACCCGCAAGCGCCCGCTCGATGGCCCGCTGGAGGTCCCCCGGCGCGACCTGGAGCAGGTAGCCGAGATGCCCGAAGTTGACCCCGAGGATGGGGACCCCGGCGGCGTGGGCCAAGGGGATCATGCGCAGGAAGGTACCGTCCCCGCCCAGGCTGACGGCGAGGTCGACCCCCTCGAGGTGCACCTCGGCCAGCTCCTTGGTGCGCTGGTCCTCCCGCACCCGGTCGGGGATCTCGAGGAGCAGGGTCCGCACCCGATGGCCCCGAGGCCCCAGCCAGTCGGCCGTCTCGGCCGCGAGCCGTGTGGCGGCCTGGTTGGCAGGATTGGCCAGGATCGCGACAGTCGCCATGACTCAGCCGATCGTGCGGGCCGCCGCCACCGCATCGTCCAACCACGCCGCGACGGTCGCGCCCGAGGGGTCCGGTGCCCCCACCCGGGCGTGCAACAGGAACTCGGCGTTCCCGGCTGCTCCTCGGATCGGCGAGGCCATCACCCCCATGATGCCGGTTCCGGCGGCACCCATGGCTGAGGCAACCCCCCGGATGGCCAGGCGCCACAGCTCGGGGTCGACGATCACCCCCTTGGTGCGGGAGGCCTCTACCCTCCCCACCTCGAACTGGGGCTTGACCAAGAGGACCAGGTCGCCTCCGGCGACCGTGAGCCCGACCAACCGGTCGGCTACGGTCCGAAGCGAGATGAACGACAGGTCGGCCGTCAGCACGTCGACCGTTCCGGGGGGACCGAGATCGGCCGGCTCGAGCGAACGCACGTTCCTCCCTTCGAGCACGACCACCCGGCGATCACCTCGGATCCTCGGATCGAGCTGACCCCGGCCCACGTCGACCGCCACGACGCTGAGCGCGCCCCGCTGGAGGAGACAGTCGACGAAGCCGCCGGTGGAGGTCCCGGCGTCGAGGGCCCGCCTCCCGGCCACCACCACCGCGAAGCGGTCGATCGCGGCATCCAGCTTCTCCCCGCCCCGTGAGACGAAACGGGGCGGCGGGCCGGTGACGCCGATCGGCTCGGACGAGGCGACCAGGCGCGAAGGCTTGTCGGCATGGGCCCCGGCCACCAGCACCCGGCCCGAGGCGACGGCGAGGGAGGCCTGCTCCCGGGAGGCGAACATGCCCCGGCGAACCAGCTCGACGTCGAGCCGTCGACGGGCGGCGCTCAGAGAGGCTCCGTCGGGTGGGCGAGCCTGGTCAGGGTCAGCACCCGGTCGACGTTGGCGTCGACGGAGTCCTTCTGAGAATGCTTGCCCTTCTTGGAGCCCTGGTGCTCGGCGGCTCCCTTCGGCTTCTTGGCGTGGCCCTTCTTCGAGATGGTCCGGACCGCCTGGTCCCGCCCGCGGGCCTTCTTCTTGCCCTTCTTGTTCTTGTTCTTGATCGTCTTGTGTTCGCCGCTCGGCTCGGGCCAGTCGGCCTCGGGCCGGCCCGCGGCGGGCACCGGTTCGACCCGCAGGGCCTCGCCGGGATGCAGCACCTCGGGGTCGGCCGCCTCCTCGCGTGAGTCCTCCCCGTGGGGGGACGACGAGAAGAGCCCACCGACCAGGTCGATGAGCTGGTCCAGGGCGTCGAGGTCGCGCAGGCGCCCCCGCACCTGGGACCGGGCCAGGTCGGCCAGCTGCTCGCCCATCTTGAACCCGAACCGGCCCAGGTCGTCGAGGTCGCGCCATGCCTGATCACGCGCCGCCGCCTCGTCGGCCATCAGTCCTTTGGCGATCTCGTTGGCCTTGGTGAGCGTGACCTCACCCACCGCTGCCCCGGCGTCGAGGAGACGACGCCAGCTCTCGCTGCTACTCATGTCTGCAACCGTAGTGTCCGGGGGCCGGCCGACCGACTCACGCCGGTGTGGCGTCGGTGAGCCGCGCCACCAGCTCGAAAAGGTCGCCCGCGACGACGTCGGGTGCCGGGTCCGCTCGATCGCCGGGCGCCGTGACCCCCGAGAGCACGAGGGCGAAGGGGGCCCCCAACCGACCGGCCAGCAGGCCATCGGTCGACGGTCGGTCACCGACCACCGCAGTCACCTCGCCGCAACGGGTGGTGACGAGCTCGATCATCGGATGGTGCGGCTTGCCGGCGACCTCGGCCCGACGGCCCGATGCCGCCTCGACCGACACCAGCAGGGCCCCGGCCCCCGGGAGCAGCCCCCGGGGCGTGGGGTGGGTCGGGTCCTCGTTGGTCCCGATGAGCCGGGCCCCCTCGCGCACGGCCGTCGCCGCCTGGGCCAGGCGATCGAAGGTGAACTCGTGAGTCCACCCGACGACCACCGCGTCGACCGGACCGTCCTCGACCAGCTCGGCCCCCCGCCCGACGAGTGCCTCGCGGGCGCCCCCGTCGGCGAGGGCGAGGACCCGGTCGCCCCTCGCCACCAACGACGCCGCCGCCTGGGCCGAGGTGAGGAGATCCTCGGGCGTGACGGCGATCTCGGCACGGCGCATCCGCGCCACCAGCTCGTCGAGGGTCGGTGCCGAGTTGTTGGTGGCGAAGACGACCCGGACCCCGCGCTCGCGCAGCCGGGCTACCGCCTCACCGACCCGGTCGATAGGTTCGCCGGCCAACCAGACGACGCCGTCCAGGTCGACCAGCCAGGTGCCCGTCAGCTCGGGGTTTCGGCGCGTTGGGCGCTCGTCGCTCACCGGTGCTCCTTCATCGTCTTGACCCGGCTCGTCCGCCCGGATCCACGCCGACGAAGACTACGATCCGGCCCCGGTGGCCAGGTTCGCGATCGGCCGGTGCGGGCGGTGGATCCGCCCCGGCGGGTCAGACGAGCTCGAGGGACGCCGCACCGACGTCCCGGGCGCGCCCCCAGCGGTGGTCGGTGGGGGCGCCCGACGTCGGGGCCCTACCCCCGTTCGACGACGCCGAGAAGTTCGCGGGGCTGACTCGGCGCGACGGCTCCGGGTGAGCCGGACCCTCCGACCGGCGCAGCCGGGGGGCTGACGTGGCCCGCCTCTTCTTCGAGGCCGTCTCGAAGCACTTCGACCAGGCGGTGGCGGTCGAGGACCTCAATTTGGAGGTGGAGGACGGCGAGCTCCTGGTGCTCCTCGGACCCTCGGGGTGCGGCAAGACCACCGCGCTGCGCATGGTGGCCGGCCTGGAGGACGCGACGAGTGGGTCGATCTGGATCGGGGACCGCATCGTCAACGACGTCGAACCCAAGGACCGCGACGTCGCGATGGTCTTCCAGTCCTACGCCCTCTATCCGCACATGACGGTGGCCAAGAACATCGAGTTCCCCCTCCGCCAACGCGGCGTCGAGCCCTCCCAGCGCCAGCGCATGGTGCGCGAGACCGCCGAGACGCTCGGCCTCAGCTCGTTGCTCGACCGCCGACCCGGACAGCTCTCGGGCGGCCAGCGCCAACGGGTCGCGCTGGCCCGGGCCATCGTGCGGTCGCCGCAGGCCTTCTTGATGGACGAACCGCTCTCGAACCTCGACGCCACGCTGCGCACCCAGACCCGGGCCGACATCGTCACCCTCCAACAGCGTCTGGGCACGACCACGCTGTACGTGACCCACGACCAGGTCGAGGCGATGACCATGGGGCATCGGATCGCGGTGATGAACGCCGGCGTGCTCCAGCAAGTCGCCCGACCCCAGGAGATCTACGAATGGCCTGCCAACGTCTTCGTCGCCGGGTTCATCGGCAACCCCGGCATGAACCTGCTGGCCGGGGAGGTCGGCGGCGATGGCGCGCGCGCCCTGCGCATGGAGGCCGGCGCCCTGGCGATCCCCGAGCAGATGCTCCTGTCCCCCGGGGCCAAGGTGGTCGCCGGGTTCCGGCCCGAGACCGTCGCCATCGACCCCGACGGCGGCGTCGGCGCCTCGGTCAGCATCGTCGAGCTGCTCGGTTCCGAGGTCCACGTGGTCGCCACGGTCGGCTCGTCCCGAGTGGTGGTGCGCCAGGAGCTGAGCCAACCGAGACCGGCGATCGGTGCGGCCATCCGTCTGCGGATCGACGAGCGGGCGGTCCACTTCTTCGACGCCGCGACCGGGGAACGGATCGCCGGGCCCGGCGGCACGGCGTCCAAAGAGGTCCGGTGGTGACCCCGGGGGACGGGTCCAACGCCGAGCAGCGGTGCCGGTAGAACGACCCTGGATGGCTCTCGGTCTGGTTGGCGCGGGAGCAGATCACCTCGGCCACCTCCCGTCCGTTGCTCGACCACCTCGCCCTCGTCCCCGTCGGCCGGGTGCTCGACGGCGCAGCGCCAGCCTCTCCCTGCCCGCCGCGAGCGTGGTCGGACCCGCCTGGCCGATGGTCGGGCTGGACTTCTCCGATGCGCTGATCGCCCTGGCCCGGCGCCGGCGCGAGACCCCGCATCGGTCCTCTTCTCACTCTCACTCGGTGACGCCCAGGTCGAGCGGGCTCCGGGGGGACCCTTCGACGTGGCCGCCAGCCGGTTCGGGGTCACGTGCTTCGAGGACCCGGTGGCGGCATTTGCCAACATCGCCTCCCAGGTGGCTTGGGGGGCGGCTGGGGTTCTCTTGCTGGCAGCCGGTCGAGGACAACCCGTGGTGGCTGACCGGGGTGCGAGCCGGGTTCCTCACCGAACCGCCGCTACTGAACCGCCGTTCACGCCGCCAACGGCCGGGCCCTTCTCGCTTTCCGATCCCGAGCGGGTCGCCACCCTCCTCGCGTGGCCGGGTGGACCGCGTCGAGGGCACCGCCTGCCGCCCGGGAGGCCGTCATCAGCGACGACGACCAGGGGCTCGCCCGCGTCCCCCGAGGCGCGCCGGGCCGAGGCGGCCCCGACGATGGAGACCCACGTCGAGCCGCACCGGAGCGACCGTGGGTACCTGGTGCCGCTCGCTTTCTCGGTCTTCACAGCCCGCCGCCCGGGAGCGGTGGGCCCACCCGATCCCCCAGTCGGCCGACCTCGGCCGGATAGGCTCGCTTCACCAGGGGAAACAGACGCTGTCAGATCGATCGTTTGGCGTCTTGGGGTCGGGGTCGGGCGCGGCCGCCACCCTTTCCTGCGACGTGACCATGAGACGAGGTGTGGGAAGCACGGATCTCCCCTCGGAGGCGGAGCGGCAGTCGCAGCGGTCGCCCGAGGGCGAACGCCCCGAAGTGGCGCGCCTGCAATCTCGTCCCGATCCCGGCTCGCTCTCCCATGGCCAGAATCACCCCGAACCCCGGGGGGAGGTCGCCGCCGGCCTGGTGGCCCGGAGCCGTGAGCTCGCCCACCTGGACCACATCTTGTGGAAGGCTCGGGCCGGCTCGTCGAGCGCCGTGGTCCTGCGCGGCGAACCCGGGGTCGGCAAGAGCGCTCTGATCGAGGCCGGGGTGGCCCGGGCCAGCGACTTCTACGTGGTCCGGCTGCGGGGTACGTCCATCCAGGACCGCGACGCCCCGCCCCAGGAGTGGCCGCAGCCGGTGGTCGAGCTGCTCAGCCAGGCGCCGGTGCCGCTGGGCTCCTCGGGCGACGCATCGGTGCCCGAACTCAGCCCGGCCCAGGTCGCGTCGGGGGTCGAGGCCGCCGCCAGGGCGGTGCGGATCCTCTTCAACGACGCCCAGCTCCCCCTCCTCATCGCCGTCGACGACTGCCATCTGCTCCCCGGCTGGTTCCCCAACGTGATGAGCCAGGCCGTCCTGGGCGAGCTCGCTGAGCTCCCCGTGGCGCTGCTCTTAGCCTGGCGGGACACCCCCCACATGGCGTCGCCCGAGCTGACCGTCCCGGTGCCTCAGCATCGTCTGGAGGGGCTCAACCTGGCCCAAGCCAATACCCTCCTCTTCCAACAGTTCGGGGAGCTCCCGGTCGAGAGCGTGATGTCGGCCCTCCTCGGCGCGACTGGCGGGAACCCGAGCGCCCTGATCGACGCGTGCAACCGGCTTGGCGAGGAACAGCTCCAAGGGTGGCGACCCCTGCCCGAGCCCCTGCCGCTCGGCCAGGCCCTCGTGCACGCGTTCGGACAACGGGTCGCCTCGCTGGCCGAGGACATCCGGTTCGCGCTGGCCGCCGCGTCCGCCGGGCGGTTGCCGGTGAGCGTGCTCGAGGCGGCACTGGAAGACATCGGGCTCAGCATGGAGGTGCTGCGCCCGGCCCAGAAGGCCGGCATCGTGGCGCTGCGGGGCGAGCGCTTCGACTTCGCCCATCCGCTCGTCCGCGCCAGCTCTTTCTGGGCCGTTCCGAAGGAGCTGCGCCTCCGGGCCCAGGCCGCCATCTCCCGGGCCTTCTCGGCACGGGGCCAGATCGAGCGGAGCGCCTTCCACGCTGCCCAGCACACGGTCCGCCGCGACGGGACGGTGGCCCGCCTGTTCACCCAGAGTGCGCGGATCGCCCTCGATCGCGGGGACTCGGTCGCCGCTGCCCACCACGAGGAGATGGCGGCCGACTACGGGCCGACCGACGACGCCAGCGCCCGTCACCTCTGCCGGGCGGCGTCGCTGTGGATGAGCGTCGGCGAGGTCGGCCGAGCCCAGGTCTGCGTCCAACGGGCCTCGGACTTCTCGGTCTCCGAGAAGGTCGCGTGCGAGATCGTCTTTCAACGGGCCCGGACTCGGCTGGCCGGCGAGGTCTCCTTCGCGCTGTCCTCGGAACTGCGCGCCGCGGCCGCCCGCTGCGAGAACAGCTCGCCCCACCGAGCCGTCCTCATGCTGGTCGACGCGGTCGCCTGCCAGATCCTCATGGGCACGAGCGACGACTCCGCCGACGTCGCCGAACGGGCGGTGCGGGTGGCCCGCTCGGTCAGCAGCCATGCCGAGGCGCTGGCGTCGGCCGCCCTCGGTGCGGCCGACGTCTTCGAGGGTCGCTCCGGCACCCACCACCCGATCGACCTGGTCTCGGTGGTCTCGCTCCTGATCGGCCAGACCCAGGAGTTCGCGGCGTCGCCGCAACTGGCCTTCGTGATCGGCAGCAGCCTGATCCACCAGGGTCACCTCGAACCGGCTCTGCGCTGGGCCCAGTGGATCGAAGACTGCGCGGACACCGTCGGCGACCGGGCCCTCGTGGCCGTCCCGGCCCTCCTCCGGGCCTGTGTCTCCCTCGAGCGGGGCGACCTCAGCGAGGCTGGTCGCGACGCCGGCGCGGCGGCCGACCTGGCTGAGCGCTGCGAACAGCACACCCTGGCGGCGCAGGCCTTCGGCGTGCAGGCGGAGGCAAACGCCGGGCATGGCTCCTATGACGCGGCGTTCGAGATCGCGGCGAGGTTGTTCGGGATGACCGGGGAGGTGGGGCGGGGCCCGAGGGTCCGGACCCTCACCATGCTGGCCAATCTCGAACTGCAGCGCGGGCGGCCCTCGTCGTCGTTCGCCTGGTTGGGGGCGGCCGACGACGATGCCGTCCCCCAGGTCGGCATGCAGGCGGCCACCCCGCACCACGACACCGTTCGGGCGACCCTGGCCCCGGCCGCCGCCGAGATCATGCTGCTCGGCCGGCGCCGCCAGCACTCGGCCCCGTTCGTCGACGTCGTGACCAAGGCCCGCTCGGCCGGGGCGGTCCCGACCGGGTGGGCCGAGTGGGTCGAAGGGATCGCCGCCGACGATCTCACCGACGCGGTGGAGTTCCTGGCCAACGCCCGCGACGCCCTCACGACCCGACCGCTCCTCGCGGCCCGGGTGGAGATGGCCTGGGGCGTGCGTCTCGGCGAGGCGGGGCAACCCGAAGAGGCCGAACAACACCTCCACGCCGCCCTCTCGACCTTTGAACCCCTCGGCGCCCAGGGCTGGGCCGCACTGGCCCGCCGGGAGCTGGCCCTCGTCCCAGTGGCCGGCCAACTGCTCGAGGAGCGCCAGAGCGCCGCCGACCCCGTCTCGGCGGGCGCGCCGGCAATGGTGGTGGCCAGCCCCGCTTCGCGGGTCGAGTACCCGCCCTGGGAGATCACGCTGCTCGGATCGTTCTCGGTTCGCCGCTTCGGCGAGACGGTCTCGCTCCCGCTCTCCCTGGCCGCTCAAGGGCTCAAGATCGTCGCGCTGCACGGGAAGATCCCGGTGGAGGAGCTGGTCGAGCTGCTCTGGCCCGACGCGGCACCCGGCGTGGGCACGAGGCGGCTCCGCAACGTGCTGTGGCGGGTGCGGGCGGCGAGCGGCGAGCTCTTGGAACGGGACGACAACTTCATCCGCCTCGCCCCCGATGCCCTGACCGACGTGGCACAGTTCTGCCAGCTGGCCGAGGGGGCCATCCGTCGCGACACCCCCCCCGAGGAGGCGGCCCGGCTGGCCCGGGAGGCGCTCCTCTTGTACCGGGGTGAGCTCTTGCCCGGCGACCGCTACGCCGACTGGGCGGCCGGGTACCGCGAGTCCTTCGCCCGGCTCCACATCCAGCTCCTCGACCTCCTCCTCGACGAGGCGATGGCTCACGAGCACCTCCAAGAGGCGCTCGCCCTGCTGGACCGGCTCATCGAAGCCGACCCCTACGAGGAGCATCACTACCTGCGGGCGACTGAGCTCCTGGCCCGCTCGGGCAGCCGGCGGCGGGCGCTCGGGATGCTTGACCGGGCCGAGCGGATGCTGGCCGATCTCGGGGTGGCACCGTCGCGCTCGGTGCTCCGAGCCCGGGCGGCCCTCAGCCCGGAGGAGGAGCCCACCTCGCCGGCCTGAACGCGTCCGCGGCCAGGGGGTGCATCAACGGATCACGTCGATGACCGTTTGGGCGAAAAGGGCCTTCCCGGCGTCGGTGAAGTGGACCCCGTCGCGCCGGCGGACCTGGACCTTCATCCCGTCGGGCTTGAACCGGGTGTAGCGCCCGGTCCCCCCGGTCAACGCCGGGGTGACGTCGATCAGTGGGGGGCGGCCCGACCGGGTCCTTGGCGCATGGAGGTTCTCGTAGATCCGGTCGAGCACTTCGATCCCGCGCTCGGCCGCCCGGGGGGCCACCGGGGGGCCGATGACCCAGTACACGGTGGTCCCGCCGGAGGAGAGGACGTCTTCGAGTCGCTGGGCAGCGACCTCCCAGCGTCGGTAGAAGGGGCGAGTGTAGACCCCGACGCCGGCGATGCCCCCGTAGATCCCGTAATTGCCGACGTACTCGACGACGGCGATCGACGGATGGTCCTCGGCGATCAGGCGCCTCGCCTTGGCCAGCCAGTTGATGTGGGTGTCGAGGAGCCCGGCCCCCGGGTAGGCGGCCGACGAGTCCACGCTGAACCCCAACTTGGCCAGGCCGGTCGTGATGTCCGCAGACGCCTGGGCCAACAGGGAGTCCCCCATCAAGACGACAGTGCCCCCTTCGGCCGCCGAGGGTCCGAGGGGCACCACGGCCGCTGCCGCACCGAACAGGACCACCAGCGCCACGGCGAGCGAGGTGAGCCGCTTCACGGCTCCCGCCCCGGCGGCAGCGTCGGGCTCGGCGCGCCCGCCCGGCATCGGGGCTACGTCATCACCGTCGACGTGCCATCCCCGGCGCCCGCGCCAGAGCAGTGGACGACCCCGCACCCCTCGCCGGCGTCGCGTTCATCGGGGAGGCTCTCCGCCATTGCCCTGCAACAGCCGGCCGGGCGTCCGGGCCAGGATCCGCACGTCGCCGTCGAAGGACCAGCCGGCCACGTACTGGCAATCCAAACGGCACAGCTCGTCGAAACGCAGGTTGTGCTGCCCGCAGACCTGCCACAGTCCGGTCAGCCCGGGACGGATCTCGAACCGCCGGTCCACCCACTCGGGCAGGACCGAGCACTCCTCGGGGACGAACGGGCGCGGTCCGACGAGCGACATCTCGCCCCGCACCACGTTGATGAGCTGGGGCAGCTCGTCGATGGCCAAGCGGCGCATCAGCGCGCCGACCGCGGTCACCCGTCGAGAAGTCTCGGGCCGCTCGGCGAGCGGCCCCGGCGCTCGGTGCTCGACCCTCTCCTCGGAGGGGTCGGGCTCGCGCATGGTCCGGAGCTTCAAGATGTCGAAGCGCTGCCGGTGCCGCCCGAGCCGGCTCTGGCGGAAGAGCACCGGACCCGGCGAGCTGAGCTTGATCGCCACCACTGCACCGAGCAGGACCGGGGAGAGGACGAGCAGGCCGAGGGACGCCCCGAAAAGGTCGAAGGCCCGCTTGGCCAGCGCGCCGAGCCGTCCGGGGCCCCCGCCGTCGAGGCTAATCACCGCGAGCCCGTCGAGGTCCTGGACGCTCGCCGCCCACCCGGTCAGCTCGAAGTACCGGGGGACCACGTCGATGGCCACTTTCCCGACCAAGGAGCGCAGGATGTCGGTGGTCCGGGCGGGATGGGAGCGGCTGAAGGCCACGACCACCCGGTCGACCCCGGTGCGCGAACAGATGGTCGGCAGGTCACCGAGCCCGCCGAGGACCGGGTGGCCGGCGACCGGCTCGTCGTCGACGAACCCGATTAGCTCCACGTGAGGCGACCGGGTCAGGCGCCCGGCGACGTCGGTGGCGATGGTCCCGGTCCCCACCACCACGATCCGTGTCGGTCGGGTGACCGTCCGGGCCCGGGTGGCGATCACGGCCGCACGGGCGAGGGGCAGCCCGACGGCGCACCCCCCGAAGGCCACCGCCACCGCGCCCGGCGCGAGCGGTCCGTGGAGCAACGGCGGCGCCAGCGCACCGAGGGCCAGCGTCAACAGGCCGGCGGTGGCAATCGACGCCTCCAGGCCGACGAGGTCGTCGGCCGGCGCGGGGGCGATGCGACGGGTGGCCCGGGGGTAGATCCGCTTCGCGCCCGCTACGACCGCCAGGGCGGCCCACGAGATCACGACGAACTGGACGATGTCGGCGATCGAGGTACCAGAGGCGGCCCGGGACGGGAGCAGATTGCTCGCCACGAGCAGGATCACGAGGGCGCTCAGCCCGTCACCGAGGGCCAGCCAGCGCCAGCTCGGTGCGGGCGTCGGGCGGTCTGCGGAGACCGCGGCCAGCGCGGCCCGGTGGGTCCGGGCGACGGCCAGGGCGGCCGGGACCCCGGTGGCCCGCTCGATCGGTCGGCTGCTCACGACCCCACCGCCCACGAGCCGCCCAGCCAGCCCTCGGTCATCGTCTCGAGCACGAAGGCCAACAGCTCGTCTAAGGAGCGGACGGCGAAGCGTTGGCCCGTCGCCACCGCCTCGACCTCTCCACTGAACCGCCCGTCTCGCAGCCCCTCGGGCCGCACCCTCAGCACATAGGACACGAACACAGTCAGGAACGGTACGGAACCGCTGTCCACCGACCGTCCCTGGCCAGAACCGTTTCGGGGCCGAAAATCGGGACACTCGAAAGACGCTCGTGGGACCGGCCCCTCGTAGTCTGCGCCCATGGGTAATGCCGAGGACCTGACGATCGAGGCCGTCCGTCTCGCTCGTGACCTGTGCATGGGCATGGGCGCCTTCGTGATCTCGACCAGGGGCGACGTGCGATTCGAGCTGGCGGAGGCCGGCTCGGCCGGCGTCGGGGAGCGGGTGCTCGCCCTCGCCCGGTCGTGCCTCGAGCGCCCCGGTGCCCAGGGGAACGAGCCGTTCTGGAACGCCGAGATCCTCGGCGAGGACGAGTCGGCGGACGAATCGCTCGCCTGTGTCGCCGTGCCCGTCCGGGCGGGAGCCGAGCTGGTCGGGCTCCTCGGGGTCGTCGACACCTGGCTGCCCGAGCTCGACGAGGAGCAGCGGCTGGGCCTCCTGCGTCTGACCCAGGCCCTCGGCGATGAGGTCGCCAGCGGCCAGCTCACCTTGAGCGGCCCGAGCTTCTACGGGCCCGACGACCGCGTCGAGGTCGAGGAGCACCCGACCGAGTCCCTCGGGTTCTCGGTCTTCGACGAGTCGGCCGAGACCGACGGGGGCCCCGAAATCGGCCTGGGTGCGTCGGCGCCCGACGAGACCGCCGACGAGACCGTCCACCCCGAAGGCGTCGAGCTCCTCGACGAGGTGATCGAGAACCTGCCCGACGGTTTGGTCGTGACCCGCGACGACGGGGCCATCGTGTTCGCCAACGCCGCGGTCAGCGACATGAGCGGATTGCTGCCC
>DAHUZS010000045.1 GCA_027315045.1 Acidimicrobiaceae bacterium
GACCGTCCCTTCGAGGTGGCCGCCCGGCTGTCTGCGGTCGGGCTGGCCCGCACCGCGGTCCCGACGGTGGCCGGTGTGACCCGGGTCTGGGGGCCGCTCCTGGTGGTTTCGCTCCTTTCGCGGCGGCTGGGCCGGTTCCGGCTGGTGGCGCTGGGCGCCCTGGGCGTGAGCGTGACCCGAGACTGGCGGTCGCGCCCGCGCACCCTCGACCCGCTCCGCTACGTGGCCGCCCGGGCCGCCGACGACCTCGCGTACGGCGCCGGCGTGTGGTGGGGGTGCTGGCGGGCGCGCACGCTCCGGCCGCTGCTTCCGGCGGTGGTCGGTCGTCGGGCGACGCCGCCCCGGTCGAGACGGGCCGGGGCGGAGTAGTTCAGCCAGAGCCCTCGGCCGGCCGGCCGAGCATCCGCCCGAAGCCCTCGGGCACCACCACGTCGCTGCTCGTCAGCTCGTCGACCGAGGAGCGACCGAGGCCGAGGAGGGCCGAGTCGATGCCGCCCCGCAGCAGGTCCAGCACGTTCTCCACCCCGGCCTGCCCGTTGGCCGCCAGCCCCCACAGGTACGCCCGGCCGATCATGACCGCCTTGGCCCCGAGGGCCAGGGCCTTCACGACGTCGCTCCCCCGGCGCACACCGCCGTCAAGAAGGACCTCCACCCGGTCGCCCACCGCCTCGACGACAGCCGGCAGGGCACGGATGGTCGCCGGCGTGCCGTCGAGATTGTTCCCCCCGTGGTTGGAGACCGAGATGGCGCTGGCCCCGGCGTCGGCGGCCCGGCGGGCGTCGTCGAGGCGCATCACGCCCTTCACCATGAACGGCCCGGCCCACTGCTCGGCCAGCCAGGCGACGTCATCCCAGCTCGGTGGGGGTGTCTGCATCCACTCCCCGTAGGCGCCGAAGAAGCTCGGCGCCGGCTCGCCCGGCGCGGCCATGTTGGGCACGGTGAGCGTCGGCAGGCTCCTCGTCCGAAGGTAGGTAGCGAGCCAACGCGGCCGACGCGCCACCTCGGGGGCGAACCGGAGCATGGTCCTGAGGTCCAGGCGTTCGGGGATCCGGGGGCTGCCCCAGTCCCGCCCGTTGGAGAACGACCAGTCGAGCGTGGCGATGAGCCCGACAGCGCCCGCCGTGCGGGCCCGCTCGAGCCGGGCGGCGATGCGCTCACGAGTCCCGCTCCAGTAGACCTGGAAGAAGGTCTGGGGATTGGCCGCCACCACTTCCTCGATGGGCTTCGACGCGAACGAGCTGAGGCCGACGGCCGTGCCCCGGGCCGCCGCCGCCCGGGCCACGGCCACCTCCGCCTCCGGATGGACGGCTTGGACGCCGGTCGGCGAGAGCAGGACCGGCAGCGAGACCGGTTCGCCCATCACCGTGGTGGCCTGGTCCCGCTTCTGCGCCTGCCCGGCCACGTGGGGGGCGAGGCCGAGCTCGCCGAAGGCGACCATGTTGTCCGCCATCGAGAGGCCCTTCTCGGACCCCGCCACCAGCGCGCCGAACACCGAGGGCGGCAGCCGCCGCCGGGCGCGGCGCTCCGCCTCGGCCACCGTCTCGAACCATGACCCGGCCATCGCGCGCCTCCTAGCGACCCGACTCGGGGTCGGCTGCGCCGGCGACCGGGGTGGCGACCCCGATCAGGCTTCCCCGGCCAGCTTCACGACCCCGCGGACGTTCCGGCCGGCGTGCATGTCGTCGTAGCCCTGCTGGACCTGGTCGAGGCTGTACTCCTTGGTGATGAGCTCGTCGATCTCGAGCTGGCCGCTCTGGTAGAGGGCGAGCAGCCTCGGGACCTGGACCCGCGGGCTGGCCGAGCCGAAGACCGTCCCGAGGAGGGACTTGTTGTACATCGCCAGCTCGAACAGGTTCAGCTGAACCTCCTGCTGGGTGATCGGGGCGACGGCCGTGCACACGACCCTCGAGTCCTTGGACCCGAGCGCCAACGCCGGGGCGATGAGGTCGCCGGTCAGGGTGCTTGGGGTCAGCACCACGACGTCGGCCATCCGGCCCTGGGTGATCTCGGCCACGAGCGGCATGGCTTCTTCCATGGACGCGGCGCCGTGGGTCGCGCCGATCCGCTTGGCCTGGTCGACCTTGAAGGGGACGGTGTCGACGGCCACGATCGCACGGGCACCGGCCAACCGGGCCCCCTGCAGGGCACCCGACCCCACGCCGCCGCACCCCACGACCACGACCACCTCGCCCGGACGGGCCCTGGCCCGGTCGACCACTGAGCCGAACCCGGTCGAGATCCCGCAGCTGATCAGGGCGGCCGCCTTGAGCGAGGCATCGGGAGCCAGCTTCACCAACGACGCCTCGTTCACCACCATCGACTCGGAGAACGTGCCGAGCTGGGTCATCCGGCCCAAGTTGACGTCACCCAGGTGATGGCGCCAGGTGCCATCGGAAATCATGGGCCCGGCCAGGGTGTACATGCCGAGGTCGCAGAGGTGCTGGCGTCCCGAGGCGCACCAGTGGCAGGTCCCACAGGACGGGATGAAGGCCACCGCGACCCGGTCCCCGACCGCCACGTTGGCCACCTCGGGCCCCACGGCGGTGACCACCCCGGAACCTTCGTGGCCGCCGATCGTCGGGAACATCGAGGTCAGCCCGAGCAGGGCGAGCACCTCGGGCGGGGCGGTCATGGCGCCGAGCCGGAGATGCTCGTCGGAGTGGCAGAGGCCGGCGTAGGCCACCTGCACCTGCACCTCATGGGCGTGGGGTTCGTCGATCTCGATCTCCTCGGTGACCCACGGAGTCCCCTCTTCATGGCAAATCGCCGCCCGAGTTCTCATCTGCCCTCCCGTTGTGTTCGAGCTCGGGCCAAGTATCGCCGTGCAGCGGGCCGCGAACAACACCGCCCGGTCCGGGCCGGTCGTTGCCGTCCGTCCGGGCTTGCCCCAGACGGGGTCTGTTAGATACTCTAATAATGTGAGTGTCGAACAGCTGGATCCCACGGAGAGGACCTACAGCCCCGGGCGGACCGCGGCCTGGCTCGCCAAGCAGGTCGAGCTGGGACTGACCACGGTGGACCTGTCGATCTCCCAATACCGGATCCTGAGCATTCTGGCCGAGGGTTCGGCCCAGTCCTCGGCGTTGGCCGAACGCCTCGCGGTGCGGCCTCCGAGCGTGACCGCGGTGATCGACGGACTGGTGACGAGGGGCCTGGTCGAACGGACCCATCGGGAGGACGACCGCCGACGGGTCTCGCTCGAGCTGACCACCGAGGGCCTGAGCGTGCTGGCATCGGCCGACGAGGCGGTCAACGGCCGCTTAGAGCAGATCTCCTCGGGGTTGGGCGCCAAGGGCTCGGCCCGGGCGCTCTCCTGTTTGTCCCACTGGCACGACGCCATGGTGCTCTACCGCGCCGCGAGGGCCAAGAAGTGACCATCCTCTCCCGCCGCCCGGCCGAAGCGCCGCCGACCGAGGGCGAGTTCGTCGAGTCTTCGACCTTCGAACCGATGGCCACCACGCCCCAATACCGGGCCCCGAAGGCGGGCATTGACCCGGACCGGGAGAAGTCCTGGCTCCGCCGGGCGATGCCGGTGGTGTTCGCGCACAAGCGGATGTTCATCACCTCGCTCGTGCTCTCCTTCGTCGGCCTGGTCATCCAGGTCCAGATCCCCAAGATCCTCCAGGACGCGATCCAGAACGCGGTCGTCTTCCACCGCACCGGGCTGCGTGGCTACATCGTGATCATGCTGGTGCTGGCGGTCGGGGTCGGCATCGCCGGCTATATCTCGCGTTACTTCCTCATGCGCACGGCGTACGAGATCGAATTCGACCTGCGCAACATCATGTACACGCACCTCTCGAAGATGTCGTTCCCCTTCTACGACCGGGTCCAGTCGGGACAGCTGATCTCGAGGGCGAACTCCGACATCCGGTCGGTGCAGATGTACCTCACCTTTGCGCCTTCGATCCTCGTGCAGTGCAGCGTGGCCCTCGTGGCCTTCGGCTACATGCTGTCGATCAACGTTCTCCTCGCCCTGGTGGCCATGATCCCGATGCCTTTCGTGTACTTCATCGGCGTCGAGATGCGAAAGCGGATCTTCCCGGTGTCGTGGCTGATCCAAGCCCGTCTGGCCGACGTGGCAACGATCGTCGACGAGAACACCAACGGGGTCCGGGTGGTCAAGTCCTTCGCCGCCGAGCAGCGCGAGCTGACCACGCTGGCCAAGTCGACGACCCGGCTGCAGTGGTCCTACGTGAAGGACGCCGACATCCGGGCCAGCTTCACGCCGACGGTCCAGAACCTCCCCCAGATCGGGTTGGCCCTGATCCTCATGTTCGGCGGCTGGCTCGCCCTGGGCGGGCGCATGCCGGTCGCCGCCATCATCTCGTTCAGCCTGTACGTCGTCATGCTGCAGGCCCCGTTCCAGATGCTCGGCCAGATCATCATGATGAGCCAGCGCGCCGCCGCCTCGTCCCAGCGGATCTACGAGATCCTCGACGAGCAGCCGACGATCGTCGACCGGCCGGGCGCGGTCGACCTGGTCGACTGCCGCGGCGACGTCCGGTTCGACTCGGTCAAGTTCAAGTACCTCGACGAGAACCCCCTCGTCCTCGACGACTTCGACCTCCACCTGGCTCCGGGCGAGACGGTGGCGTTGGTCGGGAGGACCGGGTCGGGCAAGTCCACGGCGGCCCGGCTGCTGGCCCGCTTCTACGACGTGACCGGGGGCCAGGTGCTGATCGACCGCAAGGACGTCCGGGACCTGACCCTGGCCAGCATCCGAGGCAACGTCGGCATCGTGCTCGACGAGCCGTTCCTCTTTTCGGTCTCGATCCGGGACAACATCGCCTACGGAGCCCCCAACGCCGACCTCGACGACATCGTCACGGCGGCCAAGGCCGCCGGCGCCGACGAGTTCATCCGGGAGCTCCCCGAGGGCTACGAGACCGTCGTCGGCGAGCGCGGGTACACGCTCTCGGGCGGCCAGCGCCAGCGGATCGCCATCGCGAGGACGCTCCTCGTGAACCCGCCGATCCTGGTCCTCGACGACGCCACCAGTGCCATCGACGTCCAGGTGGAGCTGACCATCCACGGCGCGCTGCGCGAGCTGATGAAGGGGCGCACCACGCTGATCATCGCCCACCGGCTGTCGACGATCAGCCTCGCGGACCGGGTGCTCCTGATGGAGAACGGCCGCATCGTGGCCGACGGCACCCACGCCGAGCTCATGGCCACGGTCCCGCTCTACGCCGAGGTCCTGGCCCAGGGCGAGCGGGAGGACGGGGCTCGACTGGGCACCGACGGCGAAGGGCGCGACGGGGCCGGTGGGCTGGCCGGGTTCGGGATGAACCCCGAACCGAACGGCACGTGGGCGGGAGAGGATCTCTGATGGCGTGGGGCGGCGGCATGATGGGCGGCGGCGGCATGATGGGCGGCCGGCCCGGGGGCTCGCCGGGCAACCCGGGCAACGGTCTCCCTTTCGCCGGGATCCCCCCCGAGCTCCAAGACGGAGTCAACCTGCTGCTCGACAAGGAGCCCGAGCACCCCGAGCCCACGGCCCAGTTCAGCTACCAGATGTCCGAGGCCGACCGCCGGCCGTTGACGCTGCGGAGCCTGCTGGCCCAGCACTGGATGCTCGCTCTCGTGACCTTCGGGTTCGTCGCCATGGTCAGCCTGGCCAACCAGGCCGGCCCGCTCCTCATCGACAAGGGCACCAACGTCATCGAGGCGGCACTCGTTACCCACCGGACCTCGGGGGTGTTCGGAAAGGTCATCCTCTACGGGATCATCTTCTTGATCGCCACGGCCATCAGCGCCGGGTCCCAGAACGGCTACGTGCGCTCGACCGGCCGCCTGGCCGCCAAGGCGTTGAACGACCTGCGGGTCAAGGTGTTCACCCATCTCCAGCGGATGTCGCTCGACTTTTACACCGAGGAGAAGGCGGGCGTGATCATGACCCGCATGACGAGCGACATCCAGAACCTCCAGCAGCTGCTGCAGGACGGCCTGGCCAGCTTCGCCGTCCAGGGGCTCACGATGATCGTGATCACCGCCGTGTTCTTCGCCCTGAACGTCAAGCTCGCGCTGATCACCGTGCTGGTGGTGGTTCCGGTGTTGACCGGGCTCTCCCTGTGGTTCCGGGTGGCCTCCGAGACCGGCTACCAGCGAGTGCGCGACGGGATCGCGAACGTGCTCGCCGACCTGTCGGAGAACCTGCACGGGATCCGGGTGGTGACCGCCCACAACCGCCGGCGCCACAACGTCGTGCACCACCGCAACGTCGTGGGGCGGTACCGAGACGCCAACATCTACACGGCGCAGATCAACGCCGTCTACGGCCCCAGCACCCAGATGCTGTCGTTCCTCGGCCAGGTGGTCCTGCTCGGCGTGGGCGGAACCATGGTGCTGCACCACGAGCTGTCCCTCGGGGCCCTGACCGCGTTCATCTTGTACCTGAACCGGTTCCTCCAGCCGATCACGCTCTTGGTCCAGCAATACAACACCTACCAGCAGGGCCAGTCGTCGGTCATCAAGCTCAACACCCTGCTCGGGCTGGCCCCGAGCGTGCCGGAGAACGACGGGGCCCCCGACCTGCCCCCGATCGAGGGGAACATCACCTTCGAGAACGTGACCTTCGGTTATGACCCCGACACCCCGGTCCTTCGCGACATCAACCTGGCCATCCGCTCCGGGGAGACGGTGGCGTTCGTCGGGCCAACTGGGGCGGGGAAGTCGACGATGGCCAAACTGGTCACCCGCTTCTACGACCCGACGGCGGGCCGGGTCCTCATCGACGGCCACGACATCCGGAACTACTCGGTGCAGTCGCTGCGACGGCAGCTGGGCGTGGTGCCCCAGGAGCCGTTCCTCTTCGCCGGCACGGTGCGCGACAACATCGCCTTCGCCCGCGACAAGGTGAGCGACGACGAGGTCCGCGAGGCCATCCGCACGGTCGGGCTCATGGAGGTGGTGGAGCGGCTGCCCGAGGAGATCAACACCTTCGTGTACGAGCGCGGGCAGTCGCTGTCCTCCGGGGAACGCCAGCTCATCGCCCTGGCGAGGGCGTTCGTCGCCCATCCCCGGGTCCTGGTGCTCGACGAGGCCACCTCCAACCTCGACCTGCTCTCGGAGAGCAAGATCGAGCGGGCCCTCGACGTGCTGCTCGAGGGCCGCACGGCCATCCTCATCGCCCACCGGCTCACCACCGCCATGAAGGCGGACCGCATCGTCGTCGTCGACGAGGGCGGCATCGTCGAGGTCGGCTCGCACGAAGAGCTGGTCGAGGCGGGCGGGCGCTACGCCGAGATGTACGAGACCTGGATCTCCCACGCCGAGGGCGCCGCAGCCTGAGCGGCCCCGGGGCCGGCCTCAGCCCGGCTCGGCGTTAACCTCGGCGACCAGGTCGAGCAGCGTCCCCAGGGTGTCCAGGCGGGCCGTGCGGTCCGCCCCGGGCACCCCGACCCGCAGCGTTCCCACCCCGGCGTCCCGGTGGCGGCGGAGCCGTTCCCGCACCATCTCGGGGGTGCCGAGGAGGTTGGTGCGCAGGCCGATCTCGGTCGGCACCCGGTCGGCGGCGGCCCCGCGCTCCCCGGCCCGCCAGAGCTGGGCCACCGCCGCCACGTCGTCGGCGAAGCCCTGCCGGCCGAAGGCGTCGTTGTAGAAGTTGTGGGTCTCGCTGCCCATGGCGCCGAACGTGAAGGCGTAGCCCCGGGCGTGCCGACGGGCCGCCCCCTCGACGTCGGTCGTCAACTCGATGCTGGCCGAGACCGTCAGGTCCAGATCGGCCAGGCTCCGGCCGGCCGAGGCGGCGCCCTGCCGGATCGGCTCGAAGAACGCCTCGGCGCTCTCGGGCATGAAGCCGGTGCCGATCCAGCCGTCGGCGAGCCGGCCGGTCAGCGCCAGGTTGGCCGGGCCGAGCGAGGCGACGTAGATCGGGACGCTCGCCGGCTGGGCCGACGAGCGGATGGCCCGGCCTTCGCCACCGGGGAGCGGCAGGCGGTAGTGCCGGCCCTCATAGTCCGATCGGCCCCCCGAGACGAGGAGGCGGACGATCTCGATCGTCTCCTCGGTCCGTCGGATCGGCCGGTCGAACGCCACGCCGTGCCAGCCCTCGATCACCTGGGGACCGCTCGTGCCCACCCCGAGCACGAACCGTCCCTTCGAGAGGCGCTGGAGCGACAGGGCCGCCATGGCCAGCGCCGCCGGGGTGCGAGCGCCCAGCTGCACGATGGCCGTGCCGAGGCGCACCCGCGAGGTCCTGGCGGCCAGGAAGGCCAACGGGGTGAGGGCGTCGTAGCCCCAGGCCTCCGGGGCCCAGACCGAGTCGACCCCGAGGCGCTCGGCCTCCTCGACGAACGCGGCGTCCTCGGGCAGGGAGCCACCGGCCACGATCCCGACCCGGAGGGCCATCTCGTCCTCCCCGCCCCGGCCGATCAGCCCTCGGGAACCGGGCCGGTGCCCGTGGCCAGGTCTTGGATCCCTTCCAGGTTGGCCGCCATGTTGGTGCGGTACTCCTCCAGCCGGCGGCCGACGATCTGTTCCTCCCGCTCCGGCGCGGCTTCGATGGCCGCGCTGAGGCCGGAACGGCCAGGGCCCATCGTAGCCCGCTGACGGAGCACGACCCCGGCGCCGTCAGGCTCGATCTCGAACCGCCACACCGCCGCGGGGCGTCCCGGGTCCCCGACGCTCCACTCGAGCACCCGCTCGGGCTCGCACGCCGTCACCACGCTCACCGTCTCCCACTCGCCCACCGCCACGTGGCGGTTCTTGCCCCGGAAGCGGGCGCCGAGGGCCGGGACGGTGGCGCCGTCGAGCCACTCGGCGCCGAGGAACTCGGTGGAGAAACGGGCCGGGAGGTTCACGTCGCACAGGAGTGCCCACACGAAGGCCGACCCGGCGTCGACGTGGGCCGACACCTCCACGCTTGGACAATCGGCGTAGCGCGCCACCGGCCCCTCCCTTCTCTTGCGCGTTGCTCTCTTGCGCGTTGCCCCTCGATCGCTGAGGCCCGACTCTGTCACAGCGCCCACCGCTACGCTCGGTCCCGCCGGCGGCGCGGCGCCTGCCGCCGTCGGATCGGCGCGACGGACTCGACGGAGGAGCCAGGTGGGATTGCTCGAGAGCAGGTCGGTGGTGGTCACCGACGCCGCCCAGGGCGGTGGCCCCGCCATCGCCCGGGCGTCCGTCGACCAGGCGGCGAGCGTCGTGACCGGCGACCTGGACGCGGCCCGGGCCGAGTCGGCGGCGGCGAGGCGAGGGCGCAGGGTTGCGACGTCACCTCCCAAACCGAGGTCGAGGCCCTGGTCGGCGCCGGTGCTCGCACGCCACGGATCGCTCGACATCATGGTGAACAACGCCGGCATGAACCGCGACGCCACCCTCCGGAGAAGGTCGGTCAAGGACTTCGGGGCGGAGATTGACGTCCACCTCTTCGGCGCCCGGCTGGGCACCCGGTTCGCCGCCGCCGTCATGGGGGAGAGGGGTCGGGGTCGATCATCGACATGTCGTCGATTTCGGGCAAGGTCGGCAACCCCCGGGCGAACCGACTACCGCGCGGCCACGGCCGGCATCGGGCGATGACCAAGGCGGCAGTCAAGGAGCTTTCCCACCTCGGGGTCCGGATCAACGCCATCCAGCCAGGCCTGGTCCCCCCGGCGATCACCGCGGTGCTCAAGGTCACCGGCGGACGGCACATCTGAGCGGCGGCCTGGCCGCCCCGACGAAGGAGGAGCCATGCGAGAGGCGGTGATCTGCGAGCCGCTGCGGACGCCGGTCGGGCGGTTCGGCGGTGTGCTGCGGGACGTCCCCGTCCAGGACCTGGCCACCACGGTGGTGACCGAGCTGTTGGCCCGCACCGGGATCGCCCCCGAAGCGGTGAACGACGTCGTGCTGGGCCAGGGCTACCCGAACGGCGAGGCGGTCGCGCTTGGTCGCACCGTGGCCCTCGACGCCGGGCTGCCGGTGAGCGTCCCCGGTCTCCAGCTCGACCGCCGGTGCGGCTCGGGCCTCCAGGCGGTCCTCTACGCCGCCATGCAGGTCCAGACCGAGGTGGCCGAGGTGGTGCTGGCCGGCGGGGCCGAGTCGATGAGTCAGACCGAGTACTACACGACGTCGATGCGCTGGGGAGCCCGGGCGGAGAACGTGGCCTTCTTCGACCGCCTCTCCCGGGGCCGGGTGACGGCCGGGGGCAAGCACTACCCGGTGCCCGGGGGGATGATCGAGACCGCCGAGAACCTCCGGCGCGAATACCGGATCGGCCGGGACGAGCAGGATCAGCTGTCGCTCCTCTCCCACCAGCGGGCCGTGGCGGCACAACAGGAGGGCCGATTCCAAGACGAGCTCGTCGCCGTGGTGGTGAAGGGCCGCGGCGGCGACACGGTCGTCGACACCGACGAGCACCCGCGCGCCGACACCTCCCTCGAATCGCTCGGCCGGCTCCGCCCGGTCCGGCTGGCCGAGGACCCGGCGGCGACGGTCACCGCCGGGAACGCCAGCGGGCAGAACGACGGGGCGGCGGTCTGCATCGTCACCACCCACGAGCGGGCCAGTGATCTGGGCCTGCGGCCCCTGGTCAAGCTCCGGTCGTGGGCCGTCGCCGGCGTCCCCCCGGCGACCATGGGCATCGGCCCAGTGCCGGCGGTCGCCAAGGCCCTGGACCGGGCCGGCCTGAGCATGGCCGACATCGACCTGATCGAGTTGAACGAGGCGGTCGCCGCCCAGGTCCTGGCGGTGACGCGCGAGTGGGGGTTCGCTGAGGCGGACTTCGAGCGGCTGAACGTGAACGGCTCGGGCATCTCGCTCGGCCACCCGATCGGCGCCACCGGCGGGCGCATCCTGGCCACTTTGGTGCGGGAGATGGAGCGCCGCGGGGCCCGTTTTGGTCTCGAGACCATGTGCATCGGGGGCGGCCAGGGGATCGCCGCCGTCTTCGAGGCGACCGGGTAGCCCGCGGGCGCCCCGCGTGGCTCAGCCGTCGGCCGCCGACCCGAGGGCGGCCCGGGCGATGATCACCTGCTGGATCTGGCTGGTCCCTTCAAAGATGCGGAACAGCCGCGCGTCCCGATAGAAGCGCTCGACGGCCACGCCGCGCATGTACCCGGCGCCCCCGTGGATCTGCACCGCCCGGTCGGCCACCCGGCCGACCATCTCGGAGCAGAAGTACTTGGCCGTCGACGGCCCGAGCTTGCGGTCGGTGCCGGCGTCGTAGGCCCGGGCGACCTCCAGGGTGAGGCTCCGGCCGGCCATGTAGTCGGTAACCGAGTCGGCGATCATGCCCTGGATCAACTGGAAGCTGGCGATGGGCCGCCCCGACTGGCGGCGCTCCCGGGCGTAGCTCACCGACTCGTCCACCAACCGGCCGGCCAGCCCCACACAGCAGGCGGCCATGTGGGCCCGCCCGTGGGCCAGACAGCGCATCGCGGTGGCGTAGCCCTGGTCGATCCCCTGCTGCTCGCCGACCACCGCCGGCGCGTCAACCCGGACCTCGTCGAAGTAGACCTCCGAGGTCCAGGCCCCGGACTGGCCCATCTTGGCGTCCTTGGGCCCGACGGTGAGCCCGGGGACGTCACGGGGCACGAGGAACGTGGAGATGCCCCGGGTCGCCTTGGCCTGCGGGTTGGTCCGGGCGAAGACCATGAACACGTCGGCGATCGGGGCGTTAGTGATATAGCGCTTGGAGCCGTTCAGCACCCAGGTGTCGCCGTCGGCCACCGCGCTCGTCGTGAGGGTGGCGGGGTCCGAGCCGGCCTCGGTCTCGGTCAGGGCGAACGAGGCGGTCACCTCGCCGCTGGCCAGCTTGGGCAGCCATTCCTTCTTCTGGGCCTCACTCCCGCCCTCCAAGAGCACGTGGCCGGCGATGCCGTTGTTGGTCCCGAACATCGAGCGCAGGGCCGGGGTCGTGTACCCCAGCTCGAAGACCAGCTGGACCTCCTCCTCCAGGTTCAGACCGAGGCCCCCGTAGGCCTCGGGGATGGCGAACCCGTAGAGGCCCATGTCCTTGGCGCGCTGCCTGATGTCGTCGGGGACGGCATCGTGCTCCTCGATCTCGTTCTCGGCCGGGACCACCCGGTCCCGGACGAACTCGCGGGTCACCGACACGATCTGGGCGAAATCGGCACTCTTCACGTGCCCTCCCCTCCGACGAGGCACCGACGCTTCGGCTGCGCGGCTTTCACCAATTCTACGTTTGGCGGCCGCGGGCTAGCCTGGCCGCCAACGCCGGTCCTCGTCCGCGGTCCGGCGCGCGAGGAGGTGGGAGATGGCGGAGTGGAGCTTCCCGGTCGAGGCCGGGCACATCATGATGTTCGCCCGGGCGGTCGGCGATCCCAACCCGGTGTACTACGACCAGGACGCGGCCAGCTCGACCGAGGTGGGTGGCGTCATCGCCCCGCCGACCTTCATCCAGGCCAGCGCGCAGTTCAACCCCGACTACTTCTTGCGACCGAGGATCGGGCAGTTCTGGTTCGGCTCGGGCAAGGGCCCGTCGGGCTCCGGCGCCGCCCCGCCCGAGCCGACGGCCGAGGGTGCCGGCGGGGGGCGGCGAGGCGGCGGGGGCGTCGGTCTCCACGCCGAGCAGCACTTCGAGTACCACCGGCCCCTCCGGCCCGGGGACGTGCTCACCCCGACCAACAAGGAGGGGAAGACCTGGGAGCGGGAGGGTCGTTCCGGGCATCTCGTGTTCAGCGAGAGCATCACCGAATGGCACGATGCGGAGGGGAACCTGGTGATCACGACCCGGGGCGTCGGGGTCCGGACGAGCGGTCCGGCCCAGAGAAGCTAGGAGCAGCAATGGCACTTTCCGCATCGACGCTGAAGGTCGGCGACGCTCGCAGCGAGGTCGTCGCCACCAACCTGTCCCGGACCCAGATCGTCCAGTACGCGGGGGCGTCGGGGGACTACAACCCCCTGCACTCCGACGAGGTCTACGTGACCAAGAGCGCCGGCTACCCCACGGTCTTCGCCCACGGCATGCTGACCATGGGTCTGACCGGGCGGCTGCTCACCGACTGGGCGGGCGACGGACGCCTCCTCTCCTACGGCGCTCGCTTCGAGAAGCAGGTATGGCCGGGGGACACCCTGACGGCGACGGCCACGGTCGAGGCGATCGAGGACACCGATCAGGGCAAGGTGGCCAAGTTCTCGGTCGTCACGGTGAACGAGGCCGGGGACCGGGTCCTGTCGGGGACCGCCTCGGCCCGGCTGGACCCTTAACAGACCGGCACGAACCAGCCTCCGACCTGCCCGATCGTCCCGGTTCGCGGCCGCGCTTCGTTCCGTCCGCAGCTTGGTGCGGGTCTCCCGCAACGCGAGCGGGGCCAGGTCCGCGGCGTGGCCGTCGACATACTGCGCCACCGTCTCGGCGTGGTGCCTGGTGAGGGCCCGAAGGAGCCAGGAGACGGCCTTTGTGACGAGGGGATCCCGCTCGCTCAACGCCCGGCCGACGACCGCGATGGCGAGTTCGAGCCGGTTCGTCGCTCGACTGGCGAACCGGGCCGGTCAGGAGCACCAACGACGCCCGGCGCTTGTTCGAGTTCGGGCTCCGGCTCAGACCGGCGATCGCGCCGCGCCATGCGGCCCAATGGCCGCGCAGCTCTTCGGAGGAGAAGATGCTCTGGCATAGCGAGTCGACCTCCGCCCAACCGCGCAGGTCCTCCAACCACGCCACCACCTGCCCGGGCGAGGCCAGTGCCCGCACCTCCGGACGCTCCTCTATGAGCATGCAGCCGAGTGTCTTCTCTTCGTAGGACTGGCCTCCGAGGAGGCTCTGCAGCGTCGTGAAGACCTGCTCGGGAGAGGACCCCTGTGGACAGAGAGCCACCAGCGGACCAGGCGACGCCGGTCGGGGACCGAGATCCCGTAGGCCGGGCGGCCGCTCGTGGTGTGGGAACTCGCCGGGTCGGGTGTCTCGGGCTGGAGCGGACCGTGACCCGCCAGTACCTCCAGGTCGTCCCGAAGCTCCCGGTGAAGTCGACCGGGCGCCGTCTCCTCTGTGCCACGCCGCCCGATCCTGGCACGTGGACGGCGCGTCCCAAGGATGCCTCGGACGTCCCCAGGGTCGGCCGGCACAGGCGGCCACTCGTGGTCTGGGCACTCGCCTGATCGGGCCCCTGGGTCGGTCGGACCGACTCTTTGGCCCTGGTGCCGCGCTCCGGTCGCCCGGCCGACGCCGGGCCACCGGACAGCGCCGCTTCCACCCCAGCTCAGCCGGGGTGTCCCGCCGGCGGGGCGAAACCGTTCCCACCCCCGCTCACCAGGACCGGGCCCAGGTGTGCGATCGGCGTTGGCAGGCTAATTTCGGGGCACCACCGCGAAAGGGGGGGACATGGAACTCGACCTCGGTCCCGAGCTCCGAACATTCCGGGACGAGATCAGGACCTTTTTGTCCGAGCACCGCATCGAGCAACTCGCCGGTGAGGACGAGATGGCCGGTTACGCCGGCCTGGCCGAGCCGGAGTCGGAGAGCCGGGTCGAGGCGTGGCGCGAGTGGGAGGCGGCCCTCGCCGACGAGCGTCTGATCTGCCCCCAATGGCCGACGGAAGTCGGTGGTCGGGGCCTCTCGGGAGTCGAGATGGCGGTCCTGAACGAGGAGTTCGACGCGGCCGGCATGCCCCGCGTCGTCAGGGGGATGGGAGAGTCCCTAGTCGGTCCGTCGATCATCGTGCACGGCACCGACGAGCAGCGGGCGCACTTCCTCCCGCGCATCATCGACGGCACCGACCAGTACTGCCAGGGGGTCTCGGAGCCGGACCACGGCTCGGACCTGGGCGGCGTCGAGACCCGCGGTGAGGTCGACGGCGACGAGGTCGTCATCACCGGTCAGAAGGTGTGGACCTCGGGTGCCCACCGGGCCAACACCATCTTCATCCTCTGCCGGACCGACTCCGAGGCCCCCAAGCACCGGGGCCTGTCCTACGTGCTCGTCCCCATGAAGCGCGACGACGGGTCGAGCAACGGAATCGACCTGCGACCCCTGCGCCAAATGTCGGGGGCGAGCGGGTTCTGCCAGGAGTTCATCGACGCCGCCCGGGCCCCGCTGTTCAACGTGATAGGCGGGTTGAACAACGGCTGGCGGGTCGCGATGACCACCCTGGGCAACGAGCGCGGCGGGCGGGCCACCACCCAGCACCTCCGCTACGAACGGGAGTTCTGGGACCTCGTCGACACCGCCCGCAAGCAGTCGGCCGACACCGACCCGCTACTCCGCCAGGACCTGGCCTGGGCCTACACCCAGGTCGAGCTCATGCGCTACTCGGGCCTGCGCCTGCTCTCCGCCCTGGCGGCCAAGCGGGAGCCCGGCCCCGAGGCCAGCGTGAACAAGCTCTTCTGGTCCGAGTACCACAAGCGCTTCGGCAACATCGCGATCAACCTGCTCGGCGCCCAGGGGATGATCCGGCCCGAGGGTCCCGGCTACCGCACCGACCGCTGGCAGCAGGCCTTCCTCGGCAGCCGAGCCGGGACGATCTTCTCGGGCACAAGCGAGATCCAGCACAACATCATCGGCGA